>CAMCBW010000013.1 GCA_945873105.1 Tangfeifania diversioriginum
GATGCATTCGGTGTGACGGTTAATGATTGTAGTTTACTTGTTGGCGTACTGCACCCTCCTGTTATTGTATAAACAATATTACAGGTTCCTGCTCCCACTGCTGTGACTACGCCTGTAGATGCGTTTACCGTAGCAACTGCAGTATTATCGCTGCTCCATGCTCCGGTTCCCAAGCCCCCAAGGACAACTCCAGTCGCACTATAGGTCGCTGTACCCCCAATGCACAAGGGTGAAGTACCAATTAAAGAACCTATTGAAGCATTCTGAGTAACTGTTAATAATTGTTGTTTACTTGTTGGTGCACTGCACCCTCCTGTTATTGTATAAATAATGTTACAGGTTCCTGCTCCTACCGCAGTGACTACTCCTGTATTTGAATTAACTGTGGCTACAGATGTATTATCGCAACTCCATGCACCCGCTCCCAAGCCCCCTAAAACTACACCAGTCGCACTATAGGTCGCAGTTCCTGTAACGCACAAAGGAGAAGTACCCGTAACAGAGCCAATAGATACATTCGGCGTAACAGTTATGGTCTGTTGTTTACTCGTAGGGGTACTACAACCACCTGTTATGGTATAAATAATATTACAGCTGCCAGCTCCGACTGCTGTGACAGACCCAGTGGACGAATTTACTGTTGCTACGGCAGTATTATCACTGCTCCATAATCCTGTACCACCGCCAAGTACAACCCCAGATGCGGCATAGGTAGCAGAACCACCAATACATAATGGAGAATTACCAGTGACAGAAACAATAGAAGCATTCGGTGTTACGGTTAACAATTGCTGCTCGCTTACTGTTCCACCAAGGCCATCTGTAATAGTAAAAATAATATTGCAAGTTCCTGCATCTAATGCTGTAACTGACCCTGTAATCGAGTTAACTATAGCCACAGCTGTATTATCACTGCTCCAAGCCCCGGTACTCCCAACATCAATTACTTTACCATTGGCTGAATACAAAACATTATCACCAATACACAAAGGAGTGGTTCCAGTTACGCTTGTTATCGTGTTAGTAGGAGAAACGAATGAAATCCCAGAAAAACCAACAGAGCCTGCATCCGTTGTGGCTCCCTCTGTTAAACCCGAAGATAAAAGTAAAGCAATGATAACTAGATATTTACCAACCGGCAAAACTCCGCGTAAGGCATTCTTTACAACTTTGCTCACAACCATATATGTTGTATAATCTTTATAGTTTGAATGCAAATCTCCAAATCAGCTCAAAAAAAGCCGGTCTCAGGGAGCCTGCACTATTTACTTAATACACTAATCATCCAAAATGTTACCCACCCGTTCCAACAAAATCTCCTGATAATAGCCCATAACAATTGAACATTTTTCCAATATACCCTTTGAAAACCTTTCCAAATTCTCCAAAAAAGAGTCTTTCCTGATGATTTATTTTCCTGACTATTTAGAAGTTGGGTTCAATTCCCGAAATATACATAAAAAAACATTCCTTCTGTTAACAACCTGTTGAAAACTTGTTCAAATCTAAACAAAAAACTAATAAATTCAATTATTTCAGAAAACAATAACTATCAAGATTGATTTTTAATAACGGTCATCTACCTGCCAAAATAACCATCAAATTCCACCAATTTTCTCCTATATTTGATCAAAAAAAGATTTGGCCATCAACAAAACCATATTGGGAATCGATCCCGGAACCAACATCATGGGTTACGGTGTAATCCGCATCCATGACAACAAGGTAAACATCGTGGCAATTGGCGTGGTGAAAACCTCCGGATTCAATGGACATTACGAAAAGCTCAGCCACATTTTCAACCGGACACTCTACCTTGTGGATGAATACAAACCGGATGAAACAGCCCTCGAAGCCCCCTTCTTTGGCAAAAATATCCAGTCGATGCTCAAACTGGGCCGTGCGCAGGGTGTTGCCATGGCAGCCTCACTCTACCGCGGAGTGCCCATTTTCGAATATGCCCCCCTTCGTATCAAACAGGCCATTACCGGCAACGGCGCCTCCTCCAAGGAACAGGTCGCCTATTTCCTCAAACAGATGTTTGGCATGACCATCATGCCCTCCGACCTGGATGCCACCGACGGACTGGCAGCAGCCGTTTGCCACTACCTGCAGATGAAAAATCCCGTCAGTGAAAAGGGATCGAAGAATTGGGAGGATTTTGTGAAGAAAAATCCCGATCGCGTAAAATAAGAAACGGGGAAACGGAGAAGAATGACTGGGGGACTTAGGGACTTGGGGACGGGGGGAGTGGAACTCCGGTGGAGGAATGACGGAAAATGACGGAGAGACGGAGGGACGGAAGAAATGAAACGGAGAAACGGGGAAACGGAGAAACGAAGAGACGGAAAATGACGGAGAGACGGAAAATGACGGAGAGACTGAAATGACGGAGAGACTGAAATGACGGAGACTGAGGGACTGGGACTTTTGATTGACTAGGGGATGTCTTGAACTCCGGTATTCTTTGACCACGATATTGAATTTGTTTAAATCCTTCCCCGGAGGGGAAATATATTTGTAGCCCTGGGTAAAGCGACGAAGGAGCGACACCCCGGGTAAAGAAAGGACGGGAGTTCACCGTCCGCGGTAGCATTTTGAAGAAAGCAATACGACGGGATCGGACGGAAGGAACGAATAAATGAAGAGGAGACGAGTCGGGAGAAACAGGGAAACGGGGAGACGAAGGGAGTGGAACTCCGGCGGAGGAATGACGGGAAATGACGGAGAGACGGAGAGACGGAAGAAATGAAACGGGGAAACGAGGAAACGGGGAAACGAGGAGACGAAGGGAGTTTAGCGTGTGAAATTGGAACCAAAAACCTTAAAATTGAGATCTCCCAGTCCCTTAGTCTCCCAGTCCCTAAGTCCCTTAGTCTATCAGTCCCTTAGTCTATCGGTCTTTGTCTGTAAATGATAAATTTGCGGTTAGAATGCATCAGCGATCAGCTTCGCGGTAGCCGCAAACTCTTCGGGGGAGAATTGCAGTTTTGGACGTGAAAAATCAATGTCCCGCTCACTGTTCAGTGGAATCAAATGGATATGGGCATGGGGGACTTCCAATCCCAAAACCGCCACCCCTACCCGATTGCAGGGAATCACTTTCCCCATGGCATTTGCTACATCCCTGGCAAATAACATCAATCCGGCATAATTGGCTTCATCCAGGTCGAAGAGATAATCCACCTCCTTCTTGGGTACCACCAAAACATGTCCTTTCACAAGCGGGAAGATGTCGAGAAAGGCCAGATAATCCTCCCGCTCTGCCACCTTGTAGCATGGAATCTCCCCGGCAACTATTTTGGAAAAGATGGAAGACATCGGTAAAGAGTTATGAGTGATGAGTTATAAGTTATGAGTTAGAACTATCAGTTGCTGAGTTCGATGTTGATGATCTCAAAAGGAATGACGCCGGATGGAACCTGAATATCCACAACATCGCCAATCTTTTTACCAAGAAGTCCCTTGGCAATAGGAGTACTTACACTGATTTTGGCCATCTTCAGATCGGACTCATGATCTGATACAATGGTATATACCATCACGGCATTGTTCTTTATATTCTTAATGGTCACTTTGTTCATGATCTGTACCACATCCGTATCAATCTTGGATTGGTCAATGATCCGGGCATGGGCTATCTGATCCTGCAGAACGGCAATCTTGGCCTCCAGCATGCCTTGTGCATCCTTTGCCGCATCATATTCAGCGTTCTCAGAAATATCTCCTTTTTCGATAGCTTCTCCAATCAGCTTGGAGATGGCAGGCCTTTCAATGTTAAGCATCCGGTCCAGATCTGCTTTCAGCTTTTTCAACCCCTCTGCGGAGATATAAGTAACTTTGGTCATTCTTATGTTCTATTTTCGATATTAACCATAAAAAAACAGAAGAACTCCAATCCTCGGAGCTCTTCTACATTTCTATATCTCACAAATGTAAAAATATTCTTTTTCCTTTTGCAAATTTAACTGCAATTTTTTTCAATAACGGCAAATTATTTTCTTTTGGGACCAGGCAGTTGATAGTTTCATAACAAGGTGGTTAACATTGCCGAATGAATCTTCCTTTTCACTATTTTTGCAACATGATGAAAAACAATTGCACCAAAAGAACTATTTGGAACAAGGTTTGCCTGGCAATCCTCCTCCTGACCATTTCCGGGAGCTTTTCTGCTTGTTCAGACGATCAAAGCAACTTTGTTCCTTACGTAAAGGTGAACAAATACATCTCTCTCGTCAATTACAACAATTTAATGATACCTGGCAATTCCATGACTTTCCCGACAGATGGATATGCAGGACTGATCGTCATTTGTATCAGCGACCAGCAGTACCTGGCATTCGATGCCTGCTGCCCGCTGGAGGGGTTGAAAAGCAGTATCGTGGAGACAAATCCCGGACAGACAGGAATCGTGGCCAGCAGCAATCCAACCGCTACCTGCAAAACATGTGGTTCCCAATACATTCTCTTCAATGGCGGCTACCCGGTAAAGGGCCCCTCTACCCGGAACCTTCAGCAATACGCAGTGACGGTGCTGGATAACAGGTTGTGGATACACAACTAAAGGTTAAAAGGATAAAGGTTAAAGGTTAAAGGTTAAAGGGTTTTGATGAATGAAAATTTTATTCCTTGAACATAAAAAAGACGCTACAAAATAACCTTGCAGCGTCTTTTACTTTATCCTTTAACCTTTATTCCTTTAACCTTTATCCTTTATCCTTTATCCTTTAACCTTTCATTAGTACCGGTAATGCTCGGCTTTGTAAGGTCCCTCCTTGGCAATGCCCAGGTATTCGGCCTGTTCAGTAGTCAAGGTCGTCAGCTTCACCCCAATCTGGGCAAGGTGCAATCTTGCCACCTCTTCATCCAGGTATTTTGGCAGCCGGTAAACCCCAATTTCATAGTTGTTCTTCCAGAGGTCAAGCTGCGCCAGTGTCTGGTTGGTGAAGGAGTTGCTCATGACGAACGAAGGATGCCCGGTGGCACAGCCAAGGTTCACCAGCCGACCTTCTGCAAGCAGGAAGATCGCATGACCATCCGGATATAAATATTTGTCAACCTGTGGTTTGATGTTGATCTTTTGAATTCCGGGCCACTTCTCCAGCCGGCTTACCTGAATCTCGTTGTCAAAATGGCCGATGTTGCAAACAATGGCCTGGTCAGGCATGGCCGCCAAATGCTCTGCAGTAATGACATCCTTGTTTCCGGTAGTGGTGACAAAAATATTGCACTGTGATACCACATCTTCAATGGTAGCCACCTGAAATCCCTCCATGGCTGCCTGCAACGCACAGATCGGATCGATCTCCGTGACAATCACCCTGGCTCCATACGTGCGCATGGAGTGGGCACAACCTTTGCCTACATCCCCGTACCCGCAAACCAGCACCACTTTGCCGGCAATCATCACATCAGTAGCCCGCTTGATACCATCGGCCAACGATTCACGGCATCCGTACAAGTTGTCAAATTTTGACTTGGTTACAGAGTCGTTGACATTGATGGCCGGAAACATCAGCTCTCCCCGTTCCAGCATCTGGTAGAGACGGTGAACGCCGGTAGTGGTCTCCTCTGAAACCCCCTTGATCTCTTTGATGGCATTGCTCCAGCGGTTGGGAGAAGTCTTCAGGATATGCTTGAGTATTTTGTACAGCTCCTTCTCGTCTGCCCCTTCTACCTCCTTGTCCAAAAGGGAAGGATCTTTCTCTGCAGCATGACCAATGTGAACCATCATGGTGGCATCGCCGCCATCATCCACAATCAGCTGCGGACCGGTGCCATTGCCGAAATCAAGCGCCCGCTCCGTACACCACCAGTACTCCTCAAGGCTCTCCCCTTTCCAGGCAAAGACCGGAATTCCGGCAGCCGCAATCGCAGCTGCAGCATGATCCTGGGTAGAGAAAATATTGCAGGAGGCCCAGCGGACATTCGCACCCAAAGTCGAAAGCGTCTCAATCAATACTGCTGTCTGGATGGTCATGTGGAGGGAACCCATGATCCGGACCCCTTTCAGTGGCTTTTCGACACCATATTTTGCACGGAGTGCCATCAATCCGGGCATCTCCTTTTCTGCAATCTCAATCTCCTTGCGGCCAAAGGCGGCCAATTCAATATCCTTTACTTTGTAATCGTTCATAAATGTTTTGATTTCAATCTACAAGTGGTTGATCTAATACGATCTAAATTAAAATAAGTTTTGTATAAAAGATAATGTCGTATTACTTTTTGCGGTCTTAGCGTGCTTTGCGCGACAACATCTGGTAAATTGCTCAAGACTCAAAAATATATGCTACGACATTTAATTGTTCTTATTACTAAGGTTTGCAAAGATAGACAATGTTCTGACTTTATCTTTGATCAACTGCTCTTTCAGTTGGCTGAGGCTCTCAAATTTCTCTTCATCCCGGATACGCTCCACGAAACTGATGGAAATATCAGCATCGTAAATATCCAGGTCAAAATCGAAAATATGAACCTCGATGCTCCTGTGATCCACATTCGAGTTGACAGTTGGACGGGTTCCCACATTGAGCATTCCCCGGTACTGTACTCCTGCAATTTTGACAAAAACAGCATATACCCCATCCGTTGGCACCAGTTTGTGACGGTCGTCCGGTAAAATATTTGCGGTAGGAAAGCCAAGCTGACGACCAAGCCGCTTCCCTTTTACAACTTTACCTTTTAACAGGTAGGAGGAACCCAGAAAATGGTTGGCCCGACGAATGTCACCGGCCTCCAAAGCCTGCCTGATTTTGGTTGAACTTACCGCCACATTTTCCACCAAAAGGGGATTCAGTTGCTCCACCTCGAAGTCAAATTCCCGCCCCAGCAATTGCAAGGAGTGAAAATCACCCTGACGATCGTGTCCGAATTTGTGATCATACCCGGTTACAAGTTTGCACAGATGCATTTGACCTACCAGAATATCCCTGACAAAATCAGCATACGACAAGGCGGCAAACTCGCGGGTAAAAGGATAGATGACCAGGTGATCCAATCCAAGCTCTTCCAGCAAAACCGCCTTCTCCTCCAGGGTGGTCAACAACCGGATCGAATCATCGTTGGGGGTTACCACCATCCGCGGATGCGGGGAAAAGGTAAAAACGACAGATTCTCCTCCCGTCATCCCGCTGATACGCTGAAGTTCGGCAATGACCTCCCGGTGCCCGAGGTGAACTCCGTCAAATGTACCAATGGTGACCACCGGTCTCTCTACCCTGAAATTGTCTAATCCGTAATGTAGCTTCACCTGAAAAATAAAGGACAAAAATAATCAAAAATAGCCTCCCTACAATTTGTGGGTCACATACACTGTTAACAGAACAAATTACGAAACGAAGTTCAGCGAAGCTAATTACGAATTACGGAATTACGTTTTGTAATTCGTATTTCCGTAATTCGTAATTCGTAATCCATTTTATTGGCTACAAATTTTTATTTTTGTTGCTTCTTCGTTTCCTGCCGGGAAGTTAAAGATGAAAATACCGGCATTCATCACCATTTATACAAAGAGACAAAATGAACCGTATCCTTCTCTTGCTGGCAATCGTACTGCTGACCGCATCCTGCGGCAAAAAAAATAACTATACCATTTCCGGAAAGATTGAAGGAGGAGCCGGTAAAACCATCTACCTGAACAAACTGCTTTCCACCTCCCTGACAACGGTCGACTCGGTAAAAATGGACCAATCGGGCGCCTTTCAATTGGAAGGGAAAGTAAGTGAACCAACTTTTTTCCTGCTTCAACTTACCGGGAACAATTTCGCAACCCTGTTGGTCGATTCGACCGAGAAGGTAACCATTACCGGATCCTACCAACTGTTTGCCAAAGATTATACGGTGAAGGGCTCCGATAACTCGGACAAGGTTCGTGACCTTACTTTCAGGTTTGCAGCTGCCAAATCCAAATCCGACTCCCTGCGTTTGTTGTATCAAAAACACCAGAACGATGCTGGTTATACCATAGATCTGGAGCGCTGGAACAGGGAATACACCAGGGTGGTTTCAGATTACACCACTTACCTCAACGATTTTGTCAAGAGAAATCCCTTCTCCATGGCCAGTGTTTATGCCCTTTACCAAAAATGGGGGGAGAATGACTTTGTAGCCAATGATTTTCAGGCAATGAAATCTGCCGCCTCCGCATTGTATGCCATTTATCCGAAGAGCGATCAAGTCAAGGCACTATACAACAATACTTTAACCATTATTAAACAGCAAAAAAATGCCAAGCTGTCAGACCTGATAAGCCAGTCGGCGGTGAACTCTCCGAATCTCAAGCTTCCGGATACCTCCGGAATCGAACGTGACCTTTGGTCGCTTCATGGGAAAGTAGTTCTCCTGCACTTCTGGTCTTCCAAAGACCGCACCTCCCGCATCCAAAACCAGGTTCTGGTGGAGCTTTATGCCAAATACAAACATCGGGGTTTTGAAATCTACATGGTCAGCGTCGATGAGGACAAAAGCAGCTGGCTGTCTGCCATTGCGGAAGACCAGCTTACCTGGATCAATGTCGGAGACATGAAAGGGAGTATCAAAGCATTGATGAACTACAACATCCGCAGCATCCCGGCCAACTACCTGCTGGACAAGGAGGGCAAAATCGCAGCAAAAAATCTAAAAGGCCCGGAACTTGACAAAGCACTTTCGAAGATTCTATAACTTTTAAAAAGTTATTGACTATCTTTGCGCGAAATTTCCTGGCAAGCGATTGTCACTAAAATTTTACGGTTATCGGAAATAAAATCTATTTCATATCGGACCTTCACCTTGGTGCTCAGGCGCTCAAGGATAACAGGGAGCGCGAATTGCTTTTCGTAGATTGGTTGCAATCGGTCAAATCGGATGCCTCCATGCTGGTTATTTTGGGTGACTATTTCGATTTCTGGTTCGAATACAAGAAGGTTGTGCCGAAAGGTTTTGTCCGGTCACTGGGAGCATTGGCATCCATTTGCGACAGTGGTATTCCGGTTCATTTCTTCACAGGAAACCACGACATCTGGGCTTTCGATTACCTGTCGGAAGAGGTGGGAATGCAAGTGCACCACGACAACCTCTCCATCGAACTTATGGGCAAAAAGTTCTTCTTGTCGCACGGGGATGATCTCGGGAAAAAGGATTTTGGCTATCAATTGATCAAGACCTTCTTCCACAACCGGATCGCCCAGTGGGCATTTGCCAAGATCCATCCGGATCTCTCTTTTCGCTTGGCCCATTATTGGTCAAAAAAGAGCCGTCTCTCCTACAAGCATGGAGACCGTCCGTTTAAAACCATCGAAGCAGAAGAGCAGTATCTTTATGCCATTGGCGCAGAAGCAAAGGAACATTTTGATTACTATATCTTTGGTCACCGTCACATTGTATTGAATGAGCAAATTGCTGAAAACAGCAGGCTGGTCATTTTGGGTGACTGGATCAGAAAATTCAGCTATGGGGTATTCGATGGTCACAAATTTACCATCGAGACCATGGCTAAAAACAAATTACAAGAATTTAGTATAACAATTTAATTATGGGTAAAAAGCTTTATACCGTTATCGCAGGGACAGGGTCCTTCATTCCACCAACAGTTATTCCAAACAGCTATTTTTTGGATGCAGAATTTTATGATCCGGCCACAGGAGAAAAATTCGCAACTTCGAACGAAGAGATTATCCGAAAATTCCACGAAATCACCAACATCGAAGAGCGCAGGTATGCCGAACCGGACCAGTCGACCAGCCATCTTGGAACATTTGCAGCAGAAGATGCCATCGTCTCTTCCGGATATGACCGTGAGACACTTGATTTCATCATCTGTGCCCACAATTTCGGAGATATATATCCGGGAACCTACCGCTCTGAAATGATTCCAGCAATGGCCAACCGGATCAAACTGGGACTGGGCATCAAAAACACCAACGTATTTACCCACGATGTAGCTGCCGGATGCCCGGGATGGACCACTGCCATGATCATTGCGGATGCCTACATCAAAAGCGGACTGTTCAAACGAGGATTGGTCATTGGTTCAGATGTCAATTCACGCGTTTCCGATCCTTACGACCGCGACCGCATGATTTTCTCCGACGGTGCCGGAGCTGCCATCGTTGAAGCCGTAGAAAGTGAGACCCCTATCGGGATCCTTGCACAAGCCAGCAGATCTGACAATGATCCGGTCATGTTAAAAATGGCTGTCTCCTTGAACCCCAACTACAAAGGAACTGAAGTAAATATCAGGATGGCCGGTCACAAAGTATATGCCTATGCACTAAGTGCCGTACCAGGCGTAGTGAAGGCCAGCCTGGACAAAGCCGGCCTGCATTTGACAGACATCAAGAAGGTACTGATCCACCAGGCCAATGAAAAAATGGATGAAGCAATTCTTCAAAGGGTCTTCAAATTGTATGGAATCAAGGAGTTTAACCTGGATGTGATGCCAATGACCATCCGCACCCTTGGCAACTCTTCCACAGCCACGGTGCCAACTTTGCTGGACCTTGTGCTGAAAAACAAGATGGAAGACCATGCCATCGAATCTGGCGACCACATCGTCCTGACCTCTGTCGGTGCAGGAATGGTAATCAATTCAATAGTCTACAAATTTCCCTGAGAAATAAAGCATATCTGGAAAGCGCAACCGTCCCGAATGGTTGCGCTTTTTTACCTAATAGCGAGGCCACAAAGACACAAAGGCACTAAGGTTCACAAAGAAGAGCTGAATAGGAAAACCTGAATAGAACATGTCTAAAGATGTTCATCGGTGATAGTAAACAGTCAATATTTGTAAAACTTAGTGTACCTTAGTGCCTTTGTGTCTTTGTGGCCTCGTTTTGTTTTCTTTCAGCTGCAACAAAAAACATATACTCAATGGAATTCATCTATCCAATATTGGCCTTCCTTGCCGGTGGCATCCTCATTTTTCTCTGGCAACAGCGCCGTTTGAATGACGAACGTATTGCCCAGGCGATTAAACTCAATGAAACCGAGAAACATGGTCTCGCCCAAATAGCCGAAGCCGAAAAAATCCGCTCGCTGGCAGAACAGCAACTCTCCTCCCTTTCCAGGGACTTTGCCGGGCTGAAAACTGAACTATCGGCCGAAAGGCAAAAAAACGAGGAGTCTATCAAGTTGTTGACCACCTCCCGCGCTGATCTGGAACATGCCAAAAAACAGCTGACCGACAAAGCAGCTGAGTTGGAGCAAATCCAGAAGCGGCTCACCGTGGAATTCGAAAATGTAGCCCACAAAATTCTGAAAGAACACTCGGCAGAGTTTACGACCCTGAACCAGAAAAATATCGGAGAGATCCTTTCCCCTCTCAAAGAGAAAATTACGACCTTTGAGAAGAAGGTGGAGGAGTCGTATGAAAAATCCCTCCGGGACCAGACCGACCTGAAGGCTGAATTAAAGAAACTGCAGGATCTCAACCAAAAAATTGGCAATGACGCCCAAAATTTGACAAATGCCCTCAAGGGCGACGTAAAGAAACAGGGCAATTGGGGAGAAGTTGTGCTGGAACGGGTATTGGAACGATCCGGCCTGACACTCGGTCGCGAATACGAACGCGAGGTCCTGGATGAGAACAGCGATGGCAAGCAGATCCGGCCGGATGTGATCATTCATCTTCCTGACAAGAAACACCTGATTGTAGACTCCAAGGTCTCCTTGATTGCCTATGAAAGGTTGGTCAATGAACAGGCCGATGAACTTCGGATTCAACACCTGGCCGATCACCTCAAATCGCTCCGGTCCCACATCAAAATGCTCTCAGACAAACATTATCCGACGGCCAAAAATCTGAACAGTCCGGATTTTGTCCTGCTCTTCCTGCCCATAGAATCCTCCTTCAGTATCGCCATCCAGGAGGATCAGGAGTTGTTCAACTACGCCTGGGACAACAAGGTAGTGATCGTTAGTCCCTCCACTTTACTCGCCTCCCTGCGCACCATCGCCTCCATTTGGAAGCAGGAGAACCAAACCAAAAATGCCCTGGAAATTGCCTCTCTTGGAGCTTCCCTCTACGACAAGTTTGTCAATTTTGTGCAGGATCTTGAAAAGGTCGGTAAGGGAATTGAGACAGCCCAGTCCAATTATGCCAACGCCATGGGCAAACTGCATACCGGGAAAGGAAACCTGGTTCGTACTTCTGAAAAATTGAAGGAGCTGGGAATCAAGACCCAAAAATCCTTGCCCGATCATCTAATCGAGGATGATCAACCAAAAGAGTTACCCGGAGAGGGTTCAGATTTGTTCAAAGAGTAACAGATGGCTTGCCGCAAGGGCCAGTGCGAAAAGGAAAAATAGGAATTCACGCCAAAATCCGCGTTTCCCAGACATAAAAAAAGTGGTGATCAGAAAGGATACCGGTACCGTTGATACGGCGATGATACCCAATCCTGTAGAGGTAAAAAGAAAAACAGAAGGGAGGGTCAACCCGAGCATCCAGTAAAGTATGAGGAAGTATTTTCGTGTGCTCATCTTCCTGATATTGACAGAGTTGACCAGATTTATGCTGCCAAAGACAGAAAGAAGGAATACAAATACGGTTACGACCAGAAAACCGATATTGAAAATAAAATTGTTGTTTACAGATTTTACCCCCAGAACAATGGTCGCCAAAATGGTCTGATCCGATCCAGAGACAAATAGAAATGCCCAGAGAAGAAACCAGGGTAAAGTAATACCAATCAGCGGAATAACCAACAATCTCCAATTGTCACTCTTCTGCAATACAAAAATAGAGATCCAGATCAATGGCAACAAGGTGACCACCGGAAGGTAAAACAGCGAGCCGATGGAGAGCAGGAAGGAGGCATTGAATGTGGAGGAGATCTCATTCTTCCGGTGGTAGGTCGAGAAAACAAAATAGACGGACAACAGAACGAAAAATGTAGCCGGATAAGCCGGGTGAAATGTTTGAAGCGCCGGAAAAGAAGATACGATACTTACATAAAGAATTCCCGGAAGGAAGGTTCTGTGTTGTAAAAACTGAAATTCATAACTCAACAGAGATAGAATCAAGGCATTGATTAAAACAAGGACAAAACCAGTTACCACCGGCCAAATGGTACTCCCGGTAAAGAATTTGGCAAAAAATGTGTAAAGCGGCATCATCCCTTCCCCTGGCACAATGATTAGCGACACAGGTTCGCTTAGCGACTCCATCCAGAAAAGGAGGGCCACCAGCGGAATGAGTATGGCGCTGTAAACACTTTTGCTGTTGAAGAGCCTCAAAAACATGGATATCTATTTTAAATCAAATCCCAAATCACTGCGGAAGTACATCTTCTCGAAAGAGATGCGTTCAATATTCCTGTAACTTTTGGACAGTGCCTCCTCCATGGAGTTGCCTATCGAACTTACAGCCAGGACCCTCCCCCCATTGGTAAGAATCTCCTCCCCTGCCAGACGGGTTCCTGCATGAAATACGACACTCTCTTCCACCAATTCAAGGTTGCTGATTACATGTCCCTTTTCGAAACTGCCGGGATAACCACCTGCCACCACAACTACCGTGACAGCAGTCCGGGGATCGGTGACCAGGTTCTTTTCATCCAGATTTCCCTGTGCAACCCCCTCAAACAGATCGACCAAATCGGATTGAATTCGCATCATGACAGCCTCTGTCTCAGGATCTCCCATTCTGACATTGTATTCAATCAGGTAAGGTTCACCCTGGCAGTTCATCAATCCAAGGAAGAGGAATCCCTTGAAGGCTATACCCTCCTTTCGCAATCCATTCACAGTTGGAAGAACCATCCGCTCCTCCACCTTTTTCATAAATTGCTCCGTAACAAAAGGCACCGGAGAAATGGCTCCCATTCCACCGGTATTCAGTCCGGTATCACCCTCTCCGATCCGCTTGTAATCCTTTGCCTCCGGCAATATTTTGTAGTGGGTGCCATCTGTCAGCACAAATACCGAACACTCCACCCCCGATAAAAACTCCTCGATGACTACGGTGGAACTGGCACTTCCGAAGAGGCCATCCAGCATCTCCTTCAACGACTGAATGGCTTCAGGAAGGTTGTCAATGATCAGGACTCCCTTTCCGGCCGCCAGACCATCCGCCTTCAAAACATAGGGTGCCTGAAGGGTTTTAAGAAAGGAAATCCCCTCCTCAAAGTTACCTGCATGAACGGTAAAATATCTGGCGGTGGGTATGTTGTGGCGAAGCATAAACTCCTTGGCGAACTCCTTGCTTCCTTCCAAACGAGCGCCATAACTGTCGGGACCAATCACAGGAATCTCTTTCAACAACTCATCTGCCAGGAAGAAATCGTGGATCCCTGCAACCAGGGGTATCTCCGGTCCGACGATGACCATCTCAATGTGGTTTTGGAGTACGGCAATCTTGATGGCCTCAAAATCAGTCGTATCGATTGCCAGATTATGACCCAGCCCGGCAGTCCCAGCATTGCCCGGAGCAATGAAGAGTTGATTCAGTTTACTGCTCTGTCTTAGCTTCCAGGCAAAAGCATGCTCCCTCCCACCCGATCCAATGATTAAAATATTCATAATTTTCACAATGTTGGTACAAAATAAACAAGAATTTCCTTTAAATGGGTGCGCGGGATACCTTTCTGAAAATTTATCTTAAATTTGATAGGTAAAAAAAGTGCCTAAAGTGCGCTAAAGTGCCTAGAGTGCCTAAAGTTATGGACTCCTTGCAACAACACAAATCAAGCATTAAGTAAAGTACTCTAGGCACTTTAGCGCACTTTAGGCACTTTAGTCACTTCTGAATTATATGACCAAACAATCAATCGTCGTGGTGGGTAGCTCGAACACCGACATGGTGATCAAAACGTCGAGGCTGCCTCTTCCGGGAGAGACTATCCTGGGAGGTGATTTTCTGATGAACCCAGGCGGGAAAGGAGCCAATCAGGCAGTTGCTGCCGCAAGGCTCAACGGCAATGTCACACTGGTCGCCAAGACCGGCAACGACATTTTTGGATCCCAGGCAAACATCCTCTTCGGGGAAGAGGGGCTCCACACCGAATTTCTTTTTACAGATCCAACCTCCCCTTCCGGCATCGCGCTGATCACGGTAGATGACCATGCCGAAAACTGCATCGTCGTAGCACCGGGAGCCAATGCCAAACTTACCGGGAAAGAGATCGAATTGGCCAGATCGGCTATTCTTTCGGCAGAAATTCTTTTGATGCAGTTGGAAATTCCCCTGGATTCCGTTTGCCATGCCGCAGAAATAGCCTTCAAAGCCGGAAAGAGGGTCATTCTCAATCCTGCCCCTGCTCAACCACTGCCCGACACCCTGTTGAAAATGCTTTACCTGATCACGCCCAACGAAACGGAATTGGAACTATTGTCAGGATTGCCGGTAAACAATACGGAAACGGCCGAAATTGCAGCCAGGCACCTCCTGAACAAAGGCGTAAGCGTGGTGGTGGTAACCATGGGAAGCCTGGGAGCCCTGCTGGTCACGCCAACATCTTGCCAACTAATTCCCTCCTTTCCCGTCAAAGCCATGGATACTACCGCTGCCGGTGACTGCTTCAACGGGGCACTGGCCGTCGCTATCGCGGAAGGTACCGACCTCGAAAGTGCCATTCTTTTTGCCAACAAAGCCGCCTCCATCTCGGTAACCCGGATGGGCGCACAGGCCTCTTCCCCCTACCGGGAAGAGGTCGATGCATTAATGGATAGTTAATTTACCTTCCAATATTGTCTCTAATTATGCTGCAAATCTCAGCGGATTGCTTCACATCGTTTGCAATGAAAGCTCTACAAACGGACGAACGAAGTGAGCTAATGCTGGACAGAATCAAAGTTTCTATGAAAAATTCACCTGTCTTCCTGCTACTAATCTGTGTCTGGTTCTTTGGATCTTGCACCGCTCAGCCCAAACCTGAACCCACCGGCCCTATCAGGATCATCCTCGATACCGATATCGGCCCTGATTACGACGATGTGGGGGCTGTTGCCGTACTTCATGCCCTGGCCGATAGCGGCAAAGCCGAAATTCTGGGAATCCTCTCCTGCAACAAGGATTCACTGGTGGTCCCCACCATCGAAGTTTTGAACCACTATTTTGGGAGACCGGCTATCCCGGTAGGCGCTCCGAAAACAAAAGGGGTTACCATCGGTGCCTCCCAACACTGGCCCGACTCGCTGGTTGCCCGCTTTCCCCACAACACCAGCTCTACTGCGGCTGCCCCGGATGCGGTCACCCAGTACCGGAAGATTCTGGCCACCCAGCCAGACGGTTCTGTGACGATGGTCACCGTTGGTTTCCTGACCAATCTCAGCAACCTGCTGCAGTCTCCGGCAGATGAGATCAGTCCGTCAACCGGCACAGAGCTGGTCGCCAGGAAAGTCAGCAAGCTGGTCGCCATGGCAGGCTGGTTTCCACAAGGAAGGGAATTCAATGTCTACATGGATTCAACCGCCTCAAAATACTGTTTGGAAAACTGGCCAACGCCCATCCTGTTCACAGGCTTCGAGATTGGAAAAGAGGTGAAAACCGGGTTGAAACTGGTAGGGAGTCCCATTCAAAACAGTCCGGTGAAGGAGGCTTTCCGGATCGCCATGAAAGGATCCAAAGAGGACCAATACGGACGAATGAGCTGGGACCAGACAGCAGTAATCATAGCACTTTACGGATCAGAGCCCTTTTTCACTACCGTGAAAGGGACCATCCGGGTCAACCCGGACGGCAGCAATCGCTTTGACGAGAACCCGTCAGGAAAGCACCTGTATGTAAAGATGAAAATGAGTCCTGACAGTCTGGCTGGATTTATTGAAAAGAGGATGATGCATTTACCCGTGAAGAAGGACTAAAGAACGAGGAGATGGAAGGAATGAAACGGAGAGGAAAGACTGGGGGACTTAGGGACTTAGAGGCAGGGGGACGGAAGAAATGAAACGGTGAAACGGAGAAACGGAGAGGAAAATGACGGATAGACGGTGATGACGGAAAAATGACGGAGGGACGGAGGGACGGAGAAATGAAACAGTGAAACGGAGATTGGAGGGGCGGCCCTGTGTGGCCGTCCATCATATATTTCGCCGACAAAATTCTTTTTTGACCACCCGGTCGCCACAACTCAAATCTTACCGCGTAGCGGTTACAGTATTGTAGCCAGGGGTAAAGCGACGAAGGAGCGACACCCCGGGAAATAGAAGGACAGGAGTTCACCGTCCGCGGTAGCATTTTAATAATAGCTATATGAGAGGCTCGGACGGAAAGAGCAAACAAAGGATGGAGAGACGAGGGGAAGACTAGGATGAGGTGACGACTGGGAAGAGTGTTAAGGTCCAAATCGTCCAACGGGTCCTAAAAGTTTAAAAGTAAATAGTAAAGATAAAAACCAAATAAACGACCAACTTATATGAAGCACCTTAACATTTTTGCTTTGGCACTTATTGCAATGTTTGCCTCCTGCAGCCAGCCTGACCCTACCATCCGGACCATCACCCCGGAGATTTTGAAAGACAAAATTGCCGGAGGATGGGCAGGGAAAATCCTGGGGGTAACCTACGGAGCTCCGACCGAATTCAGGGCCCTGGGTCGCACCTACGAGGACAGTATTCGCTGGAAACCTGCAGATGCCATCGGTTCCCTCACCCAGGATGATCTCTACGTCCAGCTAACCTTTCTGATGACCATGGACCAATATGGCATCAACGCACCGGCCAAAAAGTACCAGGAGCTGTTTGCCAAATCGGGGTACATGCTCTGGCATGCCAATGCCCAGGCACGGAAGAACTACTTCGACAGTATCTTCCCCCCGCGCTCGGGAGCGCCTGAATTCAATTTCCATACCGACGACATCGACTTCCAGATCGAAGCCGATTACATCGGATTCATGTCGCCGGGGATGCCCAACAGTGCCACCAAACTGGCCGACAAGATTGGTCACATCATGAACTACGGGGATGGTTATTACGGGGGAGTATTTGTTGCGGCCCTCTATACCGAGGCATTTTTTGAAAAGAATATCCTGAAAGTGGTCGAAAAGGCCTTGCTTTCATTGCCAGCAGAATCGGACTATGCGAAGATTATCCGGGATGTGATCAGACTGAGGAGCGAAAATCCTGCTGACTGGCGCGCTTCCTGGAAGGTACTGGAGGAGAAATGGGGCAAAACCCACATCTGCACGGCCGGCTCCTCTTTCAACATCGATGCCAAATTAAACGGGGCCTACATCGTGATGGGGCTTTTGTACGGCGAGGGTGATGCCATGAAAACACTGGAAATCTCTACCCGCTGTGGGCAGGATTCGGATTGCAACCCCTCCAATGCCCTGGCGGTTTTGGGGGTGATCAACGGATTCAGTCAAATGCCCGAGGCGATGCAAAAAGCGGTCAGGGAAATTCAGGACGCCCCTTTCATCTTCACCGATTACACCTTCCGGAAAGCCGTCGACCAGACCTACCAATATGCCATCGGACAAATCATGGCAGAGGGGGGAAGTATTGCAGCAGACAAGATTGGCATCAAAATGCAGGTACCCGTGGCAGCCCCTTACGAGGTAAGCTTTCCAAAAATGGTGCTGAGAGAGCGGATCTCTATTTTTGACGAGAAGCGGTGGAAACTGACAGGCAACTGGCAAAATTACCGTTTGAAAACGGAGGAGGGTAATGCACAGAAATATCAATCCAAATATGCTACAAACAAAGGAGATGCGCTGGAATTCGAATTCGAGGGAACCGCCATCTCACTCGAAGGAAACTGGAAAAAGGATGGTGGCAAAGCCGACCTATACATTGACGGAAAGCTGCACTCCACTTTCGACACCTACTTCTTTTACAACAACCAGGAGCAAACACCCATCAACATCTGCCATGCGCTCAAACTCTCCCCAGGGAAGCATACCCTGAAACTGGTAGTCACTGGCGACAAAAAGCCGGAAGCACTCGACAGCAGGATTTATGTGTCCGATGCGCTTATCTTTAAAGAAGAGTAAAATTAAATATGGAAATTGGGAAATGTGGAAATTGGGAAATGTGGAAATTGGGAAATGTGGAAATTGGGAAATGTGGAAATGTGGAAATGTGGAAATGTGAAAATTTAGCCGCATTTGAGATAAAGATTGAATATTGAGTACAATCTTGCACTCCGTCAATTTTCACATTTCCACATTTCCCAATTTTCACATTACATAACCTCATTTATTATAACTAAACATCAATACTATGTACATCGTCGAAAGTTACACCCTCGCCGTCGTCCTCACCATTGTCACCATGCTTTGCTGGGGCTCCTGGGCAAATACCCAGAAACTGGCAGCCAAATCCTGGCGATTTGAACTCTTTTACTGGGATTATGTAATTGGCATCGTACTGATGGCACTTGTTTTTGCCCTTACGCTGGGAAGTACCGGCGATCAGGGGCGCGACTTCTTTACCGACCTCCAGCAGGCCGATCCGGCGAATCTCTGGAAAGCCATGCTGGGAGGGATCGTTTTCAATGCGGCCAACATTCTGGTAGCAGCTGCCATTTCGATCGCAGGCATGTCGGTTGCCTTCCCGGTAGGGATTGGCATTGCCCTTGTGTTGGGCGTAATCGTCAATTACATCGCGACACCACAAGGAAATGTCGTTTGGCTATTTGCAGGAGTCGGACTCGTTACGGCAGCCATTGTGGCGGATGCTCTGGCTTACCGCAAGATGGCCTCACAGACCAGGAAAATACCCACCAAGGGGATACTGCTTTCACTGGCCGGAGGGGTAATGATGGCGCTCTTCTACAGGTTTGTCGCCAGCTCCATGGCCACCGACTTTGTGCATCCGGAAGCAGGATTCTTGACCCCTTACACTGCCACCCTCCTTTTCTCGCTGGGAGTATTGCTAAGTAACCTCCTGTTCAACACCCTGCTAATGAAACGGCCTTTTGAAGGAGTACCCGTTACCTTCTCCCAATATTTCAAAGGAGGAGCAAAAGAGCACCTTACCGGAATTTTCGGTGGAATGATCTGGTGCATCGGCATGTCATTGAGTATAATCGCCGCAGGGAAAGCCGGATTTCCTGTCTCCTATGGCCTGGGGCAGGGTGCGACCCTGGTAGCTGCCCTTTGGGGGGTCTTTATCTGGAAGGAGTTCAAGGGATCGAAAGGCACTTCCGGTTTGCTGACAGCCATGTTCCTATTGTTTGTGGTCGGCATCGGAATGATAATTTACGCTGGCAGCCACTAAAGAAGGATAAAGGTTAAAGGATAAAGGTTAAAGGATAAAGTGTGGGACTCCGAAATTTTGTCTTCTCAAACCAAATTGGAAAGGCAAAAATAAGCATTCACTTACAATGATTGATGCGTCCTCACTTTATCCTTTATCCTTTCTACTTTCTACTTTATCCTTCTTTTTGGCAAAAAAAAGAGGGAACCCGATGGATTCCCTCTTTTTTTTGTTCGAAACTTGCTTTATTTAAGCTTGTTTTACGTTTACAGCAATAAGACCTTTTCTTCCGTCTTGTAATTCGAAAGTTACCTGGTCGTTCTCTTTGATTTGATCGATTAAGCCAGTTACGTGTACAAAGTACTCATTTTGAGACTCATCGTCTTTGATAAACCCAAATCCTTTTGTTACATTAAAGAATTTGACAATTCCTTTACTCATTTGTTATTATAATTTTAATTCGTGTCAAAGGTAATATTATTTATTACAATCTGTTAACTTGCCTGTAATCGCAGTGTACTGATTTTTTCAATTTTTTCTGTGGCAAATTCAGGCGTGATCACCATGCTGGTTCCACCCTCCGATGGCATGTCAAACATGGCATCAATCATGATGGTTTCGCAAATCGATCGCAAGCCCCGTGCCCCCAGTTTAAACTCAATGGCTTTGTCAACAATTACGTCAAGGGTCTCCTCCTTGAACTCTAGTTTGATGCCGTCCATCTCGAACAGTTTGTGGTACTGCTTGATGATCGAATTTTTTGGCTCTGTCAAGATCCTTCGGAGGGAGTCCCTGTCAAGTGGAACCAGGTAGGTCAGCACCGGCAAACGACCAACGATCTCAGGAATCAGGCCGAAAGCACGCAAATCCTGCGGGGAGACATACTGAAGCAGGTGGTCCCTGTCGATTTTCCCGTGTTCCGCGATGGCCTTGTATCCAACCACCTTGGTATTTAATCTCAGGCCGATCTTCCGCTCTATTCCTTCAAAAGCACCCCCACATACGAAGAGGATATTTTTGGTATCTACCGGAATCATCTTCTGTTCAGGATGCTTCCTACCGCCTTGTGGCGGAACATTTACCACAGCCCCCTCCAGTAACTTCAGCAAACCTTGCTGCACCCCTTCCCCGGATACATCACGGGTAATGGAAGGATTGTCACCTTTACGGGCGATCTTGTCTATTTCATCAATAAAGACAATGCCCCGCTCGGCCGCTTCCACATTGTAATCCGCTGCCTGCAGCAACCGGGTAAGCAGACTCTCAATGTCTTCTCCTACATAACCTGCCTCTGTCAAAACTGTAGCATCCACAATGGTAAAAGGAACATGGAGCATGCGGGCGATGGTTTTGGCAAGCAGTGTCTTGCCTGTCCCGGTAGGACCGACCAGAATGATGTTTGATTTTTCAATTTCAGTGCCATCTTCGGTCACTTTCTGGTTCAACCTTTTGTAGTGGTTGTATACTGCCACGGAAAGAATCCGTTTGGCATCATCCTGCCCAATCACATATTGATCCAGAAATGCCTTGATCTCCCTGGGTTTTTTTAACTCTACACCCTTGAGGTCGAAGCCAACATTTTTTTTGAACTCCTCTTCCACGATCGAATGGGCCTGTTCAATGCAGTTCTCACAGATATGGCCTTCCATACCAGCAATGAGCAGTTGAACATCCTTCTTCTCCCGTCCGCAAAACGAACACCTGTCGACTTTCTTCATTTCCCTTTAATTATTTTGAACAGCAGGCTATCTCGGCCTATTTTTTCTGACGAACCAATATCTCGTCAATCATGCCATATGCTTTGGCCTCTTCAGCGGTCATCCAATAGTCCCTGTCTGAATCTTTTTCTACCTTTTCTACCGTCTGTCCGGAGTGAAAGGCGATGATCTCGTACAACTCACGTTTCAGTTTAGAGATCTCCCTGGCCGTAATCTCGATATCGGAAGCCTGACCCTGGGCGCCGCCCATGGGTTGGTGAATCATGATCCTTGAGTGTTTCAAGGCAGATCTTTTCCCCTTGGTACCGGCTGTCATCAGGACCGCAGCCATGGAGGCGGCCATTCCGGTACAGATGGTGGCAATGTTGCAGTTGATGTACTGCATCGTATCGTAGATGCCCAATCCGGCATGCACAGACCCGCCGGGTGAATTGAAATAGATCTGGATATCCTTCCCCGGGTCGGAGGATTCAAGGAAAAGCAGCTGTGCCTGAATGATGTTGGCCACATAATCATCGATGGGAATGCCCAGGAAGATGATCCGGTCCATCATCAAACGGGAGAAAACATCCATCTGTGCAATGTTCATCTGACGCTCTTCGATGATGGTAGGGGAAATATAACTGGCGTGGATCGATTCAAATTTATGCAGGGATAAACTACTGATACCCATCTGCTTGGTCGCAAATTTGCGAAATTCATCACTTTTTAGACTCATGACAAAATGATTTTAAAATGAGAAACTTTGTAAAAATCGAACCCCTTACTTTTGTTGCAAAGCAAAAGGTTCGATCCACAAAGTTACTAAAATACCCCTTTCAATAGATCAACTTTGGGGTAAACTACCTTATTTAGAAGGCTATTTTTCAAAAAGATCGTCAAACTCTTTCTGCGTAACCGGTTTCAGCGCCAGTTCCCCATTGGCTTTGATAAAATCCAGCACCATGGTTTCCGACTTCTTTTCGATCAGGCGGTGACGCTCCTCTTCGTTTTTCAAGATCGACTTGGCATAATTGTCAAGATACTCCTCCGGCACATTGAACATTCCATACTGACGGAACTGCATCAGGGCAGTCTCTTTGGCCAGAGCCACGACATCTGCCTCGCCAACCTGGATCTGGTTGTCTTTTGCCAGACGATTCTTGATCAGTGTCCACTCCAGATCCTTCACAAAATGGGGAAACTCCTCCTCTACCTGCTCCTTTGTAATTTTCTCGTTGGAGTAAACCAGCCACCTTTTCAAAAACTCCTCCGGCAACTTCATGCCCACATAGTTGACCATTGCCTCTTTGGTATCCAAAAGGAAACGATATTCAGAGGAATAACCCAAATTGGATTTCAGATCTTCTGCGATCTTCTCCCTGAACTGCTCAATGGTGGTAACATCTGTCACTCCTCCGAGTGATTTCTGGAACATCTCTTCGTTCAGCTCGGCAGGCACGAAAGTATTGACTTTGGCAACGGTCAGTTCAAAATCCCCGCTAAGGGCAGCTGCCTGTTCATCATTGATCTTGAGGGTCTGCTTCAGGTAATGGTCGTTGTCGAAACCTTTTTTCGGGTTAAACTTCACGATATCACCCGCCTTCTTGCCCAAAAGTGCAGCCCTGATTTTTTTGTCCTTGACCATTTGGATAGAGACCTGAGCCTCCTCAACGGCGATACCCCCTTCAAGGAGATTGCCCTTTTCGTCCAGCTGTTTCAGGCTACCGACCAGGTTATCCTTCTCTTCCGCATCGGTTGCATCCACATAACTTCCAAATCGGTTTTGGAATGCCTCCACCTGGTTGGTGATCATTGCCTCATCGATGACAATTTCGTAGTAAGGCAATTTGCCCAATTTCTTGAAGTCAATGTCAATGACCGGTGAAAGACCAAGGTCAAAAACAAACTCAAAATTCTCGTCCTTGTTAAAATCGATTGGCTTTTGTTCGGTTTCATTGGGGAGGGGTTCTCCCAATATCTGAAGTTTCTCTTCGTTGAGGTATCTGTTCAACTCATTGCTGAGCATTTTGTTGATCTCTTCCGCAAGCACAGCCTTACCGTACATCTTCTTGATCAATCCTGCCGGAACCATGCCTTTGCGAAAACCCGGCATATTGGCTTTCTTGCGGTAATCTTTCAGCGTTTCGTTTACTGTAGCTTCGTAATCACTCTTCTCAATGGTGAGTTTGACCACAGCGTTCAACTCATCGGTGTTTGTTCTGGAAATTTGCATTGAATTGTTTTTTTAGCTAACAAAAGAATTAGTTAACATATTGATTGTTCAAAATTTAATGTAGAATCTTTTCACCCCAATCGGATGAACCGATGCTCTATACATCTAAAAAACCGCCTTTACTTCCGGCATAGAAGAGGCGGTTAATTATTTCGTGCGGACGAAGGGACTCGAACCCCCACGCCTCTCGGCACCAGATCCTAAGTCTGGCACGGCTACCAATTACGCCACGTCCGCATTTTTCGAGCTGCAAATATACGATTATTTTTAATTCAGCCTATACCACAACATTTGTGAATTGTTTTAAATGTTCGAGGGGTTTGAAAAAAATTAATTCAAGGAGACGTTGCATGCAACGTCTGTACTGGCTCTTTATTCATCATCTCCCTCATTCCCGTCTCTCCGTCCTTTAGTCCCAAAGTCCCCCAGTCTAACAGTCCCTAAGTCCAGCAGTCCCTCCTCACGCGTCCCCGCTCAACTCTTCGATCTCTTCAGCCTTTGCCTTCCGGACGGGGCGTCTCAGTTCAAAATTCTGTCCAAGGTAGAGTCGGCGTACCTCTGGATCTGCCGCCAAATCTTCGGCTGTTCCACTGTTCAATATCCGTCCGTCGTAAAGGAGATATGATCTGTCGGTGATAGAGAGGGTTTCATGAACATTGTGGTCGGTAATCAGAATCCCAATATTTTTTTCTTTCAGCTTGAAGACAATTTGTTGAATATCCTCCACGGCAATCGGGTCCACCCCGGCAAAAGGCTCATCCAGCAAGATAAAGGCAGGACTGATGGCCAGACACCTGGCAATCTCTGTCCTTCGCCGCTCACCACCCGACAATTGGATGCCCAGACTCTTGCGAATGTGCTGCAAGCCAAATTCTGTGAGCAAAGATTCCAGCTTCTCGTGCTGAAACTCTTTGGATTCATCCGTCATCTCCAGGATGGATTTGATGTTGTCCTCCACACTCATTTGGCGGAAGACAGAAGCCTCCTGTGCCAGGTAGCCAATTCCCAGCTTGGCTCTTTTGTAAACGGGGAAGGAGGTAATCTCCTTGTCATCCAGATAAATATTACCCCCATCGGCTTTGATCAGCCCAACAATCATGTAGAAGGAGGTAGTTTTCCCTGCCCCATTTGGTCCCAAAAGTCCGACGATCTCCCCCTGCTGCAATTCGATCGAAACACCCTTTACAACCGTCCGGTTACGGTACTTCTTGACAATATTTTCTGCTCTTAGCTTCATGGCTGCAAATTCAATATTTGTATTTCTATCCTCAAGTGCCTAGAGTATTTAAAGTGCCTAGAGTGCCTAAAATACTTGCGCCTTATTCCAGAATCTCCAGAGTTCCCAACTTTAGGCATTTTAGGCACTTTAGTTCACTTTAGGCACTATGCTTCAGGCTTCCAAAAGGTCAACGCTCTTCTGTCGCTTCTCCACCATTCTGGCCATCAAAATCCCCAACTCATACAACAAGGCAAGAGGGCCGGTTACCAGCAACATGCTAAAGGCATCGGGAGGAGTGATAATCGCAGCAAGGCTCAGTAGGACAATAAAGGCATGCTTGCGGTAAGTCCGGAAGAAGGATGTCCCGGCCAAACCAACCTTGGCCAGGAAAAACATGACGATTGGAAGTTCAAAAACAATGGCACTTCCCAATACAATGGTAGTGACGGAACTTATGTAGGAGGTAAGGTTGATCTGGTTGAGCACCTCCGAACTTACCTGGTAGCTTCCAAAAAAATGGGTGGTAAGCGGCACGATGAGGTAATAACCGAATCCTACGCCAATCAGAAAGAGAAAGGTGCTGTAAAAAACGGCAGAGGTAACATGCTTCCGTTCATTTTCATAGAGTGCCGGGCGAACAAACCGCCAAAACTCCCACAAGATGTAGGGAATTGAGATAATGATACCCCCCACAATCGCCAGGTTCAGGTGGATGCTAAACTGCCCCGACAGGTCGATGTTGATAAGCTGGAAGGGTTTGGTATTGATGGCAATATCGGGTGAGTTCAACTGGACTGCCAGCCAGGCAAAAAAACGGTTGGTAATAAAATCAGGATTTTTGGGAGCCAGTATCACATCATCAAATATGAACTGCCTGTTCAGGAAAACGATCACTCCGAAAAAAAGCACTGCTGCCGAAGCCCGCACAAGATGCCACCTCAGCTCTTCCAGGTGTTGCAGGAAGGACATCTCATTGTTCGGGGAAGTTACTCCTTTTACCTTCTTGGAAAAAATTGACTTTTTTTCTTTCTCTGCCATGAAAAATCAGCGTAATTGGTAACAAATTCAGCCGCAAATATACAATTCTTTAAACATATGAAGGTTGCCTGACGAAGCAAAGAAGATCAGAAAGTATCAACTTCTTGGGTGCTCCTCCAGTGTATGCCGCCAAGGATACTGTTTTTTGAAACGAATGTTAAATTTTACTGATAATGATTAATTGGTTTGTTTGCAGGACAATATTTTATAACTTAGTATTTTTATAAAAATAAGGTATTCCAATAATTAAATGATAATTGACAAAAATATTACCCTGACATCTGAACTACAAAAATATTTCGGATTTGACCGCTTCAAGGGTCAGCAGGAAGAGGTCATCAAAAGTGTTCTTGCGCAACACGACACTTTTGTTCTGATGCCTACCGGCGGGGGAAAATCCTTGTGTTACCAACTACCTGCATTGCTGCAGGAAGGCACTGCCATCGTCATCTCACCGCTGATTGCACTCATGAAAAATCAAGTGGATGCGATCCGAAGTTTTAGTGTGCACGATGGCATCGCGCACTTCCTCAATTCCAGCCTGACCAAGTCCGCCATTCAGAAGGTCAAGGAAGATATTGGCAAAGGCCAAACCAAATTGCTTTATGTGGCACCTGAATCTTTGACGAAACAGGAGAACATTGACTTTTTGAAAACCATCAAAATTTCTTTCTACGCGATTGATGAGGCGCACTGTATCTCTGAATGGGGACATGATTTCCGCCCCGAATACAGAAGAATCAGACCTATTGTCAATGAGATAGGTCAGGCTCCCATCATTGCACTGACGGCGACAGCAACCCCAAAAGTACAGAGCGACATCCAGAAGAATCTTGGAATGCTCAACGCCAACGTCTTTAAATCCTCTTTCAATCGTCCCAATCTTTTCTATGAGATAAAACCCAAAGTAAAAGCCAAAGATCAGATCATTCGTCTGTTCCGAACCAATCCCGGGAAATCAGCCATCATCTATTGTCTGAGCCGAAAGAAAGTGGAGGAGATCACTGAACTGCTTCAGGTCAATGGCATCAAAGCCTTGGCTTACCATGCAGGGATGGATTCCACCACGCGCTCCAACAACCAGGACAAATTTCTGATGGAGGAGGTGGATGTCATTGTAGCCACCATCGCCTTCGGGATGGGTATCGACAAACCGGATGTAAGATTTGTTGTACATTATGATATTCCCAAATCGCTGGAAGGATTTTACCAGGAGACTGGTCGTGCGGGCCGTGACGGCGGGGATGGACGATGCATTACCTTCTACAGCTACAAGGATATCCAAAAACTGGAGAAATTTATGCAGGGGAAACCTGTCGCGGAACAGGAGATCGGGAAACAACTCCTGCTCGATACTGTGGCTTTTGCCGAATCTTCCCTTTGCCGCAGAACCATTCTGCTGCACTACTTTGGGGAGAGATACATTACCGAAAATTGCGAGCATTGCGACAACTGCCTGAACCCAAAGGAACTGATAGAGGGGAAAGAGATGGTAACCCTTGCACTGCAAGCTGTACTCGATGTCAAGGAGCAATGCAAAAGCGAACACCTGGTCAATATCCTCACTGGGAACGAAACGGCCCAGGTAAAATCATTTCTTCACAACCAGCTGGAGATTTTTGGAGAGGGTGATGAGCACAAGGACAAATTGTGGAATGCCGTCTACCGGCAAAGCATCATTGCCGGATTTCTTACCAAGGACATCGAAAATTACGGAGTGCTGAAGATGACCAGCAAAGGAAGGGCCTACCTGGATAACCCCCAACCCTTTACCATCGTTAAAAACCACGATTACGAGGCAGAAGAGGATTCAGAAGAGGTTCCTCAAACCGGTGGAGCCGCCGGCGATCCGGAGCTCTTCTCAATGCTGAAGGATTTACGCAAAAAAGTGGCTGTCAAAAACAATCTGCCGCCATTTGTCATCTTTCAGGATCCCTCCCTGGCTGACATGTCGATTCAATATCCTACCACCCTCGACGAACTGCAGAACATTATCGGGGTAGGTCAGGGAAAGGCCCAGCGGTATGGAAAACCATTCATCGAACTGATAAAAAAACATGTCGAAGAGAATGGGATCGAGCGTGCCCAGGATTTTGTCGTCCGCTCTGTCGCCAACAAATCCAAGAACAAGGTTCACATCATTCAAAATATCGATCGCAAATTGCCGCTTGACGAGATTGCTGCAGGCAAAGATATGGACATGGATACGTTGCTGACAGAGATCGAAGCCATTGTCAATTCCGGCACAAAGATCAACCTCGACTACTACATCTACGATATCATGGACGAGGAGCAGGTAGATGACATCTTCAACTATTTCAAGGATGACGCAGAGTCTGATTCCATGGAAGAGGCCATTGCCGAGCTGGGGGATGACTACGAAGTAGCTGAAATCAGGCTGATCAGGATCAAGTTTTTGGCTGAGATGGGGAATTAGGCAGAGGGCATGGTGCAGAGAGCAGAGAGCAGAGGGCAGAGAGCATAGAGCAGGGGGACTTGCTGAATAAACTTCGAGCAGTGGAACCGCTGATTACACCAGAGAAGTAGGGAGAACCTTGGTTAATCCATTCCCGGGTTAGGTTGTGGGGAAGTCGAGGTAGAAGGTGGTTCCTGCTGCATCGCTGCGAAAGCTGATCTCTGCTTTGTAGTTTTCAAGAATACTCTTTGTAATGGCCAGTCCAAGTCCCATTCCCCCGCTTTTGGTGGTAAAACTTGGTTCAAAGAGGCGGTCCCGGTCTGCTTCCGGAATTCCGCTTCCATTGTCGCTGACAGCAATCCGTAACATTTTACCGTTGACTTCAACACTTACCAGGATCGTTCCCCGTGACCGGTTCTGAATGGCCTGCGTTGCATTCCGAACGATGTTCACGAGTGCCCTGCGCAGCTGATCCCTGTCACCCGACACAAATACCACCGGCAGTTCGGGATAGCTAACCTTCAGATCATACCCTTCCGGGGCATCAAAGAGGGTTGCAATTTCCCTGACAAGTCCAACCATCTCCACCGGTTCAATGTGCGTGGAGGGCATTCTGGCAAAATCGGAAAAGGCAGAGGCAATGGCTGACAAGGCATCAATCTGTGCCACCAGCATCCGGGTTACCCGGTTAAAATAGTCATCAAAATTGGGGGATCCCTCCTCCTTTACCTTCTGCAGGTATTGAACATTCAATTTCATTGGGGTAAGAGGGTTGTTGATCTCATGTGCGACCTGTCTTGCCATCTCCTTCCATGCAGACTCCCGCTCCGATCTGGCCAGCAAGGCTGCACTGTCGGCCAATTCAGCCACCTTCTTGTTGTAGGCTTCCACCAACCTCCCAATCTCATCGGCTCCCTGGTACTCGATCCGTGCATTTTGCTTTCCCAGGGCGATCCCCTTCAGCTTCTGTTCAATCTGAAGCAAGGGTACCGTTAGTTTGGTACTGATGGCCAGGGCGATCATCATGGTCAACAAAACAACCAGGATGTATAGGTTGATAAATGCAACGATAAACCCAGTCACCTGCCTGGTAAATTCATCCTGCCGGTTAAAATAGGGCAGGTTAACATATCCTGTCAACTCCTCCTTCTGGTTAATCAAGGGGGCATAAACGGAGAAAAATTCCATCTTGCCCAGGTTTTCGTTGTGCAGAAAAGTGGCACTGCCCTGAACACTCATGGCCCGAAATGCCTGTGGATTCATCCTTCCGGAGGTCAGACCCCTGTCAAAGATTTCATTGCGCGAAGAGGCAGCCAAATTGCCCTCCAAATCGTACAAGTTGATGTCGCTCCAGGTAATGTCTGAAATTTCGGAAAGCTGATCCCCGAGATAGGTGTGAAGAGAGTCCAGCTTATTGGCGTGGCCAATTCTCAGCCCAAGCTCCAGGGAGATGGCCCTTACCTTTTGATCAAGGCTCTCTTTCATCGACCGCTGAAACTCCTGGTAGTTGTACTGAACCAGACCTCCGCCTACCAGGAAAAGCAAGACCAGCAAGGTAGAGACCAGGGTAAGCTGTATTTTCCCCCTGAGTTCCAACCGGCCCCGGGGAAGAAGCTTGACCCGCTGGTTCCCCTGGATCCACAAAATCCCTATCAGGTAAATGATCAGGAACAGGGCTGGGAAACCCCTCCCCTTGTCTACCAATGAGGTTAGGGGATAACTGATTACCACAAAATTGGCCTCGCTTCTTTTGTACACGCAATGGGAAAAACCGCCCTTTTCATAAAAAGTGAACTCCTCTGACCTATGCTCCTCCGGCAAAATGACGGTATTGTAGAGGTAGCTTCCTCCCCTGTCTACCAGCTTGTTGTCGTAATACTTGGCATAACTGTAGCCCTCCTCCCTGTTTCGTCTGGCAGCCTGTTGATCCAGCAACAGCTGTGGATAGCCCTTTCCTTCTGGTACTATTTTGGAATTCAGCTCAATGTATACCACCAATGGCCGTTTTGCCTGAAAATCAAATAGCTGCAACTGACCAAGGTAGGAGATTCTACCATTGAGTTTGTCCATAAAATAAAAGTCGGAACCGGGAAGTGCCACCCCATTGGAGAGGGTGAGCTTTTGAAAAAATTCCAAGCAGGGGAACTGTTTCCGCTCATCCGGAAGATAGACGCTGTCGGTTGCGGTACAGACAGTAAACTGCAGGAGGTAATTGTTCCAGAAACCCGTAAAGTACTGTTGCCTCAGGTAAGATTCCAGCTTCCTGTAGGGTGGCAAAAGATAGGATTGAATCACTGAATCCCTGGTAACCTTGGATTTAAACTCAGTGAGAAATATCTCAGCGGCAGGATCCCTCTCAGAGGCCAAAGTGACAGCCATCACCTGTTGAATGGATGTTTTCCTTCTCGCCTCTTCCCTCTGCGCTGTTATATTGAGTCCGAACGCCATCACCAGGCCAAAAACCAGCAAGGTGGTTCGCTTGTATTTCAGCAGCAGCTCAAGACTGGTAAGATCGAGGAGTAGTAGCACAACAAGATAGGCAACAGAAATTGCAGGTGCGAAACTGAGATCCGATACGAAGGCGATGAACCACCAAAATCCCAAAAATATCGCTCCCGGCACAAAAAAACCAACATATTTTTTTCCCTCCTGAACCACGCACCTTACCCTGACCAGCAGAACCCCCAATCCAACGATTTGCAAGGCAATGCATCCGGTTGCCAAAATATTGGGAACCGACAATGAAAAGTTCTTGTACAGTTCGAGGGAGAGGTCAGAGTTTTTTAAAAGCAAAAGGACCAGGGAGGTGGATAGGACAAAATAAGCAGTTGCCACTCCAAAAAAGAAGAGGGTACCCACAAGGAAGCCCCTGACAATATGCTCCTTTCTAAACAAACCAAAAAATGACTGTGCCAACAGAAACAGGAAAACGGATAAGAGGAGATAATCTCCCAGTGACGAGAGTACACTGCCCCAGGCGAAGTGAAAGGGAGTAAATAGTTTTGCACTGTAAACCTCTTCCGGTAGCTTGAGGAAATTGAGCAACAGGTAAAAAGCAGCTGCGAACAAGGTGACAAGTCCAAATTTGATCCGGGAATTCAGCCTCAAACTGGAAATCCATCGAACAAAATGGCTCTGAAGAAAAACCACAAACACCAGGAGGAAGAGAAAAGGGAGAATAAACTCATTGGAATCCAGACTTCCCCTGTTCCTGTAATGTATTCCAAAATGGAATTTCCCCTCCTGACAGAAGACCTGAATATTTCCAGGGAGCTGCACCGTTGCCACTTCACACTGGTCGGACAATTTAAAATCCTCCTGGAAAGTGGACTGCACATACTTATTTTGATAAGGGAAATCCCGCTTTATCAGCATGTATCCCGTAATAGTAAATCGATCTGCCTGACGGGTAAAAAGATAAAACCAACCGGTCGCCATCTTTTTTAGAATCCCCTCTGCCTTGACTGTCTCCGCCTTGTTGTCAAATGCCACCAGCGATGAACTCCAATAGACCAGGGTGTCATTGGCAGAAACCGTGTAAAAAAGTCCGTGGGGCTCCTCTTCCAACCGTTCAGTCTCTTTCCAAAGATCCTGCACCTTTGTTCCCGATGAGAGCAATTGCGCCATCCACTCCATCTCTCCCTTCAACCGTTTTTCCTTCTCTTCAAACACCCTGAAAATCCTCCTCCCTTCAGCTGCCTGATCCGGTCCGGCATAAAACAGCGAACTCCAGCCAAACGACAAGGCCAGGGCCAACAGCGCAAAGATCAGCAGGTGGAATCTTCGAAAAAGGGTATTTGACTGTTTAGGCATGGTGGTAGGGTTCTCCCCTGATAATGGTCATTGCACGGTACAATTGTTCGATAAATAGCAGGCGCACCAACTGATGCGGAAAGGTCAGCCGGGAAAGTGACAGCTTGCTGTCGGCTCTTTTGTAGACGGCCTCCGAGAACCCATAGGGGCCACCTACCGCAAAAACAAGCTGCCGTGTTCCGGCCACCATCTTTTTCTCAATCCAGGCAGCCAGGCCGGTGGAAGAAAATTCAACACCTGCCACATCCAGCAGCACCAACTCATCCGCAGTTGAAACCTGGTCCAGAATAGCCTTCCCCTCCCGCTCCATTTGCTGCTCCGCCGAAAGGTGCCGGCTGTTCCGAATGTCAGGAATTACCCTGATCTCAAAAGGAAGGTAATGGATCAACCGCTTTTGGTAATCCGCCACCCCCTCCTGAAGGTAATTTTTATCAGTCGAACCAACCAGCAGGAAAATTATCTTCATATCATCCAGATTGACAGAGAAGCTACAAAGTAATGTTATTTTTGCTTATAGTAAAAAATCAGGCATTAAATTTGCAGGGTTTGGCTATATTTGACAGTCTGATAGATTCTTTAAGCGTTCTAACAGTTCAATGCATTTTACAATGAAAAAAATTCTTTTGGCACTCACCGCCATTTTAATACTTTCAGGGTTCTCCAAAGAAGGCTTTGGGCAAATCCCACCGCAGATTGCTGCCGGACTTAAAACAGGTAACGCAAAGCAGGTAGCCACCTATTTCAACGAAACCGTAGAGTTGGTGATTCTTGACAAGGAGAATGTCTGCTCAAAGGACCAGGGCGAGATGATACTCGGCGATTTTTTCAAAAAGAACAAACCTTCCGATTTTAAAATCACCTTTCAGGGGGGAACCGATTCCCTCTATGGAATTGGCAAGATGCAAACAAGCGGGGCCAATTTCCGCATCTATTTTATGCTGAAGTCATTTGCCAACAAACCATTGATCATACAACTCAGAATAGAGAAAGATTCGTAAATTCATCTTGCATGCCAACTGTATTCCAAATAGTTAGGGAGTGGGGAATCAAACAGCTCGATCTCATCGTTCACAAGGCAAAAAGAATCACCCTACCTTTTTTTGACCGGGTTCCACTTTACGATGTAGCACTTTTTTTCTGGAAAGGCATCGTGGATGGAGCCATTACTACCCGTGCATCTGCGATTGCCTTCAATTTCATCCTGGCAGTCTTCCCAACCATCATCTTCCTTTTCACCCTGATTCCCTACATCCCCATCGATAATTTCCAGCCACAATTGATGGATTTGTTGCAACGCGTCGTTCCCGACACTGCTTACCTGGCCATCGAGAGTACTATCCAGGATATTGTTACACAACCCAGGGGCAGCCTGCTTTCTGTTGGCTTCTTTGCGGCATTTATCTTTTCCACCAATGGGTTGGTATCGGTCATCGTTGCCTTCAACAATACCATCCATGCGATAGAAACACGAAATATAGTAAGCCTTTACCTGACCGCCTTCGGATTATCCATCATCCTGACCACCCTCACGACCATGAGCGTGGCATTGATAACGGTTAGTCAGCGTGTTCTGGATTTCTTGAAAGCCAACATGGTCATTCGGGATGATTTTCTGCTCTACATGCTGATAGGGGGAAAATGGCTGGTCATTCTGCTACTTTTCTTTTTTGCTTTCGCTTTCCTATTTTACTATGCACCCGCCCGTAAGACGAAATTCAGGTTTATTTCTGCAGGGGGCACCCTTGCTACCATCCTCTCCATCCTGATTTCCGTTGGCTTCTCCTTCTACATCAACAATTTCGGCAAATACAACACCCTCTATGGCTCCATCGGCACACTGATTGTGGTAATGCTCTGGTTCTATTTTATGGCGCTGATACTTTTAATCGGGTTCGAGCTAAATGTAAGTATCTGGAGTGCACATAACAAAGCTGATATAGAAAATGGGTTGGTGATACCTCCTTCACAGGGCACGAAGAGAACGTCGAATTAGGAAACAGGCAGGAAAACCCGGAGACAGCATTCCTGGATGATGAAACGACCTGATACCAGAGAATACTACACAGCCTCCTCCATGCAAGATAATTGAAGAGGCTGCTTGTAAAGAATTTTAATTACGAATGATTAGTCGCTGTACTTATAGGTAATGGTAAATTGAACGTTGTCACCTGATGACCAGAAATTACGTATAGCTCCGCTAAATTCAATTACTCCATCCATACCTGGCGCAGGGCCGCCTGTATCGGTCAGGGACATTTTGACAGGTAAGTCAATGGTAGTTGTAGCCGTGTTGGCTGAAGTGCTCGCGGGCAGGTTCCTTTGCACGCTTGGCGCAGTAAATCCAAGGGCATCTTCGTTGGATTGCTGCCAGTCATGGTACCACGATGAAGTGGAACTGATGTTGTTCACAAAAATTTGACAACCATCAAAGGAGGCATTACCACCTGAAGAGGTTTTCACTAATTTGAAAGTGATAGCCTGATTCATGAAAGTTTTTCCCTCGACAATTTCCAGATTGCCGGATGGTGGAGTCAACCAACTAATTTCTGCTGTATGGGTAATGGTTCCGCTTGTCCGTGTTGCGGTCATTCTGTTGCTGAAGTGCTGAATTTTCGGATTTCCGGTAGTTGTGGCAGCAGGTAACAAGGTCAGGGTAGTACCTCCCAGAGAGACTGCAATGGGAACTTTCTTCAAATCAATGACGAAATTACCCATGTTTAAACCCTTGTTGGTCGGTTCAGTCCAATTGATTGTAACGGCATTCTGGACCGAATCATTGTTGGCAAAAACCTTTAAAATAGATGTACCGGGAAATACCCTTGGGAGTGCAAAGACACCGTCTTTCCCGGTTTTCGGACTTTCAAAGGTACGGTATTCTTTGTTGTAATCCTGATAAACCACTTGTGCTTTTGCTCCTTCAACCGGTATACCTGCTTTATCGACGATTTTCCCCTGGCCATTGTAAGACCATCCAAATGGTTCCATCATTGGCGACAAATTGAACTTGTAGGAATTCCCTTTGGAATCCAGGTAGCTTTGAATGAACGTCCTGGTCTCATTCACATCTCTTGGACCCTTGGCAAGAATGGCTATTACATCCTGGGTGGACGCGTTCACTACAGGTACTTTCGTTTGACCCCAGGCCTTGTCAAAGCAATAAATCAAATCGGTTTTACGTTGCAGTGCAACCAGCATAGCGGTGCTGTAACCTTCGCTTCCCGGGTAATCTATATCCTTGGGAAAGGCATTGTTGGTCATATCGGCAAAATTGTTCAGCTTTTTTACACTGGAAAAATCATAACCCATATCCACTGCGCCGGTGATCAGGTATTCCGAAAAATAGGCATAATCCTCCAGAGTTCCTGCATTCCTGCCGTTGTTGTCGCCAGGATCATGAGATATCTGACAACCAATCCAGTCGCTTGGAAATTTGCCGTATATTTCCATGTACTTGTCGTAACCCAAAAGCACATGGCAGATGTAATGCCCAACCTCATGGGCGATTGTACGCAATTCAACCGTTGACAATTTAAAATAGAAATTGCAATTACGGAAAATCGAGCTGTTGCCGGCCAGATAGGAACTTCCATCCCCCGACAGGCTGACGTTGTATTTGTAGTTGCCGTTGATCCTGGCTCTTGCAGTTGTCGCCAGATCCGAAGGCATTGCGTTGATCCAGGTATCAATAACCTGGCCGACAGTTGTTTTTATTAGTGCATATTTTTCTGCATCCGTCGAATTCTTGGTAATACTTTCAAAGGCATACATATTTTTAGCTGCTGCCTTCAGGGTTGAATTGGGTGAATTAAGCGTATAAACCAACTGGTCAGTTGTCTCAGTATAATCGCTCACTTGCCACCAGCCTGTCTGCAAGTTTTTCCCATTGATGGAGGCTTTCGTCATCGATCCGTAAAAGTAAAGAATACCGATCTCGTTAGTGGTATTGGGGGCAAGGAGTTGAATAGTTGTTGATCCGGTGAAATTGACAGTAAATTTCTTCGCCGTCACGCCAAGTGCAGGGGCCTCCGTCAGCGCAGCAACTGTCAATTTACCGCTTCCTCCTTGAGGAAATTGAAAACTCAGGCCTGTAATCTCATCTTTTACAATCGTTGATGACGTGGAATTAATACTGTATTCTTTTGAGGTTCCAGTTGTTACGGTAACAGATGGAGTATCAATTGTACTATCCGAATCGTTTTCTGGTTTACACTGAGGGAAGGCTAAAAATACCAGAACGAGAAACAACAAGCTGTATTCCTTCATGATAGATCAGTTAAAAAGTCGGAAAAAGAAAATTCAGAATTGAAATTTCAAATAAAATTATTTAAATTAATAAAATCAAAAAATAGCCCAAAGGGGTTATTTTCTAGAAAGTCATTAAAGTTGCCTGGGTCGCTAAATTAACGGATGAAACTGTCGGGGTGACTATAGTGATGGAGTTAGTTTATTCCTGTAATAGATCCGCATCTGGCTGTCGTCCAATTTCTCCTCCCTGTCCAAAACCCAATCCGTTTCAGGGGCTTTGACGCCTGCACCAAATCTGGCATTACCTATATAAATCCGGGCCTCATCCCACAATCCCTCCCGAAGGTAGGATTCCAGGAGTGACTTTCCACCCTCCACCAACAGCGACTGAATTCCCCTCTCCACAAGGATACGGTTGATCTCCGTCAGCATACCTTCTTTAAATTGGAGGGCAATGTACTCCAGATTAGGCTTTGAGGCGGTGCTGGATTCAGTAAAGACAAGGGTCTCGGTAGATTGATCCAGCAAGGCGGATGTTGCCGGCAGAATTCCCCTGCGATCCAGCACCATCCGCAAGGGATGATTGCCGCTCCACTCACGGACCGTCAAGGAGGGATTGTCTTTCAAGGCGGTATTGGTCCCCACCAGGATCGCAGCTTCGTCCGACCGCATCTTGTGCACGGCAATCCTGGATAGGTCGTTCGTGATCCAGGTAGGTTGACCGAATTCTGTTTCCAAACGATCCCTGTCAATGAAACCATCTTCCGTCTGGGCCCATTTCAGGATAATGTAAGGCCTTCTTTCCCGGTGAAAGGTAAGAAAGCGGCGGTTCATCCGGTTGCACTCCTCCTCCAGCATCCCGGTCTCAACCAGACAACCAGCAAGTTTCAGCCGCGCTATTCCCCTGCCCGATACCTTTTCGTTGGGATCCATGCTGCCAATGACGATTTTAGGGATCTTCATCTGTACCACCAAATCTGCACAAGGGGGTGTCTTGCCAAAATGGGAACAGGGTTCCAGGGTCACATACATCGTTGACTCACAGAGCAAATCCAGATTCCTGACAGAACTGATGGCATTCACCTCCGCATGAGCTTCCCCATATTTGTGGTGGTAACCCTCCCCGATAATGGTCCCCTGATGTACGATCACACAACCTACCATCGGGTTGGGAGCGACCTGCCCCATCCCGAGCTTGGCCAGCTCGATGGCCCTGGCCATAAATTTTTCTTCTGCAGGAAAAGCCGTATTACTAAAGCAATTGCCTATTTTTGTAGCATCTACCATGTTAAAGACAAAAAATACCATCCGGAAGAAACTCTCTCCCCTTTACGCTGGGGAAGAGGTGGAGAGTCTTTCCAGGATCATCCTGGAGCATGTTACCAGCTTAACCCCGCTTCAGTTGCACCTCAACCAGTCCGACCCTCTTCCGGAACCAAAGATAATGCAAATCATGGAGATCCTGAACCGTCTCCTAACCCATGAGCCCATTCAGTACATTCTCGGGGAGACAGAATTCTATGGTCTAAAATTCAAGGTGGCACCGGGAGTTTTGATCCCTAGGGCGGAGACCGAAGAGCTGGTCGACTGGATCATCGGCGATCAGAAAGTGAAATGCAAAAGCCTCCTTGACATCGGGACCGGAAGCGGATGCATCCCCATTGCCATCGACAAGCACACCGATGTGGAAAGAATAGAGGGTTGGGATATCTCGGAAGCAGCGCTGGTCATAGCCCGGGGCAATGGTCAAATGAACAGTTCAAAGGTTCAGTTTTCCCGGCAGGATATTTTCAACCCTACCGGGATCGCTGAACTTTCAAAATGGGAGGTGATTGTCAGCAATCCCCCCTATGTTCTGGTGGAAGAGGCTGCCCGGATGCAAAGGAATGTGATTGATTTTGAACCCCATCTTGCCCTCTTTGTCCCCGACAGCGACCCCTTGCTTTTCTACCGCACGATTGCTCAGTTCGCTGCCGCCCATCTACACCTTCACGGTAGTTTGTACTTCGAAATCAACGAAAGAATGGGCGAACCAATGGAAAGGTTGTTGCTAGAATATGGATTCGAGGATATTCTTACCAGGAAAGACCTTCAGGGCAAAGAGCGGATGATCAGGGCCAGGAAAATTAAAAATTAAAAATCACGAAACGAAGTTCAGCAAAGCTAAGTTAGAAAAACGATTAAATGTCGCAGTTTCAAATTTTCCAATTTTGGGCTATTTGCCTTTTGTTTCGCGCAAAGCCCGCCAAGTTCGCAAAGAAAGGAATACGACATTATCATTTGTGAATTAGTTAATTACGTAAAATACCGACTAAAAGCCAATTCGTAATTAGCTTTGCTGAACTTCGTTTCGTAATTCTCAAAATGGAAACTCCCCCTCCTTCAAGCCACTCTTCGCCTTTTCGGTCCTGGGTTTTTCTGCGGCCAGGTGAATTGGATTGCCATTGACATAGATTGCCTTGAAAGGGGTGGTCGGACAGGCATACTCGCAAGCGCCGCATCCGACACATATTTTCTGGTCTATCTCCGGAATAAACAACTTGCCATAGGGTACCATGTGTACGGCTTTCGTCGGACAGTGCTCTGAACAGGCTCCACAATCTGTTTTCTCCGTCTCTACAATGCAATTCTTCTTTTCAAAATGAACCTGCCCAACCTGAAGCAGGTGTTTTGCCTCCATGGTGATCGGCGCGATCGCACCGGTTGGACACACCTCACTGCAGAGGGTACAATCAAATTCACACAAACCCTTGTGGTAATCCATGTGGGGCTGCATCATCCCGATCAGTCCATACTGGAGGAAGGAGGGTTGAAGCACCTTGGTAGGACAGGCGGAAACACACAATGAACAACCGGTACAAATTTTATTGAACCGCTCAATGGACCGGGATCCCGGCGGTGATACGGCAGAGGTTTTATTTTCGGGCAGGGTGCTCTCCCCTTTAGGCTTCGGCACGACAAGTTTAGGCTTTTTATCCCCCTGGATCGAATCTGCAGACTTAAAACCATACAACGCTGCGACGCCAACCGCGGCACTTACCAGGAAACTACGTTTGGAGAGATCCGCTTTGCGCTTCACATTTTTTGCCCCGGATTTTGGTTCCAACCCTTCAGGCATAAGATAAGGCGCACCCAAAAAAGGTTTGTATGCCATTGCCTGCTCTGAACAAACAGTCAGGCAATTGCAGCATGCCACACAGCGGCTGTAGTCGATCATTTGACTCTTTGTCTCGATGCATTCTGCCTTGCAAACCCTGGCGCACCGTCCACAATGGGTGCACTGGCTCTGGTTGATAACGATCTTAAAAATGGCAAACCTGGAGATGAACCCTAAAAATGTACCAACCGGACAGACCGTGTTGCAATATAGCCTTCCCCTGTGGTAGGCCATCCAGCCTATACCTCCCAAAAAAATGGTGGTAACCACCAGGATCGCAGGATGCAGCGGAACCAGATCATAACGGTAAAGCCAGTTGTAAATATCGGCCTTGGCAAATCCTGCGGCAAATAGATTGTTGACAAGGACAGCCACAGGTTTGAAAACAAAGGTGGCAATTCGGCCAAAAAGGCTGTAGGGATCCAGCAGGGTGACCAGCGTGATACTGCCAAAGAACAAAGGAATGACGACAAGGGCTAACAAGGAGTAGCGACCGATGGTCCAGGCCTGGTGGTATTTGTATCGCCGTTTTTTGTTGCGCCTCCCCGAAATCCAGGAGACTAGATCCTGCAAAATACCCAACGGACAGAGCGCCGCACAGTAAACCCGCCCATAAATAACCGTAAGCAGCAATACGATGATCAATCCAACTGCGGAAATGCCCGGAAGGGTGATCGTCTTTAACAAGGAGGGCACAAATTGTAAGGAGAGACTCCATTGGTAAAACTCAGCGGAAAAGCTTTTTCTGAAATCAATGAAAATCGCAGCCAGTAAAACCAGGAAGAAAATTGAGAGCGCAACCCTCAATCGCTTCAGCAAAAGAAAATTCATTTTTTTAAATCTTGTATTTCCAGGTAGCTCTGAAACCTCCATTCACCAATACGCTGAGGGACATGGCATGTTTCGGGCCGTTTCATCACAAGTTGATCCGATTGATGTTGAGTTTGGAAAGATCCATCTCTCCCAAACCCGCGGCACTAGCCAGCTGGATATGGTTGATATCTGCCGGTTCCTTACCGAAAAATTTGGTCGCTGCTGCATCTGCAGCCACAATATCTTTGGAAAGTATCAGGCTCTTCATGGTTACCACATCGTCCAGCGAAACCCCCATCGGACCGTTTTGCTTCATCACATAATAGGCATCCACAATGTTCAGGTCAGGTTTTTTGTACTGCAGAAAATCGGCAATGCATTGGTGAAGGTCGTTCTTGTGCCAGAAACCCCTGTCCCAAACACATCCCATCATATTTTTCATCGAGATGGAGAGCTTGGAAGAGCTATGGTTCTTCAATATTGGCACATTGAGAAATACATCACAGTTCAGAAGCAACTCATGAATTTTCATCTCTTTCAATTTGGAACTGCCAGCTATTTCGACTTGCTTGTAATACCGCTCGCTGTCACCCGGGACCATTTTTCCCCCTGCTGCTACGACAGCAGCCTCTATCCCTGAGTTTTTGTAACACTTGGTCCACTCGTGACAGGTATGGTCAAAGACGAAGACCTCTTTGGCCCCTGCCTTCAAACAATGTTCCACAATCCGTTTCACCAGGAGTGGATGGGTATTGGCCCCCCGTTCAGGAACCCGGTCCCAGCCAATATTGGGCTTTATCACCACCTTCTGTCCAGGTTTAACAAATTTGGACATGCCACCCAAGGCTTCAATCCCCCTGTCAAACATTACATCAGGTTCTCCGCCACGAACAGCTATCAGATCGTAGGGCAAAGCGGCATTGCCGGCCAATAGATTATCGATACCTCCAAAGGTTATTGCAGCACCGGTGGCAATTCCTGCTCCAATGCCTGAAGTAATAAACTGTCTGCGTTCCATCTGTTCTTAGAAATTTGGCTCTTTATAGAGATCCAAATTTAAAAAAATTACAAATGGTCTGTTACGACACAGGTAAACCTTTTCTTATGGATTTTCCCGGATGGATGAAAGAAAGAAAAATTCAAAAGGTAAATACCCAATTCAACTACTTGACAATCATCACCCAAACCGTCCCAAACCAAAACATCAGAACTTCCGGTCGTCAGGTTATTGGCAAGGTTCCTGACAACTCTTCCGGCACAATTCAGAATCGTTATATTTAAAATCCATCCTGGTTCACCCAAAAAGAGGTTTATATTCAGCTGATCATTGATTTGATCCCCATTCGGAGAGAAAATTACGGGATCAATTTTAACCATCTGCCGGGTAGAGTCTAAAACAGTCCCGGACGAATTTTTATACCCTGGCGTAGCAAAGCCCGCACTTTTGGCGGCAGAGTGCCAATTCTCCTTTCGGGCTGCCGGGAGATCAAAGCTTACTCTTTCCAGGGAAATCCCCTCCTTTTCTGAAATAAGCGGATCATGCATGTGGTCGTTGTAACTCATTTCATCCAGAACCTCCTGGCGCTTACCGAGCAATACCACCATACCCGACTCGTCAGACAGGGAGGGAAATTTCTCAGCTTCCAGCAAAGCGTACTGCCACGATGAAGGATAAAACCGCACCACTCCTGCCCTGCTTCTGGTAACCGCCAAATAAGCGCCAGCCTCCAAAAAATCCTGATTCAGGGCAATGGAAGAGATCTGCTTCAATCCCATCAGCTCATCCCGGGTAGCCAAACTAAGATCAGAAAGATCAACCTTGTGTGCACAATTGTTGTAGATCTCCACAAAATCGAAACCTTGCGGATAGGGATTAAAAAGCACTTCACTGATCAAAAGATCCGACCTTTCAGGAAGATAGTAACCATACTTAAGCAAATAATCGGCCATGCCATTTCCACACTCATCCTTCACCCCTTGAAGGACCATCGAATAGTTGACCCCGCTGATGACTGAAAGCGGCTGAAACCAGATTTTAAGTATCTGGTTGCCCTGCTCCAGCTTGACTGAATCAACCTCGATGCCATCAGGAATCTCCTTCAACAGCTCATTGACAGCAACAGGAATGGATACCCTTTCATTGAATTGAATCTCCAGGGGTAAATCTATTTTGTAGGTTGTGGAAACAACTTGCGGAGGAAGATGGTCGGGATTGGACGCAAAGATACTGTTCACAGCACCCGGAGTTCCACCCTTGGGAGAGAGGGTGGTCGCCCAGTTGACAGCCTGGCCACACATACGGACTGGATCAATCCGCTCCAGGGAAAAGCCGCCCTCCCCAAAGCCTTTGGTATGCATCCCTGGAAGGTAGGCTACCTGGTCCACCAGCCGCTTCCCTGAATCGTACAAGGAGAGTACCATCCCGGAATTGGTCACACCGAATCCCGAAATCTCAATGGTCTTGCCAAACAACTCCAGCTCCTTTGCGCCGCCTGGTGCCACTACCAGTAAAAACCCACCTGGTAAAACAGTAAGATCCGGAAAAGTTTTTTGCTTGCTGCCCAACTCCAGGATCCAGTTTTTCAGGTTTACCGGCGAACTTCCGCAATTGAACAACTCGAGGTATTCCCGCTCCGGCAAACCTGCCACAGGGGTCGGATCTGCCATTATCTCATTAATAACCAATATATTATCTGATAATTGGAAAAAACTTGACCCGACCAAACCATCCTGAAATGGTAAAATGAACGGGCGGGATGAAACCTGTCGGATGAATAGATCCTGTGCTTCTTCAGGGGGCCCGCCTCTGCCATTTATCCTGCTACGGCCGCTTTTGCTTTCGATTAAACCAAAAGAAAGCAGTAAAAAAATAAATATGTAATTAAATATCCCCATTTTTTTGAAAATAATAAGAATATTCTATAATTTTGTCGCCGGTTGGTTGCCGTCTTTTTCTGTTTTGCGTTCACTTCCTATAAAGTTAAACCATTTCAGGAACAAAAACGAAGAAAAAGGATTCAATTGTCAGAGAGCCTTAAACTTGAAACGTTGAACCTTGAAAATAAAAGAAAGTCAAAATTTTAAAATGAAATAGTCATGAGGGTAGCGATTGTTGGAACAAGTGGAGCCGTAGGTCAGGAGTTTTTAAGAGTATTGGCAGAACGTAAATTCCCATTGGATGAGTTGGTCCTTTTTGGTTCGGCGCGCAGCTGTGGAACCACCTACGAATTCATGGGTAAAACACTCACGGTAAAAGAGTTGCAGCACAACGACGATTTCAGGGGAATCGACATTGCACTGGTCTCCGCCGGAGCAGGTATCTCAAAGGATTATGCCGAAACGATCACCAAATTTGGGACTGTAATGATCGACAACTCCAGCGCTTTCAGAATGGAGGAGGATATTCCGCTGGTGGTTCCCGAAGTCAATGCTGTCGATGCCAAAAACATGCCCCGCCGCATCATTGCCAATCCAAACTGCACCACGATTCAAATGGTGGTGGCTTTGAAACCGATTGAAGCGATTTCCCACATCAAAAAGGTGCACATCTCCACCTACCAGAGTGCCAGTGGCGCAGGAGCCTCCGGCATGGACGAACTTCAGGCACAAACCTTACAGATTGCCAACAATGAGGAGCCAACCGTAAAGAAATTTGCTTTCCAGATCGTACAGAACCTGATTCCCCACATCGATGTATTCCTCGACAATGACTACACCAAGGAGGAGATGAAGATGTTCCACGAGACGCGCAAAATCATGCACTCCGATATCCTGGTAAGTGCCACAGCCGTTAGGGTACCGGTAATGCGTGCCCACTCGGAAGCAATTTGGGTCGAGACAGAAAATGAGATCTCCCTCGAACAGGCTCGTGCTGCTTTTGAAAATGCGGAGGGAGTAATCGTCATTGACAATCCGGCCGAGAAACAATACCCTATGCCACTCTTTCTGGCCGGCCGCGATGAAGTATTTGTAGGAAGAATCCGCAAAGACCTGACCACGCCCAATGGACTTGCCTTCTGGACTGTCTCCGATCAAATCAAAAAGGGAGCCGCACTCAATGCTGTTCAGATAGCGGAGTATCTTGTAAAAGAAGGAGTTGTGAAATAATTTTTTTTTACACCTGACAGGTCTTCAAGACCTGTCAGGTGTAAAAAATATTAATCCTCAAAATTCGGGAACAAGAAATCGTTGAACGGAAATCTTGTCACGTGGATCTTCTTTACCTCTTCGTACAAAACCCGTTTGAAATTTGGAATATTTAACCGCTGTTTGGCAGAGATAAAAATGGCGTTTCCACTCTCCTTGGCCATCCAGGAACTCATCCACTCCTCCAGGCTTTTGTTCTCCCTGGTCGAGGGGGTCAGGTCGTCCTCTTCCTTCTCCACATGGGTGAAGGCATCAATCTTGTTGAAGAGGTAGATCATTGGTTTGTCCGTAGCACCAATATCTGCCAGTGTCTTGTTCACCACCTCAATCTGATCCTCAAATCCCGGATGCGCAATATCCACCACATGAATCAGGATATCGGATTCGCGGGTTTCGTCAAGTGTTGATTTGAATGATTCTACCAGGTGGTGGGGCAATTTTCGGATAAATCCAACCGTATCGGTCAACAGAAAGGGAAGGTTTCCCACCACAACCTTGCGCACGGTGGTATCCAGTGTCGCAAAAAGCTTGTCTTCCGCAAATACCTCAGATTTACTGATCATGTTCATGATGGTCGACTTGCCAACATTGGTGTAGCCTACCAGGGCCACCCTCACCATATTGCCCCGGTTTTTCCGTTGCACACTCATCTGCTTGTCAATTTTGGCAAGATCACTCTTGAGCAGCGAAATTTTATCCAGGATGATTCGTTTGTCTGTCTCGATTTGCGACTCACCAGGTCCGCGCATACCAATTCCCCCCTGCTGGCGTTCGAGGTGGGTCCACATGCGGGTCAGGCGGGGCAGCAGATACTGGTACTGGGCCAGTTCAACCTGTGTCTTGGCATGGGCGGTTTGGGCCCGCTTGGCAAAAATATCGAGGATGAGGTTGGTACGGTCAAGGATCTTGCAAGAGATCACCTTTTCGATGTTCCGAAGCTGGGTAGCCGAGAGTTCATCGTCAAAAATGACAGAATCAATCTCGTGAACCGTCACAAAATCAAGTATCTCCTGCAACTTTCCCGAGCCAACAAAGGTAGCAGGATGGGGATTCACCAGCCTTTGTGTAAATCTTTCGTAGATCTCTGCACCGGCAGTCTCTGCGAGAAATTCCAACTCATCGAGGTACTCTTGCACCACCTTTTCATCCTGTTTCCCGTAAATCAATCCGACCAGGATCACCTTCTCCTTCTTGATGGAGGTATCGTGTAACTTTGCCATGGGACAAAAATACACAAAAAAAGTGCTGCTGCCAGTAACTGGCATTCGCAATGCACCAGATCAATCGTCCATGCAGTTGTAACATAAAAACATTGGTCTCTTTACCATGATTGTGAAAAATGTTTGATAAACTTGTAAGCAAACATTGTAAAAGGGAACAGGCCAGGATGACCGTTTCCTTGTAAAAAAACAGACCATGGAATACATCAGATTTGGCAATACAGGAATGAAGGTCTCGAGGATCTGTCTTGGGACCATGACTTATGGGAAACCATCCGAGCGATGGCCCTGGGCATTGGAAGAAGAAGAGAGCAGGCCATTCATCAAAAAAGCGCTGGAGCTTGGGATCAATTTTTTTGATACCGCAGACATGTACTCCTATGGGAACAGTGAAGAGATCGTTGGCAAGGCCTTGAGCGACTTCGCCAGGAGAGATGAAGTGGTGATTGCCACAAAGGTCTACAACCCTATGAGCAAGGATCCAAACGATGCAGGTCTCTCCCGGAAGCACATCATGAGCTCCATCGACAAAAGCCTCAAACGACTAAAAACTGATTATGTTGATCTCTATCAGACCCATCGCTGGGATTATGACACCCCTATCGAAGAGACCATGGAGGCACTGCACGATGTGGTGAAGGCAGGCAAAGCCCGTTACATTGGTGCCTCCTCCATGTTCAGCTGGCAATTTGCCAAGGCATTGTTCACCTCCGATCTTCATGGCTGGACCCGCTTTGTCTCCATGCAACCCCATTATAACCTCATCTACCGGGAAGAGGAACGGGAGATGATTCCCCTGTGCATCGACCAGAAAATAGCGGTGATCCCCTGGTCTCCGCTGGCTCGTGGTCTCCTGACGGGAAACAGAACCATGGAAAGAAATGAGACCATGCGCGCCAAAACTGATGGGTTCGGGAAAATGCGTTACAATACTGACAGCGATTTCGAGCTGGTAAAACGTTTGAATGAAGTGGCAGCCGCACGGGAACTTCCAGCTTCGGTAGTTGCACTGGCATGGATCATGGGAAAACCGGGTATCACCTCTCCCATCATTGGAGCAAGCAAACCGGGGCATCTGGAAGATGCTGCCACAGCCATTTCGGTGAAATTAACCACAGATGAGGTAAAACAACTTGAAGAGCTCTACCAGCCGCATCCCATTCTGGGACATAGTTAACAGACTCATATTCAGACAAATTTATAATTGTTTCAGGTATAACCATCCAGACTGATGAGCACCGAAAAATCCACCAGTGTTGTATTGGCAGATACCCAATACCTCACCCTTGAAGCACTTCAATCGCTCATTGGCTGGGAAACTGGTTATTTGGTGAACAGGCTGGAAATGATCAAACGTGCCACCAATGTCTACGACAACAAAACTTTGATTCTGCATCCTGCCTCCACCATTTATTGCGATTTCAGCCAGGAACGACGCCTCGAACTGCAAATCAGGGAGGAAACCATTCGCCTCTCCCTCGGCATAGAAGATGTATAAGACATCAAAAGCGATATTCTCCAGGCATTGAGTGATTAACCAACTGCCGGCCTTCCTTCTCCGCGAAACTTTTTTAATTTAAATTCGTTCTAAATAAATCTGTGCCAAAGGAAAAATCCCTTTGACTGGCCGCTCCATTCAAATGCCAGTTAATACCAAATCGCTATCCCATGACAAGTGAAGACAGATTAAACGAAGCCGGCAAGAAAAAGATGGGAGTGAGTCCCCAGCGCTATTCCATAGAGCTATTCGATGATTTGGGCAAAAGAAACGAAGAGTTGTCTCTGCTGTTGGAAGAAAAAACTATCCAGCTCGAAAGAAAAAACAGGAAACTTACCATTGAGGCATCACTGGAAAAGGTTAGGTCAAGGGCCATGTCCATGCAAAAATCAGAAGAGCTGGCCGAATTGGTAGGCGTTGTTTTTGAAGAACTTACCAGACTTCATTTTCTGCTCGACCGATGTATCATCATGATTTATGACCCCAAAACGAACGGGTCCACCTGGTGGATGGCCAATCCGGAACCAGGGGCAGTGCCTGTTGGGTTGTATGTAAAATACCACGAACACAAGCCTTACCAGGAGTATCTAAAAGGATGGTCGGGCCGCACTTTAAAATGGGAATATTGCCTGGAGGGGATCTCCAAGAAAGAGTGGGACAATTTTATCTTCCATGAAACAGATCTCGCCCATTTGCCCGACTTTGTGAAAGAAGGAATGAGTTCACTTGACCGCATCTTCTTAAATGCATCCTTTAACAATTTCGGCAGTTTAACTGCCTCCACCCTAAACCCGCTGCCCACAGAACAGTTTGAAATTCTTCTGCGTTTTGCAAAGGTGTTTGATCTCACCTACACCCGATTCAACGACTTGAAACTGGCGGAAGAACTGGCAAAACAGGCCAAGCAGGATTTGATTAAGCTAAAGGAAGAAAAGGAAAAAACGGAAGAAGCCTTAGCTGTATTAAAATCCACCCAAACCCAACTCATCCAATCCGAAAAGATGGCCTCCCTTGGCGAGCTCACTGCCGGTATTGCCCATGAAATTCAGAATCCCCTCAACTTCGTCAACAATTTCTCCGAAATCAACAAAGAGTTAATTCAGGAGATGCTGGAAGAGGCTGAAAAAGGGAACCTCGCGGAAGTGAGAAACATTGCCGGCAATATAGCTGACAACGAGCAAAAAATCAACCACCACGGCAAACGCGCCGATTCCATTGTCAAAGGGATGCTGCAGCATAGCCGGAGCAGCAACGGGATCAAAGAATCCACGGATATCAATGCCCTGGCTGATGAATATTTACGACTTGCATACCACGGTCTATGCGCAAAAGACAAGTCATTCAATTCGACCCTGGAAACCGATTTTGATGAAAGCATAGGCAAAATCAGCGTCATTCCGCAGGATATTAGCCGGGTAATCCTCAATTTAATCACCAACGCATTTTATGCGGTGCAGTCAGAGACAAGGCATGCCTTGTCTCTAAAATATGAACCTACCGTTTCGGTGACAACCAAAAAGATGGGCAATCAAGTATTGATTTCAGTCAAAGACAATGGCCCCGGCATTCCGGAAGAGATCAGGGAGAAGATTTTCCAACCCTTTTTTACCACCAAACCTACTGGTGAAGGAACTGGATTGGGTCTCTCTATAAGCTATGAAATTATCACCAAAGGGCACGGGGGAGAGCTAATAGTTGAAACCACAGAGGGAGAGGGTTCTGAATTTACCATTCTGCTACCAAATAACGCTTAAAAAACTATGTCTAGTTGTTGACGACGAAAGAGATATCCAAACGCTGTTTGAACGGCGTTTCAGAAAGGAAATTAGAAATAGCGAATTGGTATTTGCCTTTGCATTTTCAGGAGAAGAGGCGCTGAACTACCTGACGAACCATGAACACGAAGCCGTATTGATCCTCTCAGACATCAATATGCCCGGCATGAGCGGACTCCAGCTGTTGAAGCATATCAAGGAGAAATACGAGAAACCTCCACCCGTTGTGATGATGATTACTGCCTATGGTGACAATGAAAATCACCAAATGGCCATGAAGCTTGGGGCAGATGATTTTCTTACGAAACCGGTTGATTTTGAATCTTTGAAGGAGAAAATAAAATCAAAATTAGCCTGATCCTCAGGTAGTGTATTTGAACAAAGGATTCCCAGTCAGCGCCTTGGCCTTGATGGCATTGATCTCCTCTTTGCCGAGCGGCGTCAATTTGTCCCTGAGATTCAGGGCAATCCTGAAAAGTTCATCCTCACCCGGAGGTATCGCAGCCGTAACCGGATGGGACAATGTAAACCGCAATCCCATCAGGATATCCTCCTCTGTTACATAGGGTTCATACCAGGCCTTGGGATACCTGGAACGATCGGCTCCCTTGGCCCAGGGGCCTTTGGCCATTGCCTTGAGCGCCAGAATCCCCATCTTTTTCTCCTGGGCCACCTTCATCACTTGCGGGCCAAAGTTTCCGGCATGCCAGGTCGTCAGGTTGAATGGAAAGAGAATAGTTTCAAAATCGAATCCGTTCATCAGCGCCAATGCTGCCTCCACCGAATGGGCAGAGAAACCGATGTGCCTGATCTTTCCCTCCTTCTTCGCCTCCAGAAAGGTTTCCAGTGCCCCACCCTTCCCCAGGATCGTATCTACATCCTTCATCGTGGTAACGGCATGAAGCTGATAGAGGTCAAAATGATCGGTGCGCATGTTGACAAGCGACTGCTCCAGCTCCTTTCTTGCTTCCTCCTTTGTTCGCCTGGTCGTCTTGCAGGCCAAAAAAACATCCTTGCGGTACGGTTCAAGCGCTGGCCCCAATTTCACCTCTGCATTGCCATAGGAGGGAGCCACGTCAAAATAGTTGACACCTGCCTCAATGGCCACCCTCACTGAGGAAGCCGCCGCTTCAGGAGTTGCATCCTTGACAACAATACCTCCAAACCCGATCACCGAAAGCATCGCCCCGGTTTGGCCCAACGATCGTTTTTCAAGTTTACCGGGAGTAGCTTCCCGGTTCAGAAAAGAGAGATCAGCAGGGAACATGCCAATGACAGGCGTCATGCAAGCGGTGGTTCTGAGAAAGTCGCGGCGTTTCATATCGTTTGCTTTTAGTGGGACAGACTTTAAAGTTAGTAAAAGTTTTGCGAAAATGAGCCAGGAGGATTCATTCACTTGAACAAAAAATACAGTTAACAATCGTCGCCCACAAAAAAAGGAGGCAAAAACCTCCTTAAAATCAACCTAAGCACTCCTTGAATTAAATCAAGCCCAATTGCTTCAGTTCTGTAACAGTGAGTGGCGCTCCGACCTCAATGACCGTCATTTTTCTGACGCCGGCCTGATGGGTAAAATGTTGGTGCCTGTTGTTGGATTGAATACCGACGGTTACAGCAATACCGATAAAGAAAAAAGTTAATCCCAGTAAAAATGTCTTTGCTTTCATAATTTTTATTTTTTAAATGTTTGTTTTTTTAAATTGTACTCAAACATACCTCTTGCGCTATCGGCATGAAAATAGAATATACGTAAGGACCTATTTCATAGACGAATTGCCATTTTTTATCGAAAGTTGGGAGTGGATCTAAGTACAAGGGACTGATTGATTACAACAAAAAATCCCGCAGGATGGCTGAAAAACAAGACATATCCAGTATACTTAGATTAAAAATTGACCCAGAATGAAATTCTTCTTTGCTACCTTTAACCGGAAGTTGGATACATTGCCAGGGTGACGAAAAGTCCTGTCAAATAAATGATGAAAAAGATGACAGCACTCAAGGAAAAAAACGCCATTGAAAGATCCAGGGAGCATCTCGCCAATGAAAGGACCTTTCTTGCCTGGGTAAGAACGAGCATTGCACTGATGGGATTTGGATTTGTCATTGTGAAATTCTCCCTGTTTTTAAAAGAACTTTCTTTGCTCCTGGAGACCCGGGGGGTGCCATCCAAAGGATATTCGTCCATTGTTGGAGTCATTATGGTGGCCATAGGCGTAATAATCATCCTTCTCGCTTTCCTGCAATACAAAAAAAATGACAACCAGATAAAAAATAACTATTTCGCCCCCTCCTCCAAGCTGGCACTTTTGGTGACCTTCATACTGATAATTGGTGGCATCTTTTTGATTTTTTACCTTTTGTCGACCATTTAATCACTTTCATGGACAGAGCTGTTTTGGCTCGATCTTATCATCAAGCTACCACTATCAAAATCTATATTATCCGAAATCCAAACAAAGAACCACCATGGAAAAACAACCAGTAAGAGCTGAGGCCTATGCACTATTGGCCGAATACAACCAGCAGGATAGCCTGATCCGTCATGGTCTGGCGGTGGAGGCAGTGATGCGCCATTTCGCTGAAAAAGCAGGGGAAGATGTCGAAAAATGGGGCGTCATCGGATTGTGCCACGACCTCGATTATGACCAATATCCGGAACAACATTGCACCATGACACGCAAAATACTGGAAGAACATCAGTGGCCCGAAAGTTACATCAGGGCCATCGTCAGCCACGGCTGGGGAATCTGCTCCGAGGTCGAACCAGTGGAATACCTGGAGAAAGTGCTCTTTGCAACAGACGAACTAACGGGACTGATCACCGCCTGTGTATACGTGCGTCCCTCCAAAAGCATCCTCGACCTCACCACCAAATCGGTGATGAAGAAGTGGAATACCCGCGCCTTTGCCGCCGGTGCCAACCGCGATGTGATTGCCAGGGGAGCAGATATGCTCGGAATGAGCATTGAACAGCTCATCGATGAAACCATCGAGGCCATGCAAAAATCAGCAGAGTCTATCGGACTAAAGGGAAATCTATAATTTTTCTATTTTAGCAGAAACAAAGTTCCCCGATAACCAACTATACAATTCCCATGCAAATCCACAGACCTTTAAGATTAGGCCTTCTTTTCCTTCTGCTCAATTTCACCAATGTAATCCAGGCTCAAAACTGGCCCTGCTGGCGCGGCCCAAATGGAGACGGAACCAGTATGGAGACCAAACTGCCCACCCAATGGGATGCCACCACCAACATCTTGTGGAAAACTGCAATCCCAGGGATTGGATATTCGTCACCGATAATCTGGGCCGACAAGTTGTTCACCCTAACTGCCATCCCCGAAACCCAGGAGAAGGTTCTCTTGTGTTACAACAGTCAAAATGGCCAGCTGTTGTGGCAGCAAACAGTGGTCAAAGGCCCGTTTGAAGCCAAGCACAACGACAACAGCCATGCTTCCGGGACTCCTGCCACCGATGGAAATTTGATCTATGTGGCTCTGCTGGATGGAGAGGAGGTGGTGGTGGCAGCCTACGACTATAGCGGCAAACAGGTCTGGGTGCAACATCCGGGTACCTTTTACAGTCCACATGGATTCAGTTGTTCTCCGGCGCTTTACAAAGACAAGGTGATTGTCAACTGCGCCAGCAAAGGTGACTCGTTTGTGGCTGCTTTAAACCGGACAGATGGACAAACCGTCTGGAAAATCAAACAAGACAAGCCTGCCCACAGTTTTAGCACCCCTATTTTCAGGGAGATGGCCGGGAAGATGCAGATGATTCTCGGGGGCAACAAGGAGATCTCCTCCTTCAATCCGGAGGATGGTTCAAGGTACTGGTTCGTCAACGGCCCCTCCGAGGACTTCTGCTCCAGCCCTGTCTACAACGAGAAATCAGGATTGGTGCTGGTGAGCAGTGCCTGGCCGGTAAGAAATCTATTGGCGATCAAACCGGATGGACAGGGCGACGCTTCCACTACCCATGTCGTTTGGCAATCCACCAAGGGAGCCTTTTACGTACCCTCCCCCGTCTGTTCAGAGGAATTCCTATTCTCAACCATGACCAATGGACAGGTGCACTGCATCGAAGTAGCCACGGGAACCATCAAGTGGGTAGAACCGATGGGCAAGCAATATGCCTCGCCGGTACTGGCCAGCGGTCTGGTTTACATGCCAAATGACGAAGGTGTGGTAACGGTAATCCAAGCTGGTCCGGAATTCAAACCCCTTTCAAAGAATGCCATCGGGGAGAAGATGTTTGCCTCACCGGCCATCAGCAACGGGAAAATATTCCTGAGGGGGGTAAAAAACCTCTATTGCATTGGAGCTACAAAGTCTGAATAAAATTGCACCTATCCCTGTAAATTTTACCAACTTGATCCATGCGCTCAGTGAGTTCAGTCCTGGCCCTGGGGTAATCATTCCCAATCTCCATCAGTCTGTCTGCCAGCTGCTTTCCACTGGTTTGTTCTATTTCAAAAATGGATTTGTCAAAACCCAAATCGTAGTACATTTGCCCCTTTATCGTATCTTCGGGCTGGCGCAAATAGAGAAACGGGGTGCCGTTGGCGGCGGCAATGATTGGGGAGTGACATTCAAAACTAAGCACCGTATGCGCCTTTTCATACACTGAGGCAGCCTCATCCGGCAGCCAGTAACCACGCTTGACCACAAATGGCTTCACATCATCAGGCAAAGGATGGATGAGCAACTCGTCCATGATGTCAACTTCGTAGGTCATTTCCGGGCAGACCAGCACCTTGTTCCCGGTTTCCCTCACCCACGCAATCATCGCCTCCCGCAATTTGGCATGATCCAACTCCTTGTATTTTAAATTGGTCTCCTCCACTTGCCGTATCTTTTCCTGCGTCCAGCTGGATCTGCCATACTTGTGGTAAGGGGTATATCGAAGTCTCGGAATGGCGCAGATAAATCTCCGCTCCTGAAGCCCGTTCTCCTTTAAAAAGTCTTGCGCCTTCTTCCTGTTGTGGATTTGTAGGTAAAAAGTGGCATCCGGTGCAAACTGGACATGACTACCGGCTATCCCTGCTTTCGCCAGATGGTCTATCGACAAAGTTTCCCGTGTAAAAATAAACGCTGCCTTCTTCAGGATGCCGGTATGGTAGGCTCCGGGATCCTGCAGCGTCGCACCAAAAACGCCAAAAGGCTTGGTCGTTAACTTCATCCAGCATGCCAGGTGATCGGCTCCCACCAACGAGGGACCCGATCCATGGATCATCAGATCAGCCTTGCTGATCGCTTCGAGGAGCTCCGGACTCTCCACATGGTGGGACTGATCAACAGTTCCGTAGAGCACCTTGATCCTGGGAAAATTGCTTTCAAGCAGTTGCCTGACCTCCGGAGTAGCGTTGCTCTTCTTCCAAAGCAGGATGTTGGATTCGGGCATAAAAGTCTCCAGCACCTGCAACAAACCGGGCGTATGGGCAATATCCCCGATGTTCACATCCTGCCAGCCCGAAACCAGGAGTATCGTTGGGTTGCGTCCGAGATTCATCCCCGACAAGGTGCTTTTCAGCAACAAACCGGCAGAAAGAAATGTTGTCTGCTTTAAGAAACTCCGTCTTGTTGAATTCTCCATGATCTGTTGGTATTAATCACCCATGATTGCCCTCTTGATGGCTTTGGTTACCGGACCAATTTTCCCATCCGAGATCATTTTTGCATCTACCCGGATGATGGGCAGGACTCCTTTCGTGGTGCTGGTGATAAATACCTCATCTGCCGCAAGAAGCTCATCCAGTTTAAAATCACTTACCTGGATGCGAAAACCCTCCAGTGCAAGGATCCTTCGCCTGGTGACTCCCTCCAGCATTTTCGTTTTGGGGGTAAACACACATTGATCCTTCACAAAATAGACATTGCTTCTTGAACACTCCCGCACCCAGTTCCGGTCGGTGTACAATAGTTCGGCAGCACCGGTTTCCACCAGCTTTTGGGACAAACTGACCGACCGGATGTAGTTGATGGTCTTTGCTCCGGCCATTTCACGCTGGTATTTGCAGGTGATCAGCGTCCCGCCACTCTTCCAGGCCTCCGGCCATTTCACCTCATAGGGTTTGTTGATGATGATCAGGGATGCTTTGCCCGGAGAGAGGGTGAAATCATCGGGTGAGAGACCTCCGGTCAGCATGATCTTGACAGACGAATTCCGGATATTGTTCTTAGCCACCAATTTTGTGACAAGTGCCGACAACTCCTCTTTCGTATAGGCAAGATCCAGTTTCATCAATTCCGCCGAACGGATAAAGCGGTCCATGTGAAAAGAGAGATAGGGAGCGACGCCATCCCTTACCAGGAAAAAATCAAAAATTCCATATCCCCTTTGAACAATCAAATCAGACACATGGACGCTGGTTTGGTCAAACGGAATAAACGCTCCGTTCATACAGGTATAAATATTTTCCATAGATCAATATTTCAGAATTCCATCAAATATAATCGTTTCGGTGGTCTAAAGGAAAATGGACCACGCTGTTTTTATCCTTGCCCCCGGCGTACTTTACTTTGCGCAACAGGTGGTTAACAAGAGAAATTAGCTACAAACCACCGCCTTGGATCCTTCCTTACAATCCTCCAAATATAGATACGATCGTCCTATGAAATTTATGGATGGAAGTAACCGGAGGGGCATACATTAAGATACACTTCTTGCTTACAACCTGCAGTCCAAGCCTGTCGGCTGTTTGTTGTACCTCCTTCGACCAGGCACCCTGCTGCAGCCAAACCTTCGTCAAGCCGATCTGAACCGCCTCCTCCAATACCGCAGAAACGCCAGCAGGAGGAATACAAACCAACAGGGCCTCCACCTTTCCCTCCAAACCCTTCAGGCTGGGATAGCACTTAACACCGTCTATCTCCTGCACCTCCGGATGAACCGGAAAAACCTCATACCCCCGCTTGATCAACTCCTTACCGACAATATTCCCAAATTTCTTACCGGAACGGGAGAAGCCTATCACCCCAATGCTTTTGGATTGGACAAAGCGCTCTATCTGTGGACTCATCACTTGGTGCTTAATGTTTGTATAAAAATACAGTTTTTAGGGAAACAGTGTGTGTTTAATCCAAAAGCCGCTAAATTTTACCGCCGGGAGTATTCCGTTACTTCAATGTGTAACAATTGTACCACCTTGCATACTTATTTGTAACTTTGAATGCTAAAACCCTAAAAATCTTCACCATGATCTGGATCATTCTTGTAGTTATCGCAGCTGTTGTTTTTTGGCTGATTGGCATATACAACAGCCTGGTAAGACTCCGCAATACGAGGCAAAATGCCTTTGCCGATATTGATGTTCAGCTGAAGCAACGACACGATCTCATTCCGCAACTCGTTGAAACTGTCAAAGGCTATGCCACCCACGAAAAGGAGCTGCTGTTCAAAATCACCCAAGCCAGGACCGCCGCGATGGGTGCCACCTCCATTGATGAAAAGATCCAAACCGAGACAGCCCTGTCCAATGCCCTGCAGGGATTGAAAATATCGGTTGAAGCCTATCCTGACCTGAAGGCCAACCAGAATTTCCTGCAACTGCAGGAGGAGCTGAGCGACATCGAGAACAAACTGGCCGCCGCCCGCAGGTACTTCAATGCCGCCACCACCGAATACAATACCAGCACCGAGACCTTCCCGAACAACATGATTGCAGGCAATTTCGGATTCCACCGCGAAACCCTCTTCGACCTCGGACAGGATCGGGCTACCCTGGAACAACCTCCCAAAATCAGCTTTAGCTAAAATGTTTTTTTTTAAATCCCGTTAGGGATTACAGGTGGGTAGAAAACCGGACAAGAGAGAAATATCGTCCCATCCGGGACGAAATATTTAATCCATCAGCCATTTCTACCCACCTTAAGTGCCTACGGCACTGTAAAAGCCAATATTTGAGTGTTGTATTTAACCATGAATCGTATAAAAAGTAGTCCATGACCTATGTCGGCATCCAGACACAAATCAGGCGGAACAACTTCAACAGCATCCTCCTGATGATCGCATTCCCGGTCGTTTTGCTGGGGATGGTCTACTCCTTCCTCTTTTTCACCCAAAGAGAGACAGAGGCACAGGTGGTGAATGAAACCTTCGTCAGTATCGTGCCATTTGTGATCATCGCTACCACCATCTGGTTCCTGATTGCCTGGCTGATGCACAACTCCCTGATCAGGATGGCCACCGGATCGAAACCCCTGGAAAGGATGACCAACAAACGGGTTTACAACCTGGTCGAAAACCTTTGCATCTCAAAGGGGATGAAAATGCCGAAAATTTACCTCATCGAGGACGACTCACTCAACGCCTTTGCCAGTGGCATCAGTGAAAGCAGTTTTTCTGTGACCCTTTCCCGGGGCATCATCAACAAACTGGAGGATGACGAGCTCGAAGGAGTAATCGCCCACGAACTCTCCCACATCCGCAACCGGGATGTCAGACTGATGGTCGTCTCGATCATCTTCGTCGGCATCTTTGCCTTTATCGCCGAAGCATCCTTGAGAAGCCTGAGATTCGGTGCCATGTCTAGAGGGAAAAAGGATACAGGGGCAGCCATTCTGGTGGCCATCGTCATATCCGCCATTTGCTACCTGATCGCACTCTTGCTCCGCTTCGGGATCTCCCGGTCACGGGAATACATGGCCGATGCCGGAGCCGCCGAAATGACCAGGAAACCCTACGCCCTGGCCAACGCCCTGCGGAAAATAAGCCGGGATCCGCTCATCGAAGCGGTCGAAAACCGCGATGTTGCCCAGTTATTCATCGAAAACCCGCAACCGGAGGAGAAAAAATTCTCCCTTGGCAACCTCTTTGCCACCCATCCGCCCATCCAGAAAAGAATTGAACTGCTGGACCAGTTCGCATGAAGAAAAATTTCTGAATCAGGATTAAAGGATTAAAGGATTTACAGGATTGGGTATTGTTGAAAATTTACGATTACATACAACTCAAAATCATTGATCAAATAATGAAGAATTTTTACTTGCTGCTTATTTGCCTGATCTGTTTGTCCAATGTTTCGATTGGTAAATCTTACAAGGTATCGACCCCGGAAGCGTTTCAGAATGCCGCAGCAAAGGCAAGAACAGGGGACCAAATCATCATTGCCAACGGCAGCTACATTGGCTGGGCAATTACTGCCGAAATCCAGGGGACCACCGACCATCCGGTAATTATACGGGCAGAAACAACCGGGAAGGTCGTCTTTACTGGAGATGTAACCAAACCGGTTTTTCTGTTGACAGGAAGTTATACTGAAATTTCGGGGCTCCACTTTTCGGGATGCATTGTCTCCAAAGCGGCGGGCAAGAGCGGGGTTTTGATAGAGCTTAAGGAGAGCCTCCACAGCCGGATAACTGATTGCACCTTTACCAACAATGCCGTAAAAGTGCAGTATATGCCATTGGTTGTTATCTCCGGAAAGGGGGAATACAACAGGGTGGATCATTGCACATTCACCGGCAACATTGATAACCAGGAACTACAGGTGAAGATCACCAAAGAGACAGTTCCGCTCAACACAACCATCGACCACAACCTTTTCAACGACAAGCCCAAGGTATCCTGGAAAGGCACCAATGGCGGTGAGTGCGTCCAGGTTGGACAGGATCCGATAATGCTCGGAACACAAAGTTCACATACCATCGTTCGAGACAACCGGTTTATCCACTGCAACGGCGAGGCGGAAGTGATCAGCAACAAGAGTTCTTCCAACAAATACCTCCACAACTATTTCGAAGATTGCCGTGGTGAGCTGGTCATGCGGGGCGGTCATGATTGTCTGGTCGATAGCAACACCGTCAAGGGTGGTTCCGGTGGTATCCGGATCAATGGCTCCGGCCATACCGTTACCAACAATACGCTGATCGGACTACCAACGGCTATCAGATTGATGTATGGAATGTCCAAAGGAAAATCCGAAATTGGTTTTTATGTGGCTGCCGGCGACATCACGATCAAAAACAACTTCATCAACAAATGCACAACTGGCATTCTTATTGGCGACAGCAAAAACGCCGACTGGACCGGAAAATTCGACACCAACAGGTACCCTTCACGCACCATGCAGGATGTAGCCCCCTACAACAACACCATGGAAGGGAACACCATCACGGAGACGGAGAAACCTTTAGTGCAAAACGAACAATAGCATGACTCCAATACGGAACATTTAAACCTGCTTTTCGTTGAAACATATGTTCTCACAAAACTCATTAAAATGAACTGGAAAACATACCTATCAGCGATACTTGTCGTGCTTGCCATCGTATTTCTCTTTGGCTTTGCACCAAAAGAGGCCAGCCCGGAATCGCATGTAGCTCCTGAACCATCAACAGCAGCCGCCAATTACCAGAAATATTGCGCCGGCTGCCATGGCGAAAAGCTTGAAAAATTTGCCGCAAAATCCTGGATGGACGAAAAGGGAACCGGCTCGGCAGTGAACTCCATCAAGAATGGAATTGCCGATATGGGAATGCCCTCCTTTCAAAAAACTTTTACCAGCGAAGAGATCGAGGCACTGGCAGCCTACGTCAAGAAAGGAATTCCAGCCGATCGGACCAGCTTGAAAGCTGCCACCAAATCAGGTGAAATCGTGGAGTCTGAATCCCAAAAATTTGTCGTCGATACAGTCGTTACCGGCTTAAACGTTCCGTGGGGACTGGCCTTCCTTCCCAACGGGGATCTCCTGATCACCGAACGGTCGGGCTCCCTGTACCGTTTCTCCAAGGGGAAATTGTCTGCTCCAATTGAGGGTTTGCCCAAGCTAGTTGCCAAGGGACAGGGCGGATTGATGGACATTTGCCTCCATCCCGACTACGGGAAGAATGGCTGGATCTATATCTCCTTCTCCTCCCCCAATGCTCAAAGCACAAAAGTCATCGCCAATACGGCCATCCTTCGCGCCAAACTTCAGGGCAACAAACTGGTCGACCAACAGGTGATCTTCAAGGGAACCCCTGAAACCGACAAGTCGCACCACTTTGGCAGTAAACTGGCCTTCGACCGGCAGGGCCATCTCTACTTCGGCATCGGCGACCGCGGACAACATTTCGATTTCCCGCAAAAACTCGACAATACCAACGGCAAGATCCACCGGATCAACGATGATGGTTCAATACCCACCGACAACCCATTTGCCGGCAAACAGGGAGCCATTGCCTCCATCTACAGCTACGGCCACAGGAATCCGCAGGGAACCTGCATCCATCCCGTAACCGGCGAACTCTGGGTGACCGAACACGGTCCCCGCGGCGGTGATGAACTGAACCAGGTGCAACCGGGCCTTAACTATGGCTGGCCGGTCATCTGTTACGGCATCAACTACGATGGCACCATTCTCACCGAACTGACCGAGAAAGAGGGGATGGAACAACCGGTATCCTACTGGCTTCCCTCCATCGCCCCTTGCGGCATGACCTTCCTCCCCGGCGACAAATACAAGAAGTGGCGCAACAACCTCTTCGTGGGATCCCTGCGCTTCCAATACCTCGAAAGATTGGTCATCAACGGCCATTCAGTTCAGCACCGCGAGAAACTGCTGGAGGGCATCGGCCGGGTACGCAATGTGGTGGTTAGTCCGGAAGGATACCTCTATGTCGCCGTCGAGAACCCGGGTAAAATTGTGAAGCTGATTCCAATCGACTAAGCAAGAAGCTGTTCTAAATTCTTACATAACTTGTCCCGATACTTCTGTAGAACGGAAATCGCTTGCGATTTTCCACCTCTGTGAACTCCGGTGTTTTCTGCCAAAGAATTATAATAGCGGAAATATTTAAATGCCTCAATGTTTCGAAAAAAAGACATTTATACTCTGTGTTATAAATTTCACTAATCAATAAGATATACAGCATAGTTACATGACTCACTCATTCGACACAATCTCAAAATGAACCACTGTTGGGGGTTTCAGATGGTCACAAAAAGTGTCTCAATCAGGGCGCTTTTCATCGCGCTTTCACTCCTGGTTTTACAGGCAAATCTTTCGGGACAGGAAAACGCAAATCCCCTGCCGGGAAGGTCAGATACCACCATTGTGCTGGGGGAAATTGCGGTGGAAGCGATCAAAATCAGTACCCCCCTGCGGAATGTACCCGGGAGTATCTCTGTCGTGACCGGAAAAGGCACTACCATCGGGGATGCCACCAATCTCGCCACCACGATCAACGCCCTGCCGGGAGTCGCCATGCAAGCCGGGAACTATGCCACCAGCAGGATTGTCATCCGGGGCATGGGCAGCCGAACCCCATACAACACCAACCGGATCAAGTCCTACCTGAATGAGATCCCATTGACCGGCTCCGATGGGGTATCTACCCCAGAAGAGATCGACCTTCACAGCCTGCAACGCATCGAGGTGGTGAAGGGTCCGGCAGCTGCCCTCTTCGGTCCCGGACTGGGGGGCAGCCTCAACCTCTATACCCCGGATTACAACCAATACAAGCTGAAGGCAAACGCACAATATGGCTCCTGGAATACATTGCAGGCCCATCTTTCAGCCTCAACACAAGGGGAAACTTTGAGTGCCTGGGGAAGTGTGAGCCACCTTCAATCGGATGGATTCAGGGAGAATGGATCCTACCAAAGAACCGCCGTAATGTCTACTGCACAGTGGAAGCGGAAAGGCTGGACAGTTGATGCATTGATCCTGCTGACCAGCCTGAATGCAGGCATTCCCAGCTCTTTGGGGAAGACCCTGTTTGAGGAGAGGCCCGAAGCTGCGGCTCCCACCTGGAAAGCGGTAAAGGGATACAAGGAGTCGGAGAAGATCCGGGCAGGCATCACGGTAGCCACCAAAATCAATACCCGGCTCGACAACCTCTTTACCGTTTTTGGCATTGGCAACGACAGCTACGAACGACGCCCCTTCAACAACCTTGACGACAACTCCCTGGGATATGGCTTCCGGAACAAATTGAGTTACCGCACTGCAAAAACGGAATGGATTGCAGGCGGTGAATTTGTGGCGGATCGCTACGATTGGCGACTGGACAAGGAGGAGCAACTCCTGAACAAGAACAGTGAACGACGGAATCATTTCAACCTTTACGGCATGGTCTACTTCCGGCCCAATGGGAAACTCAACCTCACCCTCGCATCGGCAGTCGGGCAGACCAGCTACCGGCTCACCGATCACTTCGCCGCCAACGGGGATCAATCCGGCCAACGCAAATTCCCGCTCATCTTCTCTCCCCGGATTGGGATCAACTATGCCATCAATGCGGAAGTAGCGCTTTATGGCTCTGCCGGACACGGCTACTCCCTTCCCTCCCCTGAGGAGACACTGTTGCCCGGCGGCGATGTCAATCCCAACCTGAAACCGGAGCAGGGAATGCAATACGAAACAGGCATCCGGCTGAACCTTTTCCACCAAACAGCCTGGCTTGATGGAACCCTCTACTGGATTGAACTGAACAATTTACTGGTTACCAAAAGGGTGTCGGAGGATATTTTCACCGGCATCAATGCAGGCAAGACAAGGCACCAGGGATTTGAACTGTCCTTCCGGAACAGCTTCTTCCACTTCAGCCACTTCCCGGGCAAACTTGGTTCAATGCTGAGCTATTCCCTGTCCGTCAACAAGTTCATCGAGTTTACAGACGATGGAAACAACTTCGATGGCAAGAACCTTCCGGGGATACCGAACCAAACGATACAGCACCAATTTGTCTGGAATCCAATGGAGCGTATCGAAGTTACAACCCAGCTCTACCTTGCCGGGGAACAGTACCTGGATGACCTGAATGCCGAAAAATACGAAGGCTACCTGCTGGCAAACCTCAGGCTATCGGCGGAAATCCTCAAAAGTACCACCACTGCACTGAAGGCCTTTGCAGGCATCAACAACCTGACAGACACCCATTATGCCTCCATGCTGATGGTCAATGCCAAAGGCTTTGGTGGCAGCGAACCGCGCTATTATTATCCTGGTTCGCCCAGGAATTTCTTTTTGGGAATACAATATAGCTTCTGAAATGCTGATTAAATCTAATTTTATAATCCCGTTAGGGATTTTATGTGGGTAGAATATAGATGAATTGTGTTTATCTCGTCCCGTACGGGACGAAATGGACTTTCAATCAAATGCTTTCTACCCACATATTATACCTCCGGTATATTGATTTTCAAAGTTTAAACAGCTTCTAACTTAATTTCAATAAATTGGCATTTAGAAAACAACCCTCAATATTAATGTAGTCTATACAAGGTATCACACAGATTTCCAGTTATATAATTTCTTTTTCCGTCCAATAAAAACTCAACACCATGCGAATACTGATTGCCCTGGCGCTCCTATTGATGTTCAAAATAGCAGGTGCCCAAAATTCAGAACCCTATTTCCTCTCCAACCCTTCGCTCACCCCGGACGGTCAAACCCTGCTCTTCAGCTTTGAAGGAGATCTATGGAAAGCACCGTTGAAAGAGGGCACCGCGACAAGATTAACCGCCATGCAAGGCTATGAGACAGGAGCAAAAGTATCGCCGGATGGCAAATGGATCGCCTTTACAGGAAGGCAATACAACAACAGTGATCTCTACCTCATGCCCCTCGAAGGTGGCGAGATAAAACAACTGACCTTCCACAGCGCCTCCGATGATGTCAACAGCTGGAGCTGGGACAGCAGGTCGATCTACTTTTCAAGCAACAGATTCGGTCAGGTTTCAGGATTCAGGGTTAGCATCGACGGGGGTACCCCCACCCGGGTCTTTGGGGACCACTTCTTTCAAAACGACCACAACCTGGTGGAGCATCCCCTTACCGGCGAGATCTTCTTCAACGATACCTGGGAGAGCAGCAACCAGGTCCAACGCAAAAGGTACAAGGGAGCCTACAATCCAGACATTCAATCCTACCACCCCGCCACCAGAAAGTACACCAAATACACCACCTGGGAGGGAAAAGACTTTGGCGCGACCATCGATAAAAACGGGAACACCTACTTCATCTCCGATGAAGGCAACCAGGAGTACAATCTTTACAGTTTTGTGAATGGGAAGAAAACGGCACTGACAGAATTTCCTACCTCCATAAAAGCGCCATCTGTGAATGCCCAGGGCGGTAAAGTCGTCTTTGAAAAGGATTATCAACTTTGGCTTTACGATGTCAAAACCAAAAAGAGTGAGAAGATAAAAATTGACATTTTTAGAAACAACACCCTGACAAAGGACAAGGATTTTGATGCAAAAGGAAAGATCTCGGCCTTCGACATCTCCCCCGATGGCAAAAAAATGAGTTTCGTCAGCAGGGGTGCCCTCTTTGTCAGTGATGTGGAGGGAAAATTCATCCGGAATATCAATGAATCCTGCAAAGAGCGGGTAGTGGAAGTAAAATGGCTATCGGACAACAAGACACTGCTCTACAGCCAGACCTCCAATGGATACAGCAACTTGTTCACCATCGCTGCAGACGGCAAAAGTGGGGCAAAGCAGCTTACCAAAGAGGAGAAAAATTGCAGGGAAATTGTTTTGAACAAGGCCAAAACCAAGGCGGCCTACCTTTGCGGCAGGGAAGAGGTGAGAATTTTGGATACCAAAACACTGGAATCCAAAACCATTGCAAAGAAGGAGTTGTGGGGTTTTCAAAACAGTACACCTGCCTTTTCGCCCAACGACCAATACCTGCTCTTTACCGGTAAGCGGAATTTCGAAGAGGACATTTATGTATACAATTTCAAGGAAAACACCACCATCAACCTTACCAACACCGATGTCACCGAATCAGATCCACTGTGGTCGCCCGATGGGAAATACCTCTATTTTACCTCCCAACGGCTGAAACCATCCTACCCTAGCGGGATGCCCAATGCCAAAGTCTACAGGCTTCCCCTCGAAAAAATCGATGAGCCCTTCCGGATGGACAAATTCGATGAGCTTTTCAAGGAAGAGAAGAAGGATACAGTAAAAAAGGAGCCGGATAAAAAGGAAAGCGCCAAAAAGGAGGCAACCCCCAAAGATACGACCAGGAAGGGAGCCACTGAACCACCCAAAACAATCCACATAGATCTGGACCTCCTCCTGGAAAGGCTGGAGCAGGTGAGTCCCGGCTTTGGGACACAGGCCTTGATGTACGTGGCCCAGAAGGGAGAAAAAACCACCGTACTCTACCGAAGCGACCATGCCGAGGGCAAATCCGCCTTGTGGAAAACAGTCATCGAACCTTTCGAGCAGAATAAAACCGAGAAGATTGCCGGTACGGAGGGATCCTTCGGCTTTGGAATTGTTGAAGTTGGCGAAAAGATGTATGTACTTTTTGGCGGTGCAGTTTACAAATTGAACATGGAAGGGAACAAGGTGGATGCCATTGCTACCAGTTTGACCTTCCGGAGAAATCTGTCCGAAGAGTTTGCCCAGATGTTCAAGGAGGCATGGTCCCAGATGAATGAGAATTTCTACGATGAAAAATTCCATGGTACCGATTGGGACAAAATCAAACTTCACTACCAGCAGTATGTTCCCCGTGCCAACAACAGGGCCGATTTCCGCATATTGTTGAACGACATGCTGGGGGAACTAAACTCTTCCCACCAGGGATTTAGCACCAGTGGCGACGACGAAAACATTGCCCTGACGAATGTGACCATGGAGACCGGTATCCTCTTTGAAAACGAGGAACCCCTGAAGGTAAAGAGCCTGCTCAAACGGAGTGCTGCCGACAAAAAATCGGTGGACATTCATCCTGGCGACCTGTTGGTAAAGGTGAACAACCAGTGGGTGGATGGTTCCAAAGACCGAAACTTTTACTTCACCCGGCCCTCTATCGACAAGGAGCTGAATCTAACCCTGAACAGGGATGGCAAGATGGTGACCACAAAAATTCATCCGCAAGCCGGTCTGGGGAACAATCTTTACGATGATTGGATCGACAAAAACCAGCAACGCGTAGATGAAAAGAGCAAGGGCCGGATTGCCTATGGTTACATGAAAAACATGGGACAGGGAGAGCTGGAGAAGTTCATCATCGACATGACCGGCGAGCTCAACCACAAGGAGGCGCTGATCTTTGATTTACGTTACAACACAGGTGGAAATGTGCACAACGATGTCCTGAACTTCCTCTCCCAAAAGCACTACTTGAATTGGAAGTTCAGGGAGGGCGCACTGAGTCCGCAGCCCAATTTCGCCCCGGCCAACAAACCCATCGTACTGCTGATCAACGAACAATCCCTGAGTGACGCAGAAATGACTGCCCAGGGTTTTAAGGCACTGAAACTGGGGAAAGTCATTGGGAACGAGACCTACCGCTGGATCATCTTTACCAGTGGCATCGGTTTGGTGGATGGCTCCTTCATCCGCATGCCGGCCTGGGGATGTTACACCCTGGATGGTAACGACCTGGAGACCACCGGCGTGAAGCCCGACATCCTGCTCCTCAACAGCTTTGAAGACAAAATCAACCACCGCGATCCCCAGCTGGACCGCGCCATCGAAGAGATCCTCAAACAGTTGAAATAAATCCTACTTTGCGTTCTTCGCGTCTTTGTGTCCTCGTTTTCCTGCCACCAAGACACCAAGTCACCAAGGAGTCACAAAGAAATCTTATAACTTAATGACCTTGTCCTACCAGGATAAAAAAAGTAAATTCAGATAGTGACATAAATAGAATATAAATACTTCCAATGCAGTTAGCACCAATTATTTTGGGAGTTTTCTCCCTCACCACCTCCCTGGCCCAAAACGACTCCATCCCCTCACCGAAGGAACGGATTTTGACCGGTGTAACACAAGGCCCCCTGCCCTACCTGAAATATGGTCCGGGGATCGACCGATTGGGCGGAGCAAAAAAAACTTACCTGGATACCGCCATCGTGCTGCAGGTGGCAGATAGCCTGCAGGAAGATTACATCGTCCGGCTGAACCGGAACCACCATGCCTTCATACCCAAAGAGAACGTGAAGCTTCGCGCAGATCTTACAAAAAAAGCCTATTCCCTCACCTCCTCCTGGGGAGTCTACGGAGACGAAAAAAAGGACTACGTCACCATCGGACTGGAGGAGCGGCTTCCTTACCAGAGCATACAGATGATCGATCCTTCCCGCATTGTAGTAGACATCTATGGCGCCACGGGAAACAGCAACTGGATCACCCAGCTGAAGTCGGCCAGGGAGGTGACCAATGTGTACCACGAGCAGCTCGAGGACCATCTCTTCCGCGTCACCATTCAATTGAAGCACCGGCAAAACTGGGGCTATTCGATCTACTACAAAAACAACACCTTGGTGGTCAGGATCAATCGTCCGCCAGAAAAACTCTACCTCAGTCGCCTGAAGATTGCCATCGATGCCGGACACGGCGGCTCCAATACCGGGGCCAGGGGCATCAAATCCGGAATTGAAGAGAAAACACGGAACCTCGAAATTGCCAAATATCTGGAAAAAGAGTTCAGAAGAAAAGGAGCCGAGGTCTTTCTGACCAGGACAGAAGATATTGATTTGAGCATGCTGGAACGCACCTTGCTGTTGCGGGAGGCCAATCCTGACCTGCTGATCAGTATCCACCACAACGCCTCCTCCAACCTGAATGCCAAAGGGGCCAGCACCTATTACCGCTACCTGGGGTTCAAACCCCTCTCGGTAGCCATCCAGGAGCGGATGCTCGATCTTGGTTTGAATGACTTTGGGAACATCGGCAGCTTCAACTTTTCGCTGAATGGCCCGACCGAATATCCCAACTGCCTGGTGGAGGTCGCCTTTCTCAGCAACGAAGCAGACGAAAAACGCATCAACGATCCCCGCTTCCAAAAGGATGTCGCCAAAAAAATCCGGCTGGGCATCAACGACTGGTTGAAAATGGCCAGGCGCGACCGTTAAGCAAAGGTGTCAAATTTTTCTGGTGATCCAGATACCAGTAATCTATGTGACTGCATAAATTTATAACGCAGAGTATAAATGACTATTAATGGAAAATAATAGGTTAATGACAATTTCTGCTTTTGGGCAATTCCAAAAGAGAAATCCCATAAGTACACAGAGTTGGAAAATCGCAAGCGATTTTCTCTCCGTGCCCCTCTTCTTTTCTCAATTAGCTATCCGGCAAGCGCCAATTTCAAAGCTATTCTTAATTTTATTGTGGAGTCAGAAATCCTCTGTGTAAAAATTCTTCTTAACCAATTACCCTTTTAACCGGTAGGCCATTTTTTGGGCCCTGATGGCCAGCTCCGTAGCCAGGAAACAGTGGTCCTGGGTCATGGCTGTCTCCGTGCGGTTGACCACATCGCTCACCAGCTGTTCGCCGTAGGGCATGTAGACCTGCGAACAGTCGTAATATTTTGTCTCCTTGTGGTTGACCAGAAAGAGGTGGTTGCCCCCCTTCCGTCCGGCAATGTCGATGTATTTCCGCATCTCGATGTACCCTTCGGTACCCAGGATAAAGGTCCGGCCATCCCCCCAGGTGCCCAGTCCATCCGGTGTAAACCAGTCGATGCGAATGTAGCCGGTAGCATGGGAGCTTCGTACATTCATATCGCCAAAATCACAATAGTTGGGATAGTTGGGAAGATTGAAGTTTCCCACCTGCGAACTGCTGACCTCCGCCTCTTTGGAGTTGGTGTAAAAGAGGAACTGGTCGCATTGGTGCGATCCGATGTCACACAGGATGCCACCGGCCTTCTCCGGGTCGAAAAACCAGTCGGGGCGCGATTTGGGGTTCATCCGGTGAGGCCCCATGCCGATGGTCTGAATCACCTTCCCGATGGCCCCTGCCTGGATGAGCTCCCCCGCCTTCACCGCGGCAGGATTGCTCAGCCGTTCACTGTAGAGGATGGAGTAGATCCGTTTCGTCTCTTGCTGAACACGCTTCACCGCCTTGAGCTGACTGGGTGTCAGGATGCCGGGTTTGTCGGTCATGTAATCCTTGCCCGACTGCATGACGCGAATCCCCAGCGGTGCCCGCTCGACCGGGATGGAGGCACTGGCCACCAGTTGGATGGAAGTGTCTTCAATTATCTCCTCCTCGCTCTTTGCAATTTTGACCTTGGGATAGCGTTTGGTAAAATCCGGCAGCAGTTCCGGCTCCCTGGAATAGACCGCCACCAACTCTCCACCCCCTTCAACCAGCGAGTTGACCATCCCATAGATATGGCCATGGTTGAGCCCGATGACCGAGAAGCGGATCTTCTCTTTGGGGGCCAGGCGTGGCTCCCGAGGCAGGATGATCTCTTCCGGCCGGTTGGTGTGGGATAGCCCTTGTCCGAATAGTTGGTCGGGCAGCATCGCCGCGGCGGCCAAGCCAGTGGCAGAGGCAAAGGTGTGTTTCAGAAAATTGCGCCTGTTCGATTCCATGGAGGTGGTATTTGGGGTTTTAGTCTGTTTTTTGCCATCGTCGTGTGTCGATCCTAGGAAATGGGAACATCCATTTTCGGAAGAATTGTGCCATTCTCACGACTCTTTCAATGGATGAAAATAGGCATTAATGTTGAACCTTCCAAGAAGATTTTTGCGAAAGAGCACAGTCGATACTACCGTTAAGTACAGTTTAATGAATACTACCTACATTCGCAGTAGGGTAAAGTACATCCGTACAATCGTTAAGTCAATCCACAGTAGCTTCAAGTATATCAGCAGTACTGTCAATTACATTTGCAGTAGCTCCAAGTTTATCCGTAGTACCGCTAGGTCCATCCACAGTAGCTTATAGCATATCTCTAATACCGTTAAATGCTTCTGCAGTAGCTCCAAGCATATTCGCAGTACAGCTAAGTTCATCTGCAGTAGCTTATAATATACACTCAGTACCGCTAGGTGCATCCGCAGTAGCTCCAAGTATATCTGCAGTCCCGCTAAGTAACCGCAAGAGACTGCAAGGGAGTACCTGAACTCTGGAGGAGACAGTAAAATGAACTTCAAATCGGATCTCTCTTTTGCACAAGACTTCAATTATCCCCAAAATCCCAGCCCTTTTCAGACTTAATTGTAATTAATTTTGATATAGAACTTGGGCGTATTTCCGGTTCTTTCTCCCGACTGAGTTGCATTAATATTGCCGTGGAGCCACCATTGCTCGTAATATGCGATAACACCATAAACATAGAAAATGATATCATTCCCATCTTCCATATTTACACTAACCATCCCCGTTGGATCTACTGGAACAGAACCCGAATAATGGGCATCGTAACATTTCAACTCCTTCAGACCTAAAAATTTCCACTGAAAGGAATAGCCCCCGCCTGAATTAAACGTTTTCCCATAACTGGGATTTACATAATTGGAGAATGAGCCGTTGAAAGTAAATTTGTACGGCCCCTTTTTCAATAATTTCACGTTGATATCTTTCGTAACAGAATCCTGTGAAATACTTACAACTTTATTTGAACCTGAAACTTCAATATTCCCTGAAATATGATAGTCACACGAGGTGGTGTCTTTGGCAGAATCGACCGATTTTTGGGTGAAGGTGAAATCGAAAGCGTTCAGTTTTCCCTTCGGTTTATCCCCACTCTTAAGCGCAGAAGCATTTTGACTATACCCCCAACCTGCTAAAATAAGCGTCAGAATGAAAAGTAAGATTGTTCGTTTCATAATACAATTTAAAATTGGAATATTCATGCCGTCTGATCCTTTCCAAATGTATCGAAAATTTTGCAACAAGAGGTTGGATTCAAAGAAGTTGAAATTCCCGGGTAATCCGGTGAAGCTATTTCTTCGTCACATCTGCACGTTTTATCCTAGCCCGAATAAATATTTTGACCATCTCGTTCACCAACAGCGGAACCAAACCCAGGGAGATAGCAATAATCCAACCTTTCAAATCAAGCATTTGCAGATGAAATGCCCTTTGCATTACCGGAATACCGATGACGATTAATTGGAGCAGGACACCCAGTACAATGGCCCCCACCAGGTATTTGTTGGAGAAAATACCTACCTGGAAAATCGATTTTGAACTATTTCTGACAGCCAGCGAGAAAAACAACTGGCACATCACCAGCACCATAAAAGCCATCGTCCGGGCATATTCCACCGTATTTTCCGGAGCGGCCATGTCAAACGGACTATAACCATGTTCATAATAGCCAACCCAGAATGCCAGAATTGTCAAAGCACCGATTAAAAGACCGCCAAGAATCAGGTGAATTCCTGCGCCACCAGCAAAGAAACTCTCTTTGGCATCCCGCGGTTTTTCTTTCATCACATCCGGATTTCCGGGATCCATGCCCAATGCAATGGCGGGAAAAGAATCGGTGATAAGGTTGATCCACAGCAATTGGGTAGCGATTAACGGTGCTTGCCAACCTATTAAAAGAGTTATAAACATGGCAATTACTTCGCCCAGATTACAGGTAATCAGAAAGATGACCGCCTTTTTGATGTTGCTGTAGATATTCCGGCCCTGCTCGATGGCGGAAACAATGGTTGAGAAATTGTCGTCCATCAGCACCATATCAGCGGCCGCCTTGGCCACATCGGTACCGGTTATCCCCATCGCCACGCCAATATCGGCAGCATTGAGCGAGGGAGCATCGTTTACCCCGTCACCGGTCATGGAAACAATGTTACCTTGCGACTTCAGCGCATGCACTATATTTACTTTGTGCTCAGGTGAAACACGCGCAAATACGAGATACCCCTCAATCCTTTCGGCGAGTTCCTTCTCCGAGAAGAGATCCATTTCCACCCCAGTAATGGCCTGATCAATGGAGTCAGTTATTCCCAGTTCCCGGGCAATGGCAAATGCGGTATTTTTATGGTCGCCGGTAATCATGATGGTCGTAATACCGGCAACTCTTGCTGTCTGAATGGATTCTTTCACTTCGGGTCGGGGAGGGTCAATCATTCCGACAATCCCGGCTAAAATCAGCTCTTTCTCCATTTCAGTGCCTTTAACAATGGAACTGACAGGTTTATAAGCCACGCCAAGCGTTCGGAGCGCTTTGTCCGACATTTTTTCCGCTGCAGCAAGGAACCTTTTCTTGTGCTCTCCGGTAATCGGAATTACTTTTCCATTTTCTAAAACCTGTGTTGAAATGTCGATAAGATTCCCAATTGCCCCTTTGGTATAAACTGTATATTTTTCGTTTTCTTCGTTGAGCGTTGACATTAATTTTCGGACGGAATCGAAGGGAAACTCGCTGACGCGAAGTGCTTGAGCAACTATTTTTTTTCTGTCAATTCCCAAATCATCTCCCAGTAGCAGCAGTGCAATTTCGGTCGGATCGCCCGTTCCGTGGCCGTTTTTGTAAGTTGCATCTGAGCAAAGTACCATGGCTTTGGCAAGCAATTTTGCATCTTCGGTTGCACTGTTCTTTGAATTGCGTTCGACAGCTATTTCACCCTCCAGGTTGAAATAGCTCTTTACGGTCATTTTGTTTTGGGTAAGTGTGCCTGTTTTATCGGAACAGATGATATTTACCGAGCCAAGTGTTTCCACGGCAGGTAATTTTTTTATAACTGCCTTTTTCTTCGACATGCCGGTTACGCCAATGGAAAGTACCACTGCGACAATGGCTGCCAGACCTTCCGGAATGGCGGCTACTGCCAGCGAAACCGACAGAATAAACATTTCGGCCAAGTTGCGGCCCTGAATTAATGCTAGGACAAAAATGATGATACAGATTCCGATGGCAATCATTCCAATCGTTTTCCCCAATTTATCCAACCTGATTTCCAGCGGGGTTTTCTCCTTTATTTCGGTATTGATGAGGTTGGCAATTTTACCAACTTCAGTTTGCATACCGGTTTCAACGGCAACACCAACTCCTCTTCCCCGGGTCACATGGGTCGACCTAAACGCTATATTCATGCGGTCGCCCAAAGGAGTTCTCAGATCGCTGTAAACCTGTGATGCATCTTTATCGGAAGGAACAGACTCGCCGGTGAGCGCCGATTCTTCTATCTCAAGATCTGCAGACTCAATTAAGCGAATATCTGCAGAGATGAATCGTCCGGCGTCAAGAATCAGGATATCGCCGGGAACAACCTTGTGTGAATTGATCTCCTTCACCTCTCCATTTCGGCGGACAAGCGCTTTGGGAAACGAAATTTTTTGAAGCGCCTCAATGGCCTTTCCGGCTTTCACTTCCTGGAGTACACCCAGTACAGCATTGGTAATGATGACAAGGATGATAATGGTGGCATCGATGTATTCGCCCATCACCAGGGTTACCACTACAGCTGCAAGTAGAATGTAAATAAGCCATTCCTGCAGCTGGGCAAAAAACAATTGGAAAATGTTCTTTTTCTTCTTCGAAAGCAATTGATTTGCCCCATATTTTTCAAGCCTGACTTTTGCCTCTTCTTCAGAAAGCCCCAACGAAGCATCGACATTAATTTCTTTAAGAACTTCTTCTATCGATTTGGAAAACCACATTTTCTGAGTTGTAAATTAAGGCTGAAATCTCTGACTATTTAATGCATACAGGAACCAGGATAAAAAAGCATGTTCTAAAATTGCCATCGTCTTTATCCCGAAAACCTGGCATTTATTTTTTCCCACCATCTGACAAAAAATAATTTACTGCCATCACCCACTTTTTTATTCTGCTCGCCAATGATTAGGGCAATTGGTTTGAGCTCGTCAAACTCCTGGCAAACAACTTTTAACATGGCGGCAAAGGGCAAAAACATTATCATACCGGCCAATCCCCACACAGCAGCGCCCACAAACAAACTCAGGATAGCCGTTAAGGCATTGATTTTTAAACCACCCCCAACAATACGGGGAGTTAGAAAATTATCGGAAACCAATTGAACAATCCAAAATAAAATGGCAATTGCTACTGCCATCCAAATAGAATCATAGGAAACAAAGGCATAAATCAGCGGAATGACAGCTCCCATCGTAGTACCAATGTATGGTATGATAGCGAGCGTAGCACCTAAAAATCCGAAAAGGAAAGGATTGTCGATGCCAATCATCATCAACCCAAGGCTGTTGGCCAATCCGATGATGACCGTGAGAATTACCATGCCAAACAGGTATTTTTGTCCAACTTGTTGAACCGATTTAAACATTTCAAATACCCTTTCGCGTTTGTTCTCGGGCGAAAAAGCCAAAAATGCCTTGGTCAATCCATCTCTGTACAGGAGGAATAGAAAAGTAAATACAATGGTTGCCAGCAGTCCGGCCAAAAATGTTGCTGTATTACTCACTGTTTTACCAACCAAAGAACCTGTTGAATCAGTAAGCCAAACTTTCATGCGGTTAAAAAGTTCATCCTTTTCCAGGTTTTGCATGAAACTTACGTGTTCATTGATAAATAGTGTAACATTGGCAAAAGCCAGAATAATTTTATCCTGAAAATCAGTAAATTCTTGCGCTACATTAATAATTTGAGTTGAAAAAAAGTAAGTAACACCTCCAATAATTAAAATCATGGCGAAAATGGAGAGAAAAGCAGCAAGCGCTTTGCCAATTTTCCATTTCTCCAGCATTTTTGCCAATGGAAGCAGTATGAATGAAATAAGCAGGGCAATGCTCAATGGGATGAGGATTGGTTTCGCAAAAACCAGGATGGCAAAGAGCAAAAATATGGTAGCTATGGCGTAAAACAGCTTTTGAAAAGATACATGCATTTTATCTTGTGATCAGATTCATCTTTGTCCAAAGGTCAGGAGTTTTCAACAAGAGAATCCTACACAATTTTGAGAATCTGTTACATCATTCCCACTTTTACGGACGACAAATTCCTTTCCCAAACCTCAATTCTTGTGTACCATTTGAATAACAAATAGGACCTATTGGTTTTTATCCTCATTTTTAACTACTTTAGGCATCAAACTGAACTAAATTGAATGCTGAAACAGGTTTTTAAATTCATTAACCATACTAATAGCTCAATCGCATGACACAAAGAAGAGATTTTCTCAAAAAAAGTATTTTAGGTACAGCAGGTTTAACCATTGGAGGTATGGGATTTAGCGCCAAATCCTATGCTTCAATCCTTGGTGCCAACGACCGCTTCCGAATGGCAGTTTGCGGGGTGAATGGACGCGGGAAAAGTCATATTGAAGGTTTTGGCGGACAAGCGAATCTGGAGATAGCCTATCTCGTCGATCCCGACAGCAAGGTACTGGAAGGTCGGGTGAATGAGTTGCGCGGGAAAGGAGGCCTGAACGCAGGGGTAAAAGGAGTTGCGGATGTTCGCCGCGTACTTGAAGACAAGGATATTGATGCGATAAGTGTGGCAACGCCAAATAGCTGGCACTCTCAAATGGTGATTTGGGCTGCCCAGTCAAAAAAGCATTGTTATGTGGAGAAACCTGCAAGCCACGACATCCACGAAGGACGAATTGCACTGGCAGCTGCTGAAAAGTACGGAATCGTTGTCCAGCATGGTACGCAGCGACGCAGTGAGGCCGGATGGGCCCGACAGGTATCCGATATCCGGTCTGGCAAATATGGAAAAATGTTGGTTTCACATGGTCTTGCCTGCAAACCTCGTGAAGGCATTGGTTTTGAGACTGATTCAAATCCTCCGGCGAACCTGGACTGGAATATCTGGAAAGGACCTGCAGTTATCAATAGCTACAACAAGAATTTGGTGCATTACAACTGGCATTGGAACTGGAAGGTGGGCAATGGCGAATTAAATAACCAGGGTACGCATCAGCTGGATGTTGCCTACTGGGGCCTTGATGCGGAAGTTGAAAATACGCATCCTGTTCGGGTGATGGCGATTGGCGGAAGATTTGTATGGGAGGATCAGGGCGAAACGCCCAATACCATGTTTGCCCTTGCCGAGTTTGCCAACGGGCAATATGTATTTTTCAATGTCCGTAATGTGAAATATCCGGGATACAAGACGGAAGTTACCAACCGTTTTTATTTTGAGGATGGCGGAAAACTGATTGAAGGAAAATATGAATCTCACAATGGAAGTCAACCCCGTAATGTCCCAATCAAAGATGTCCGGCAAACACCGGGAGGCAACTGGGAAAGCTTTGTGACCGCCTGCCGCGCCAACGATCCAAAAATGGCCAATGGAAACATGTACGACGCTCACTACAGTTGTGCACTTGGACACCTGATGAACACTTCCTACCGATTGGGGACAAAAGTGCCGTTCAATGAAAAAGCTGGTCGGTTTGGCGACAATGCACTGGCTTACGAAGAATTTATGAAAATTCATGCCATTGCCAGAGATGGCATGGGTGTGCCGGAAAATAAAGCGGAATACATTGTCGGACCGTGGTTGAAATTTGATGGCAAGACTGAACAATTTGTTGGTGATCATTCGGTTGAAGCCAACCAATTGCTTGCCGATCCGCGTAATTCCGGATACATCTTACCTTCTGTCAAATCAGTTTGAAAATAGTTAGGTTCGAACGTCTATTCAATTTGACAGCAACAGCATAAATAATCTATAGGTTTTTTCTCCACAGTTGGCTACTATAACCATATTTAATAGTATTAGTATATAAGACGGTAAATTTTACCCTTTAAATCTATTACTTCTGGTTGATCCTTTCATCAATGTATGATCCATGCTGGTCGGTAATCCTATGGCTAATCGATGGATTTTACATGGTCATTGAGCTGGGGATTGCCGGCATGATTCTGGGAACCTGTGGATAGTTCCGGAATTTGGGAGAAAAATTAAACTTTTGGCCTTTGTATAAGCGTTGCAGATAAAATATTTATTTATATTTGCCGACTCAATGGGGGATTAGCTCAGTTGGCTAGAGCGTTTGACTGGCAGTCAAAAGGTCATCGGTTCGATTCCGATATTCTCCACTCTGATTATCAAGGCTTTACGGCAACGTAAAGCCTTTCTTTTTTACTGGAGTGCCCTTCTGGAGTGCCCTTTGAGTGCCCTTTTAAATTTTTTGAGAGGTTTTCTATTTGATTTCACGCCTTCTTAGACGCGACTAGTTTGCCTAAACAATTTATAATTTTCAACTACATTATTTTTGTACAATTTCCTGGCATCGTCAGATAAAAAAGATTTGTCAACCATAATTAGTATCTCATCTTCATTTTTATCAAATGTGTCAATAATCTTCGTAATAATCGTTTCTCTAATTTTCAAACGCTTCCCAAATTCAATAAAATCCTCCCTCTTATAGTAATATTTTTTTCCCAATGGCAAATTAGTTTGTTCCATTTCTCCGAATAAATTCAACGCCAATAAATTATCAGTAAGATGAATCTTGGTATTCATTAAATCATACGAAGGTGATAACATCATATCTCCATCAGAAGTTTCCAATAGCGAAATATTTTTCAAGTGAACATCACCATTACCAGTAAGGAAATTGAATATCAGAATTCGAAGAAAATCAACTCTATTTAATGGGCTAAGCCATTCCCCAACATCTTGATAGGTTTTTGAGGCATATTTATCTGCCGCTTTAAGTACTGATACGAAATCTTCCTGATTCAATTTTTCGCCATTCGAATCATAATCAAATCGTTTAGTAATATATGCTGGAGTTCCATTGGCAAAGTTCATAAATGCACATTCGGCTATTTTGATACTAAACAGTTGTTTGGCTATTTGCATGGTTACGTGTTCATTTGCGGGCGATTGGTCGGGCAAATTAAACCTGGACAACATTGGTTTTATGATATACTGGGATTTTTCATCTACATTCATCCTTGGAACTAACTCGATACCCCTGGGTTTCCCAATAAATCCTTTTCGTTGAACTCCTGAGATACTAAACCCCATTGGTTGTCCATCAATTCTTTTTGAAATATCTTCCCAATTGAATTTGAGCTGAGGACTAACCTTAGAGCGGTCAAATAAAATTGTCTCACAGGAGGAACAAAATCCTATTGTATTCTCCTTAAGACATCCGTTACACTGTGCCATGTTCTTTGTTTTTTACGGTAATTGCTCCAATTGTATCGTACTGACAGGTTAATACCAATAAGCTCCAATCATCACTAGGGTCGATACTTAATGCTTTACAAATTTGTTCCCTATTCTCTCCCTCGCTAAGAATGGATTTGAAATAGTGAAATAATTCTTTGGAATTATATGTTTTTTGTCTTTTAGGCATATTAACTGAAATTGGTAGCGTGGTAACATCTTCAATAAAGGCATCATCATACTCAAAATGATAACCATTATCATCAACCCAGAGTTCGCCTGCCTTAATATTTCCTTTATAGATGACTTCCAATTTATTTCCTATCCTCATATTTTACTAATTATGCTTTTTTACTTCAATTTTCATTTCCAGATTGAGATATTCAATAATATTTTGCAATACCGTAAATGTCGGATTGCTACTCCCTCTTTCGATTTGGGAGATGGTAGTCTTTGACATACCTGTAAGGTCGGCTAAGTCACTTATGGTTAGTCTTAATACCATCCTTCTATGTTTTAATAGTTTTCCTAATTCTTCTATCTTCATGATATCGTATCGTTATATTGGTAATATTCTTTCCAAAATACATATTTAATTCTAATATGTCAAATATAAATCAATATAATGGTATATATTCAACATAAATATTGAAGATTAGTGTAATTGTCAAGAATACATCAATATATTGGTACGTACGTAGTGAATTATTGGAAAAATGACATAATTGTCGTGCTATCAAATATCAAAAATATGCAAAGAAAATAAATCGAATCATTGAAGCAATGGTTGCATTAGACATGAACGAAAATCATCGTCAACCACTTTTGGCAAACTAAATGTTGTATATTATCAACATAATTAATACATTTGTGGAAATTAGTCAACATTCATATATGAATAGCAAAAAACAACTTTTGTTCCCCAAACACAAATTGGTGCTGGAACAAGTAGGGGAAAATATAAAACTTGCAAGAAAGCGGAGGAAGCTTACCACCATTCAAGTGAGTGAAAGGGCTAAAATAGACAGAACCACACTATACCAAATTGAACGTGGCAACGGAAGCGTGTCGATGGCTGCCTATTTTAATACGCTGAGAGTATTGGGGTTGCAGGATGATTTTTTGAAATTGGCAGCAGACGATAGTTTCGGTAGAAAATTACAAGACCTTGAATTAACCGGGAAGAAACGACCATTTGAAAATGTTTCATGAATAAAACAATGAGAATTGGGAGTTCCATCTGGCCGTTAAATAACAATATAATATTCAGATGAAATAAAATGGCTACTTCAAAAACTGATATACTGGTCTATGCACACTGGTCCGGAATGGAAGTACCAAAATGCATTGGTATACTGAGTGCGCAACAAGCCAAAGGTAAAAAGGCTTTTAGTTTTGAATATGATCCTTCCTGGATCCAATCCAAGGAACAGATGCTTTTGGATCCTGATATTACCTGGTATACCGGACCACAATATCCGAACGGCAAGGAAAATTTCGGTCTGTTCCTGGATTCAATGCCAGATACCTGGGGCAAAAAACTTATGAGAAGAAGGGCTGCTCAAAAAGCCAAAGAGGAAGGAAAGCCTGCACCAACTTTGTTTGATATAGATTATTTACTGGGAGTAGCTGATGAAAGCAGGATGGGTGCCTTGCGTTTTAAACTAGATGCCAACGGCCCATTCCTGGATAATAATCTCATTAACCCTACGCCACCAATGACTAGCATCAGGGAATTGCAATATGCGGCTGAAATATTGGAATCTGATGAAGATAGTGACGCAGTAAAAAAATGGTTGGCGATATTGATTGCTCCTGGCTCTTCATTAGGGGGTGCCAGGCCAAAGGCCAACGTCAAAGATGAGCATGGTGCATTGTGGATAGCCAAATTTCCCTCCGCAAGTGATAATTATGATAAAGCCGCCTGGGAGTATTTGGCATATCAACTGGCTTTAAAAGCAGGGATTCAAATGGCAGAATCAAAAATCGAAAGGATTGCAGGCAAGAATCATACTTTTTTCACCAAGCGATTCGATAGACTTAACGGAGAAAGGATACATTTTGCAAGTGCAATGACCATGACCGGAAATAACGAAGATACCATCAAAGAAAATCCTGCCGGCTATTTGGATATTGCAGAGTTTATACAGTTCAATGGTGCACAAAACACTTTTGACCTGAGCCAATTGTGGCGCAGGATCGTTTTTAATATTGCCATCTCCAATACAGATGACCATTTGAGAAATCACGGTTTTATCCTAACCAAAGATGGTTGGGTTCTTTCCCCGGCGTATGACATTAACCCTTCGATCAATAAGGATGGACTTGCGTTGAATATTGATACTGAAAATAATGCTTTGGATTTTGGACTCGCCAAAAACGTAGGTGGGTATTTTCAACTTTCAGATTTAGCTATGGATACAATTATACATGAGGTTAAGAATGCTGTAAATAGATGGGAAAAAATTGCTCAGAAAATTGGCATTTCACATCAGGAACAGGAAAGAATGGCTTCGGCTTTCAGAATTTAAACCATCTCCTCACGCAAAACCTGAAGGAATTCATCCTGTTCGTATCCATCTGAATAGTTATTCAAAACAATGATTGCTGAATTGGCACATCGCTTTTCACATTTTGCTTTAATAATATCTCTTCGATTTTATCAGCCATTTTGACGACCGATTCATAACTGAATTTTATCAGATCATCTTCATTCTTAATATAAGCGGCAATGTATTCTGCTGCCCTTGTTTCAAGACCTAGATTTTTGCACAGTAAAAAACTGACAGTCTCAGCTTCCAACACCTCACACTTTAATAAGTTTCCGCACAATAGCGCCTTTTTGGTTGTCAATTTTAACAAAATAGACACCCGTCGGAAATGCGCTAACATTTATTAGAAGTTTTCCCTCCATATGAAACTTAGAATAGTGTTTTACTCCATTCATATCAATAATTGAGATATTGGTATACTGGATATCTCCATCAATTTGTATTGTTTCATGTGCAGGATTTGGTGATACTGTAACCGGTTCATTGATTTCGTTCAAATCAGATGTTACATCTAAACAATTCATATTATCAGGGCATTTGGTAGAAATCCCTGCCAGTGGATTTGCTTTTAAGTAGGGTAATGCCTGGGTGGTAAAATTATATCCACCGTCGGCTGTACGATTTGTCCTTAACCACCAGATAAAATTAGTTTTATTCTTCGTTGCTGATTCTATAATATCCTGAGGGAAAGAGGTGCCGGCTCTATCCGGCAGCAAGTCACTCCATTCAACCCCCATCCAACAGGGCCATTTGCCTGCATTTGCAAGAATTTCATTCCTGAAGTGCGAATTATAGCCCGAACAAGCCAAACACATAACATCGGGAAAACCGAAACCTCCTCCGGCATTGTAGGTTGCTTCAACAAACTGCGATTCAGCGTTTGTGTTGTCACCAAAGCTCCACCATGCACCTAAAATCCCACTGGGCGTTTTTTTAAAAGAAGGAATAAACTCTGAGGGTAATCTGAAAATATTGTCTCTGGCTGTGGTCAAATTAAACTGAGGTCCTTTCACTTCGTTTTCAAATGGAATTTCAGCTGTAGTAACAAAAGCTAATTTCTGGACTGTATCGTATCGTTCTGCAAACTTTTTCACAAAATCCAAATATCGATCCATGGTACTTGTCATATAAATGGTTGCAAAAGGATAAAGTCCTTTTTTTATATATTGACCGCCATCGAATTCAACCTTATCAATCATGTCTGCCGGGCAGGCTTGTAGTTTGCTCCAGCCTTGCCATGACAGACTGACTGCCAATTTCTTACCAGGAGGCAAAGCATTTAGAACTGCATCAATTTTGTCCCACCGATAGGTGTCTTTGGTCGTTTCAATTTGTCCCCAGGTTACATACATAAACATTCCCTGAAATACAGCTCCATCAGCACTTTTAAGAAATGAGAGATCACTATTCGATGTCGTATAATCATCAGGATTATGATCAACATAATGACCTGGGAACCATTTCTTTTGAGCACTTAAATGGTTAGTTACAAGAAGAATAGCGATTAGAATTAATTTGATTTTAGTTTTCATGGTTTCAAAAAACTAAGTTTGCATATGGATTTAAAACTATTTATTGCCTTCAATCAATTACGAGCTTCAATGCATGGCGAATCAAAAATTACGAAACGAAGTTCAGCGAAGCTAATTACGAAATCACAAATCTAGCTCATTTACTATTTATCTTTAAAATAAAAAAGATCAAGAATAATTTCTCATATCCGATCTAAGTTTAACTTTACATCTATCTTGCATTTGTACATTTTAATCTGTTAACAGCTTTAAAGTAAGTGTTTAAAAATCAGAATTATAACTTATCAATAGCAATCCTAATCCTTATGCTCATCCTCCTCGCCCCTTCCAAAACCCTCACGGCTGAAACGGCTGCTGCTGACTTTGGCCATTCGCAGCCACTCTTTGTCAGGGAGGCAACAGAACTGATCCGGCACCTGAAAAAGCTATCCACCAGCCAGCTGGAGGAGTTGATGAAAATCAGCACAAAACTGGCCTGGCTCAACCAGGAGCGGTTTGCCCTCTGGCAACCTGAATTCACCACAACCAATGCCAACCAGGCCATCTTCTCGTTCAAGGGGGAGGTGTACCATGGCCTGGACATCAACTCCATGCGGACTGAAGATGTTGAAAACGCACAGCACCATCTGCGCATTCTTTCGGGATTGTATGGGGTACTTAAGCCTTTGGACCTGATCAGGCCCTACCGATTGGAGATGGGCAGCTCCTTCAGCTTTGGCAAATATGCAAGCCTCTACCAGTTTTGGCGTCAAAAAATTACCCGGCAGATCGGTCTCGACCTGAAGGAGAGCGGGTCAAACCTGCTGGTCAACCTGGCTTCGCTGGAATATTTCTCGGCCATTGACCACAAGAAGCTGAAGGCAAGGATCGTCACACCCCAATTTCTGGAAGGCAGAAACGATGGCTACCAAATGGTGACTGTCTATGCAAAAAAAGCACGGGGCAGGATGACCCGCTACATCCTGGAAAACCGTATCGACTGCGAAGAAGATTTGCGGGGATTTGACAGTGACGGATACTACTTCAACGCGAACCTGTCGAAACCAGAAGCACCGGTCTTCACAAGGTAGATCATTGATCCGACGGAACCAGGGCATTCCCGGCCAGTAAAAAGGAATCAAACGGGAGAAAAATTGTCAATCTTTCAGACACCTGACTGAATTTCCACGGGTTTTATTGGCACCCCCAAGCTCTTCAGCACATCTGCTGATATTTATATATTCGGTACCAATGCGACGGTAAATAGCCATAGATGAACTGTTAGCCTCTGAACTCCAAAACATGGCAAAACTACCGAGATTGAAGAACTTCAGATCGAAGTACCTGCTGCCCCCGGGAAGGGCCGTAAATCCGCTTTCGTTGGTGGCGCCAAGATTTGGACTGATCCAATGGCTGGTTCCTGCCTCCTTCAACTTCGCCCCTGCAATTTCACTTTCAGCCAATTGCATTTTAGCCGTCGGATCAAGGTAGAGGACCAATTCATGCCAATCTGAGTCGGTGGGCACATGCCACCCTGCCGGACAGACCTTGCGGCTGTCGGTCACTGCATACCAGGTATAGAGCCTGCCATAAACAGCTACATTACTTTCATTGCCATCGTAGGCCCATTGGTACTTGGGCGCAATCTCCCCAGTAATGTCCAGGGTGGGGGGTGTGGTGGTTCCAATTAAATCCCCGTTGCTGTAACGGGTAGTTTTCAGGTTCTCTTTCATCCACACCTGGGAGCCAATCTTCACGGTAGTGTAAACATTCCCATCCAAATCGGCAACAATGTTGTCCTGATTCTCATTTTCACCCAAATCACAACTTGTCAAAAGCGTCACACTTAGAAAAAAGGAGATGAAAAGGGTAAATCCAGAGCAATTTTTACTTTTCATGGTTAAAGATTTTAATGCTAGTAATCCGATATTTTAATATTCAATCGATGATCAAATCTTCCTTCCAATGCGATTGGCCTCAGTAAATGGCCAATCAGATCCGCCCATGCCTTGCAGCAAAAACTAATCCTTGAGGCATCGCACGGAAAACCCAAAATACTTATTATCGCTTGCTGGGATAAGATTGTTAAATCTGTAATCTAACCACCAAATCCTGGCGAAGGAGGCAGTACTTTCTTCAGAGGACCATAAGTAACAATAGTTTTCAATATTGCCGAATGAACCAATGCCAACTCGATAGCCGCCAGGCAGAGCAGAAAAACCGGATTCATTGGTGGCTCCAACATTGGGACTTTGCCAGTGGATTGTACCAGCTTCTTTCATTTTACCTCCGGCAATACTCTCCCCGCCCAAATAGTTTGCCAATGTCGTCCATTCACCATTACTTGGCACATGCCAACCCAACGGGCATAGCTTTCCGGAACTGACAGTAAACCAATTGTAGAGTGCGCCGTAAGTTTCTCTGTAGGATGCGGCATCATTGAGGTACCAACAATAACCAGGGGTTGTGAGACTTGCCCATGCCATTGGATCCGGGACAATTGGAATGGGGGTTCCATCGTTGAATTTGGTGGTCTTCAGATTCTCTGCAAACCAGGTCTGGGTACCAATCGTTACCGTTAAATAGCTATTGCCGTCTGCATCTTGGGGATTTGAAGAAAGTGTCTTGAAAGTTACATTGTCTGAATAAGATGTTCCTACGGCATTTGTTGCATATCCCCTGGCAAAATAGGTGGTATTTGGGGTTAAATTTGTAGCCTTGCTGGTAAAACTTCCAATTCCGGTTCCGTCAATAGTTTTAGTGCCTGTCAAAGTTGGATTAACAGCAGTATTCCAGCATACCCCTTTGGCTGTCACCGCAGCACCTCCATCAGAGGTTATATCGGATGAAAATTGAGCTTCAGACTTTGTTATTGCGTAGAATTGCGTATTGACAATGGTTGGGAGATTGGCCAAAGTTGTAAACGAAACCTCGTTACCATAGGCGGTACCGACACTGTTGGTGGCATAAACCCTGACATAATAAATTGTACCCGGATGAAGACCAGAGAGGGTATGCGTTATACTCCCGGTTCCATTTCCATCCGCAATTTTGCCATTGGCAATGGTTGGGCCAGGCGAGGTGTTCCAGCAAATGCCTCTCTCGGTAATGACGGCTCCACCATCATCTGTAAAATTTCCACCCAAAGTGACACTGCTGGCTGTTATCTCCCCAGGGCCAATAGTTGTCAATGTCGGCAACACAGGATCTGCCGGAGGCGCACATCCTGGTAACAGGAGTAAGAAAACAACCACCAGAAGGAAGGATTGCACCCAAATTCCGTTTCCGATTTTCATCATGGTCAGGCTATGCGTAAAACACTCGAAGTTAAATAATTAAAAATTAACAACCAAATAAAATGGGACTATTCTTGCCCTGTACCGTCGTTTGGAGACAATGTTTGACAACCTGGGCCAAGTGGGTTTTGCGCTATTCTCGCCACTTAAAAAATCAACTTGAATTTTTATTCCTATTTTTATCGTGTTACATCAAACCCGACTACCGATATGAAAAGCCTTACTACCCCAGTTCTGTTCCTGACGATGCTGCTTTCCGCTCTTACTGCTACGGCACAGGATAGCTATTACAGCCCCAAACTTGAAAAAAAATGGACCGCCGATGATGGTCTCAGCATCCCCGAATCCGCCTGCTACAACAAAAAGGAGAATACCATCTACGTCTCCAATATTGTTGGGATGCACAACATCAAGGATGGGGTGGGTTACATTTCAAGGCTCAGCGACAAGGGGGTGCTGTTGCAGAAAGAGTGGGTGATCGGCTTAAATGCCCCGAAAGGGATCTGCTGTACCAAAAAATCGTTGTTTGTGACCGACATCGACCGGGTAGTTGAGGTCGATTTGAAGACCGGCCAAATCAAAAAGAGCTACCAGAATTCCAAGTCAAAGTCGCTGAACGATGCAACAGTTGCCTCCGATGGTACTGTTTACATCTCAGATTCAGGCGGTGACTGCATCTTCAGGGTGGGGAAAGATTCACTGGAGGTTTTTCTGCAAAGCGCCGATTTGGAACGCATGAACGGCATCCTGGCCGCCGACAGATTGCTCTACCTAGGATCGAAAAACAACATGATCACTGTAAGCCAGAAAACCAAGGCCATCACGGTAGTGGCCGAAGGGGTAGGTTACCTGGATGGCATTGTCAAGATCGGAAGAAATAAGTTTGTCACCTCCGATTTTAAGGGAATGGTGCAGTACATCGAGCCGGGTAAAATTGCCGAACTGCTGTTGAAAACGACCAATGTACCGATCAATGCCGCCGATTTGGGGTACATTCCCTCAAAAGACCTGCTGTTGGTGCCTACCTTCAACGACAACAAGGTGAATGCTTACAAATTGGATTTTTGAAAGGATAAATTTGTTGGCAGATTTTGAAAATGGAGATGATGAAAGAGAGCACACAAGTAACAAAATAGTCGGTTTGGCTCTTAGGTGAAAAGCTCTTTTTGTTCTGGTGCGGAAAGTCTACTTTTCAACAAGTATTTGGTTGTTTTGCCATACTTTTGGGACTGGATCAACTCCATTCCCTTCAGAAGCGTCATCAGTTTTCCAACTGAGATATTAAGTTTACAAATATCTAAAATCTCCAATGGGGTAAGAGGCTTCCCATTGAGCGCTGAAACAATTCTATCCGGGATATCCGCTTGCAAATCCAAAGACCTGCTGGCCTGTGGTGATATGACCAATGGATAAGTGAAAGAATGATTTTGGATTTCAGTACCATTGAAATCGACAGGTATTCCTCCCTTTTGAATTAGCACCGCATTGGCATTCTTTTCACCTGGATCTGGATATCTGACTAGAATTTTCCGTCCTTTTCTTAATCCATCCACCACACCGGCCCAGGTTCCCCCTTTTTCGCTGGATTCAGCCACAAAAATTTCGTCTGCAAGACCATAAATAATTGGATTCCGGGCCATTGCCAAAGGCACCGACCATCCTGCCTTTGGAGGGAATGTACTCAAAACCAATAGATCACCATCGACAATTTGCTTGTAATAGGTTTTAAAGCCGGAGTTGAATGTGGCTATTCCCTGAGGAAGTACGATGATACTCTGACCTTTGTAATGAATGGCTGAATCCAAAGCTTGTTTGTCAATCCCTTTTGCAAATCCGCTTACAACCACTTTGTACTCTTTGCTGGCTAACCTCGCAATATTGTCGGCAAATCCCATTGATTTACCAGCTGCCTCCCTTGATCCAACAATGGCTACGGATGGTTGGTGGAGGATATCCCTATTCCCCTTTACATAGAGTAAGGATGGAGATTGAGTTGCCTTCAAATTTAATTTCAAGGTTCTTGAATACTCTGGTGATGTTATTGGCACCATTTGATACCCCTGACTCAAAAGACTCTCGGCAAGAAAAGCATTGTTTGGAAGTTCTGATTTGGCATTTTGCAAAGCCTGAATATCCGACGCAGAAAGCATATACCTCTTTGACCAATCTGATTCAGAAAGATTAAAAAAATCTTCAATCGATATTTTCTCCTCATGAAAAAACCTTACAATAAGTGCATTAATCTTACCAAAACCCCATTTTGGTAAATGCGCCAAAGTGATCCAATAGGTTGCTTCGTTTTTCATTTCAGACAAGGTCTCCTCCTACAGTTCTTGCTATTACGATCGGGGAAATTTTTTCTACTCCAAAATTAGTAAATAAATGGCCCAATTCCTTCACTGTCGCACCACTATCAAAAATATCATCCACCAATAAGATTCGCTTCCCGCTAAGTAACTGAGCATTCACAAATGAAAATGCACCCTTCACATTGTCAGATTTCAAGACCCCGTTCTCAAATGCCTTCTGCTCGCTGGTCGGCCTGATTTTCACCAGATCATGTGATATCGGAATCTTTAAAAGGTCAGCCAGTCTTACGGCAAAATTTTTCACCAAATCACCTGAAGTAGTTGGAGGCACGTATACTACAAGGTCAAACTCCTCCCTGCCGAATATCTTTCGAAAGGCCTTCAGCGTCAGATTCAGCAAGAAATCGGGAAACTCCTCTTTGGTAACATATTTGCATCGATGCAAAGTAGCACCAACATTTGAAAAGCCATAATAACTGGCAGCAACTCCATTCACAATTGATGAATCTTTCGATATTACTTCCAGGATCGGAAAATAGTCTTCCCTAAACTCCCGCAATTTTTGGTGCCATTCTTCATTGTAAACAACTTGAATCTTTTTCAAGCCTGTATTGTCGCAATTTTTAAATTCGCTACACATCGAATCCCCCAGAAAATTGCAGAGATACTTCATCCTCGACTGAGTCGTATCAACATACTCAATCATGTGATCCAGATCAGATGTTTTGGAGGCTCTTAGCTCTTCGAAGAACCTGGGATCCAATGCCGGAGCCTGGTTTATGTATTCAAATCTTTTGTTTTTACCCAGCATTACCTCTCTTACGATACCCTGTTCAATTAAATCTGACTTAATAACCCTTATTTGGGTTTGTTTGAGATTTGTTTTTCTGGCAATTTCACGTTCACCCAAAAGCTCATTTCTAATGACAGAGATGACCTTTTGGTATTTTGCAACCGATGGTCTTCCTCCTTCAATGAATGAAAGTGGCAATCTTCTATCCTCCGGATTGTAAAACAAAATGATCCAGGTTGGCTTACCATCTCTTCCTGCCCTGCCGATCTCCTGGTAATAGTGGATTGGACTTTGAGGAATCTGGGTATGAACAATAAACCGGATATCTGGTTTGTCGATCCCCATTCCCAATGCATTGGTGGAGATCACACATTTCCATCGGTTATCCATTAGTCCATTCTCCACGGCAACTCTTGAATCTGCATCCAGGCCCGCATTATAGCCAATTACCGGGAGATTCAGGTATTCAAACCATTTTGCATAAATTTCGGTATCAACTCTGGTGCCGGTATATAAAATACCTGTACCCGGGATCTTGTCTAAATTCTGTCCAAGCCATAGCAGCTTTTCGTCCTCCGACTTAACTTTAACCACATAAAGTCGAAAATTCTCGCGTAACAAGTTGCCTCTCAAGATTGTAATATTGCCTCCAATCTGGGATGCTACATCTGCCTCTACTTTTTTGGTAGCAGTGGCAGTGGTGGCCAAAACCGGTAAGCCCGCTGGTAGCAGTTTGACCAAATTAATGATTCTCCTAAAGGCTGGTCTGAAATCATGCCCCCATACCGAAATGCAGTGTGCTTCATCGATCACTACCATGGAGAGCTTCAATAGTCTTGTTGCCTCTATCCACTCACTATTTTCCTGTCTTTCAGGGGCAATGTAGAGAATTTTAACCTCTCCTAATTTTGCCGCTGCAATAATTTGGCTGTTTTCCTCGGGTGACTGTTCACTATTGATACATTTTGCAGGTATTCCCAGACTATTTAATTTTTTGACCTGATCCCGCATAAGGGCGATCAGCGGAGAGAATACCACCGTAGTTCCGTCAAAGAGAATGGCTGGAAATTGGAAGCACAATGATTTCCCATAACCTGTCTTTTCGATCAGCAGTACACGTTCTCCCTTCATGATCCGTTCAATGGTATTCCATTGATCGTCATAAAAAGCGTCTAATTTGAACAGGGACTTGAGTTTTTCTTCTAATTCCTGCCGCAAAGTCATGGGATATTGGGATTAGGAGTTACACGCATTAGTAAATATACCGAAAAAAAAGGAGATTTACCCTGTGAATTAGAGGAATTTTTAGGCAGAAGTAGGTGCATTAGTCTCATATTTTACTAATATTGCCCTATGTGCGGACGATTTGTACAGGTGATCGACCTGGAACTATTTGTGAAACGGTTTGGGGTAAACAGCCCGCCGGAGATCAACCTGGCCTCCAACTACAACGTGGCTGTAGGAGATCTGGCCTATGTGATCACCAACGACAAACCCACCGATCTGCAGGCTTTCCAGTTTGGCCTCACCCCCTCCTGGGCACAGAAGAAGATGTACCTGATCAACGCCCGTTCGGAGGGAGATTTCAATCCAGGGAACGACGTCCACTATACCGGACAGCTGGGCATCGTCAACAAGCCCTCTTTCCGCACCTCCATCCGTTCCAAAAGGTGCCTCGTGATAGCCAGCGGCTACATCGAAGGACCGGAGAAGGAGCGGCTGAACAAGCCCTTTCTCCTTACGAAAAAAAACGAAGAGCTCTTCTGCTTTGCCGGTATCTGGGATACCTGGGTCGACAACACCACCGGAGCAATAACCAACTCCTTCACCATCATCACCACGGTAGCCAACTCCGTTACGCAGGAGATCGGGCACCACCGCTCACCGGTCGTGCTCGACCAGAAAGATGAGCAGAAGTGGCTGGATGACTCGCTGCCGCTGGAGGAGGTGCTTGGATTGCTCAAACCCTATCCGGGGGAGCTCTTCAAGGCAGAGGCCATCTCCATCAAGATCAAGGATCCGCACAACAAGAGCAAGGATTACATTGTCCCGATCGAACCCAATGGTCCCACCGAATACGGATCGATCGTCACGAAAGATCTGAAGCTGCAGGGAATGGGCAGCGGCAAACGGAAGCAGGAGCCGCCGCCGGAAATACAGGGGAAGTTGTTTTAGGCGGCGTAATCCTCTTTTTTCTTAATCTTATTTAGTTCTACTTGTTTGTTTTTAAAGGCTTCCTCTAAATCATAATCGTCTTGCAATCCCAACCAGAATTTAGGTGAAGTTCCAAAATACAAACTCAGTCTGAGTGCAGTATCTGCGGTTATTGCCCTTGCTCCTTTTAATATTGCAGACGTTCTGGTTTGAGGGATTCCAATATCCTTTGATAACTTGTATGCCGTTATATTCATTGGTTTTAGAAATTCTTCCGAAAGAATTTCTCCGGGATGTATATTTGCCAATGTTTCCATAACCAATTAATTCTTAGTGATAATCAATAATTTTTACTTGTTCCGATAGCCCTTCACTCCATTGGAATATGATTCTCCATTGATTATTAATTCTGATGCTGTAAAATCCTTCAAGATTGCCACTCAACTTTTCAAGCCTATTCGATGGAGGAATTCTTAAGTCATTTATTGTTTGTGAGTTATTTAACATTCTTAATTTTCGTCGGCCAATACTCTGTATGTCAAGTGGCATATTCTTCACTCTGGTACCGGACCAAATTAATTCTGTTTCCTTGTCTCCAAAGGTTAAGATCATGATTACGGCAATCGTTACTAACGCCAAAGATAAGTAAATAATGATGGCAAGGTAAATAATGAAGGGAATAATTTGTGAACAGGGTTAAAAATTCAGGTAGAAATTTTCTATAGGACGCCTAACTAAAAGCTAACAGCCAATAGCTTCCTCCTCATCCCTTCGGATTCGGCTTATACGGCAGCTTCGCCATCTTCTCCACCTCCAGTGAGGGAAAGCCGAACTCCTGCACCACCTTCCCCAGGATCAGGTAGACGCCCGGCCCCTTGAAGGGGTAGTTCTTCAGCGAATCGGGGAAATGCACGGTATCGAAGAAATTACCGGTCTGGTCGATGAAGGTCCCGAAGTGCATGATCTCCCGCTTGCTGGTCCGGACATACTTGATGGTGACCATCCGCCCCACCATCCGGATCTTCCGGCCGAGGTGCTGCAGCAGCTCCCTGGCCATCACCTCCCCCCTGAAGCTGGTCTGGAGCAGGTCGAACAGGCTCATGCTCACCGGGAAGCCCAGCAGCTCGATCTCGTCGTAGGCATCCTCGATGGGCGAATAGTCGAGCACCGGCATCTCGAAGCGCTTGTGCTCGGTGGGGAACATGGCGGCCGAATGCGCCAGCACCGGCACCTTCCGCAGGTAGAGCTGCGACTCCCACAGGAGAGAGCATTTGTTCTCCTCCAGCGTACGAAAGGCCCCCAACCTTACCAGGATGACCAGTTGCTCCTTGCCCACCGGCACCCTGTCGATGAATTCGTGGATGGAGCGGTAGGGGCCGTGGCATTTACGCTCGCTCACGATCAGCTCGATGGTGGTGCTCTCCAGGTTCTGCACATGGACAAATCCCATGAAAATGGTCTTGCCGACAATCCTGGTAAGGTTCAGGCTCCGGTTGATGCAGGGCAGTTCGAGGGTGGCACCCTGCCGCTGCGCCTCGTTGAAATAGACCCAGGTATGGTAGAATCCGCCGAAATTGTTGATCACCGCCACCATAAATTCCAGCGGATGATGCGCCTTGAGGTAGAGGCTCTGGAAACTCTCGACGGCATAGGAGGCGGAGTGGGCCTTCGAGAAGGAGTAGCCGGCAAAGGATTCGATCTGCCGCCACACCTCCCTGGCCAGCTCCTCCGGATGACCCAACTCCCGGCAGTTGGCAAAATACTTCTCCTCGATCAGCCTGAACTCCCTGAGCGACCGGAACTTCCCCGACATGGCCCGCCGCAGCACATCGGCCTCGGCCAGGTCGAGCCCGGCAAAATGGTGGGCCACCTTGATCACATCCTCCTGGTAGACCATCACCCCGTAGGTCTCACGCAGCTGCTCCTCCAGGATGGGGTGGAGATAGGTGAAACCGCCGGGGTTGTGGAACCGCTTGATGTACTCGCGCATCATCCCCGACTTGGCCACCCCCGGCCGGATGATCGAGCTGGCTGCCACCAGGCTGATGTAGTTGTCGCACCGAAGTTTCTTGAGCAGTCCGCGCATGGCCGGACTCTCGATGTAAAAGCAGCCGATGGTCTCCCCCTCCTTCAGTTGTTGCCGCACTTTCGGATCGACGAAAAAACGGTCGACCTGGTGGATGTCGATCTCCTTGCCCCCGTTTTCGACGATGATCTCCACCGCCTCCCGGATGTGGCCAATCCCCCGCTGACTGAGGATATCCAGCTTCTCGAACCCCATCTCCTCGGCGATGTACATGTCCCACTGGGTGGTGAGGAAACCCTTGGGGGGCATGTCCAGGGCGGTGTAATAGGTGATGGGCTCCTCCGTCACCAGCATCCCGCCGGCGTGGATCGTCCGCATGTTGGGAAAATCGAGCACCTCCTGCCCCAGGGTCCGGATTAGGTTAGCCGTCTCGTAGTTGTTGTAGCTGTTTTGTGGGTCGTTCACCAACAGGTCGATCTCCTCCTTGGGCAATCCGAACACCTTGCCCAGCTCCCGGATGATGGACTTGTCACGGAAGGTGGAGGTGGCGCCCAGCAGGGCGGCATGGTTCTTTCCGTACCGCTTGAAGATGTAGTCCTGCACCTGGTCGCGGTCTTTCCACGAGAAATCGATGTCGAAGTCGGGCGCGCTGGTCCGCTTGGGGTTGAGGAACCGCTCGAAATAGAGGTCGAGCTTGATGGGATCTACATCGGTGATCCGCAGGCAGTAAGCCACGATGCTGTTGGCGCCGCTGCCGCGCCCCACATGGTAAAAGCCCCTGGACATGCTGTAATGGATCACGTCCCAGGCGATCAGGAAATAGGAGGAGAAGCCGAGGTTGTCGATGATCTCCAGCTCGTGCCGGATCCGCTCTTTGGCCACCTGGTTGTTCTTGCCATAGCGGTAGAGCATCCCGTCGTCTGCCAGTTTCTGCAGCAACAGCCGGTCGTCCTCCTTCGTCTTGCTGTAGGTCCGCTTGTTTTTGCTCACCTTGAATTCAATGTCGATGGAGCACTGCTCCATCAGCCACTCGGTATTCTCGATGATCTCGGGATAGTACTGAAAGATCTCGTGCAGCTTCCAGGGGGCCACCATCACCTGTTCGGGATCGGCAAACTGGTGCGGCTGCAGCTTGCTCAGCAGGGTATTGTGGTCGATGGCCCGCAAGCATTTGTGGATCAGCAGTGACTTGTCGTCCAGGAGGGTGACGGGCTGCCAGACGACCAGTTTTTCGGGGTAGTCGAGGTAGCCGGAGGTGACCAGCTTGTTGACCTGGTGGGGCCGTATGCCGGTGAACTCATTGTCGGCCAGTGCCGAACCCGGCATCTTCCCGAAGGGATAGATCACAAATACCTGCTTGAAATCCGGAGCCTCCTCCCCAAATTTCTTTCCGCTCAGGTTGTGCTGGGTGAGGTATTCGTTCAGCTCACGGAACCCCTCCCTGTTTTTGGCCACCGCGACAAAGAGCAGTTCGTCTTCATTCCGGAACTCGACTCCGGCAATGGGTTTGATGTTCCGCTCCTTCGCCTTTTTGATGAATTCGGGTATTCCCATGGAGGTATTGATGTCAGTCAGCGCAAGCGCAGAGATCCCCTTCACCGCGGCTTGGTCGAGCAGCTGGTCGATGGCCATGGTTCCGTAGCGGAGGCTGTAATAGGAGTGGGTGTTGAGGTACATGGGGAAGAGTTGAGTGGGAGAAGGGGATGATTAAAACCTGACAGGTTTGGCAAACCTGTCAGGTTTTAATCATCCCCGAGGCGCGCCGGATCGCTCCTGCCCCAAAGCGGAGCCGGATCTTGTCCATGGAGAGATAGAGCTTGATCCGCTCTTCGTTGTCTTCGAAGAGGTCGAGCTGCTGCACCCCGTGGATCAGCCCTCCCAGTTTCACCCCCACCAGGCGGATCAGCATCCTTCGTTCGTAGAGCCGTTTGAACAGCTCCCTGACGACCCCGATCAGCACATGGTCGAAGGAGGTGTAGGCGATCTTCTTCTGCAGGGTATGCGTGTCGTAATTGGCGTACCGGATCTTCACCGTTACCACCGAGGTAAGCTTCTCATGCTTGCGCAGTTTGAAGCAGAGCTTCTCGGTCATCGAGATCATCAGCTGGTCGAGCATCGCCACATCGATGGTGTCGGTCTCGAAGGTACGCTCCTTGCTCATCGACTTCTCCTCGCTGTAGGGGACCACTGGGGTAAAATCGATGCCGTGGGCGCGCCGCCAGATCTCGGTTCCGTTCTTGCCCAGCACACTCTGCACCATCTCCACCGGAACGGAGCTCAGCGTCTGGATGGTGGAGACCCCCATCGACCGCAGCAGCTGGTAACTCTTGCCCCCCACCCCGGGAATCTTCCTGATCGACAAAGGGTTCAGAAAGGGCTGGACAAAATTTTTGTCTACCTGCTTCTCCCCATTGGGTTTGGCCTCACCGGTGGCAATCTTGCTCACCGTCTTGTTCACCGAGAGGCCGAAGGAGATGGGCAACCCGGTTTCGCCCATGATCGCCTGACGCAGCTCGTGCGACCATTTGAGGGCCCCCCAGTAGCGGTCGATCCCGGAGATGTCGAGGTAGTGCTCGTCGATGGAGGCCTTTTCGTACATGGGCGCCTTGTCGGCAATCACATCCGTCACCAGTTTGGAGTATTTGCTGTAGAGGTCCATGTCGCCGCGGATCACCACCGCTTCTCGGCAGAGGTTCAGCGCCATCTTCATCGGCATGGCCGAATGAACCCCGAACCTGCGCGCCTCATAGCTGCAGCTGGCCACCACCCCGCGGTCGGAGATACCCCCAATGACCACAGGCTTGCCAATCAGCTCCGAATTGACCAGCCGCTCTACCGATACGAAGAAGGTATCGAGATCCATGTGCAATATTGTTCTGTCCTGAAGCTGCATTTTCGGATATTGATCGTTACAAAAAGGCCAACTGTAAAGGGTTTGAAGGGTTGGAAATGTTTATAGGGTTACCCTTCGGCTTCGCTCAGGGACCGGTGGCTATTTTGATGGCATTTCAAACATTTCAAACATTTCAAACAATTCAAACATTTCAAACAATTGTTTTCTTTGGTTCATTCGGAATAATTGTCTACTTTTGACTATATATATGTCAATCGTGCGACTACAATATAACCTATTTTAAAACAATTGGAACATGTTTCTCTCAGAAAATTTAAAATTTTTGCGAAAAAGGAGGAGGCTGACGCAGCAGGAGCTGGCAGAGAAGCTGAAGACCAAGAGATCAAGCATCAACAATTATGAAAATGGGACGACTGTTCCTCCCATGGATATCCTGATCGGCCTCTCCGACCTGTTTAATCTCTCCATCGACACGCTGGTGCGCATCAATCTCTCCGGATTACGGGAGAGCCAGCTGTATGTCATCGAGCACGGCTCCGACCTGTTTGTGAAGGGGAATGAGTTGCGGGTGCTGGCTACTACCGTCGATTCGAAGAACAAGGAGAACATCGAGATTGTCTCCATCAAGGCGAAGGCCGGCTATACCACCGGCTATTTTGATCCTGAATTTATCTCCGCCCTACCCAATTTCCAACTTCCCATCCTCACCAGGGAGAGGAAATACCGTGCTTTCCAGATTTCGGGGGATTCGATGCTTCCCATTCGGGACAAGAGCTGGGTGGTAGGCGAATACGTGCAGGACCTTACCTCCATCAAAGATGATCTCCCCTATATTGTCCTGACCCTGAACGAAGGGGTGGTATTCAAGAAGGTGAGAAACGAGCTGAAGGAGAAGGGAAGCCTGAAGATGATCTCCCTCAATACGGAGTATCTTCCTTACGACCTCGCAGTGAATGAGATCAGGGAGGTGTGGAAATCTGTACTCTACCTTACCGATGAGATTCCCGAAGCTGCCGATAACCAGCAGATCTTCAAAAAGCTGGAGCAGATCCGGCAGGAGATCATCCAAATCAGGAACGAGGGGACCAACTAAACCCTGAATGGGGCATCCCCCTTGATGCTTTTAAATGATTCATGGATCCGGAGCCTTTCACCTTCCGAATAGCCCATCCATTCCAAAGCTGGATCCATCTGGTTAAATTTGGCCACATCTATCTTCAGCAATTTGGCAATGGGGATGTAGACACTGATCAGGAAATCCTGGTTGATGGAGTTGGTCAGGATCGCCACCTTGACCCGCTCTTTCAGATGGATGGTCTTCTTCAGGAATTCAACATATTCGAATATATCCATCCGGTACCCCAGGGCAAGTGAATTTTTGAGATCCAGGATCACACCAAAGGTTAAATCATACGCTTCGTCTTTGATAAACAGAAGATTCAGTTTTACAACATCCTCCATTTTAATCGACCCCTGAAAGTAACAAAGGATCACTTTCAATTCCGGGATAATTCTATAGGAGGTATATTTTTCCACCAGAAGTAATTGTTAGTAACATTTCTTAAATAACAGCCAGCATGGAAGCTCTGTGAACAACGCTGAACGAGGCAGGTAGCTTAGATCAAATTCCTCTTTTTCTTGTATAACAGATAACACCCCAAAATGTTTATGCCGGTGAAATTATGGCAGATCCGCACCACTTTCGATGGATTCCCCGGCGTGAAAACAGCCTCCCGAGGCACTTTGTTTGATGGACAATGATGCACCAACAAGCAGACGGGACCAAAACGCTTCCGTTCAAATTTAAAAAGGCCGTCTCATCGCAAGTAGAGACGGCCTTTCAAACCACAAAATTTTACCGCGTTATACCACGCCCTGTGCAATCATGGCATCGGCGACCTTGATAAATCCTCCGATGTTGGCTCCTTTCACGTAGTTGATGAAACCATCCTGTTCGGTACCATACTTCACACAGGTTTCGTGAATGTTGATCATGATCATGTGCAGGCGCGCGTCTACCTCATCCCTCGACCATGGCAGACGCATAGAGTTTTGAGCCATTTCGAGTCCGGAGGTGGAGACACCTCCGGCATTGGCTGCCTTCCCCGGTCCGTAAAGGATTCTGGCGCCGAGGAACACCTCCACAGCCTCCGGAGTAGAAGGCATGTTGGCTCCTTCTGAGACGACGAAGCAACCATTCTTTACAAGGAGTTTGGCATCCTCCTCGTTGATTTCGTTCTGGGTTGCACAGGGGAATGCCGCATCGCACTTGATACCCCACGGGGTCTGGCCTTCGAAGTACTGTGCATTGTATTTGTCGGCATACTCTTTGATTCGTCCGCGTCGGATATTTTTCAGTTCGAGTACATAGGCAAGTTTCTCCTCGTTGAAACCGGCAGGATCATAGACAAAACCGGCTGAATCAGAAAGGGTAACCACCTTGGCACCCATTTGGATCAATTTCTCCACTGCATACTGGGAGACATTCCCGGAACCGGAGACAACGGCGATTTTTCCCTTCAGATCCTGGTTACGCGTCTTCAGCATCTGATCGGCAAAATATACGGCTCCGTAACCGGTAGCTTCAGGACGGATCAGGCTGCCACCCCATTCGATGGCCTTGCCGGTCAGAACGCCGGTGAATTCATTCCGGATCCGCTTGTACTGCCCGTACAAATATCCTATTTCACGTCCGCCAACACCAATATCACCCGCCGGAACATCGGTATCAGCCCCAATGTATCGCTGCAGTTCGGTCATAAAGCTCTGGCAGAAACGCATTACTTCGTTGTCTGATTTTCCTTTGGGATCGAAATCTGATCCACCTTTCCCTCCACCCATCGGAAGGGTGGTCAGGCTGTTTTTGAATACCTGTTCGAAGGCCAAAAATTTCAGGATACCCAGGTTGACCGTCGGGTGAAAACGCAAACCGCCCTTGAAGGGACCGATGGCGCTGTTCATCTGAATACGGAATCCCCTGTTGACCTGGATCTCTCCGTCATCGTTGACCCATGGCACCCTGAACATCATCACTCTTTCGGGTTCCACCATCCTTTCCAGTACCCTGGAATAGTGGTATTTCGGATTCTCCTCTATAAAGGGCATGAGGGATTCGACTACCTCTTTTACTGCCTGGTGAAACTCAGATTCTCCGGGATTTTTGGCAATAACCTTTGCCATGAACTCATTTACTTTTACATCTAAAATGTTGGCCATTGGAATGTCGTTTGGTATGAATGAATGAAAATATTGCTTTTGTCTGCCTACTGGTCGGAGACCAGCGCATTTCCGGATCTAAAAATAATATCCATCACCCAAGACACAGCCAATTCGACATTCATTTACGTGTTTCACGTAAGGAGAAACGCCTCAGAGTCCAATTGTCTTTTAACTTTAGGCACTCTAGTTCACTCTAGGCACTTTAGGCACCTCTAAATCTCAATAATATTGTTCTTGATGGCAAACTTGACCATGTCAACAGTACTTTTCAGGTTCAGCTTCTGCATGATGTGGTTTTTGTGTGACTCCACGGTACGAACGCTGATGAAGAAACGGTCGGCAATCTCCTGGTTGGTGCAACTCTCTCCCCAGAGTTTGAGTATTTCAATCTGGCGGGAACTCAAATTGGCGGTTTCGGCCCGCTGGTGCTGTTCATCGGATTGCATGCTCGAAATATAACGGTTGAGCAAGAGGTGGGTAATGGAGGTGCTATAGTAGTCGTGACCATTACGCAGGGTATAGATTGCCTCCAGCAGGCTGTTCCTATCTGCATCCCGACCAAGAAAACCCTTGGCGCCGGCTTTGATGGTTTTCAATACAATCTCCTCACTGTCGATCACAGAGGTTACCAAAATTTTCAGCCGGGTATTGCTGAAATTGAGCTGGACTATCAGGTTCAAATTTCTGACGGAGATGTCGTGCATGTTGAGGATCAGGACATGCACCTGCATGCACTTCAATTTTTCGACCAATGTATTGCGATCATTGCAAAGCAACACCACCCTGCAGTCGGAAACTCCTGACAGCATTCCCGAAAGCCCCTCCAGTACCAGCCTGTGTTCGTCAAAAATTGCAATATCGATCATTCGTTTACCATTATTGCAGAGGTTTTAAGCCTTCCGTCCATCATTACGGTCACTGGTTTATGAAACTGAACATGTTTGAAAAATGCTGTTTTGTGCAAAACCTTTTGGCTATTCAGCATTTCCCAATTGATAAAGTCGGTCGGAGAGGAGTGCTTGACCGAGAAATATCCAATGTTCATCGAGGTTACATTGTGGAAGAAATGAGAACCAAGGGAGGAATCCAGTGGATAGTTGTCGAGACTTATTTCCACAATCACCTTGGCCTGGGAGATTTGCGACCAGTTGACCGGTATCCCGACGAAACGGTCCCTGCTACCCCACCTGCCCGGACCAATCAGGATGTACTGCCGGTTGGACTTGATCATCTGGTTGTTCAACTGCTCGATCTCTGCAGCCATCTCAATGGTCTTGAGTTTATTGAAAGCAGTAGTATCCACAAAAATAACATCCCTGATATCCTTCACCTCCCCATTTCCCAGGCTCGAACGGGTATACAGTGCCATTTTGGATTTGTCCATCTGATCGATGACGATGTTTTGGGTCAGTTGATTGCCTATCAATGGCTTGATTTGCAACAAATAAAAAGTTGGCAATCCATTCTTGGTCCGCTCAAGGTCCACCGCATATTCAATCTCCACCGGGGAGCCGAAAGCTTCCTTCACTGCATTCAGCAGCAGGCTGATCGTTTCAGCCAAAGGGGCATAATTGTATTGCAGGATATCTGCAAAATTGATGATCCTTGGTCCGTAGGCAGCCAATCCCGGCTCGACCCGGTCGTTGTTCGCATTGTAAACCGCTGCACAGTGGGTAAGCGTTCCATGTTTTTCCGCTTCGCTGATGTTCAGCAATTTGAGTGCTGCAAGTTCACCATCCTTCAAGAAATTGACCTCTTTGATTTTGCAGTCAAGGGCATAGAACTGAACCTGGGAACTTACCAACAGATCCTTGATACTGTAGATGGTCACTTTGGGATACTTTGGCGAAAAGCGGTAGGATTTCCAGCCATCCACCACATAGGTCCCCAATCCTACTGCTGCCACTGCGAACCCTTCATCCGGCTTCATGTTGGCGACCGGGTAGAAGTTGTAGGATTGTGCGACCCCGCTGATATTCGGATAATAATAATCGCCATACTGATTTCCAACCAGTACCTGCAAAACTACCGCCATCTTCTCCTCTTCAATTTTGTGGTGGATGATGGCAAAATAGTTTCGTGCCTTCTCTGAAAAAGTAGAGGCAAATACCAGTTTGATGGCATCACAAAGCTGCTCCAATACCTGCTTTTTATTGGTTTTCCCGTTGGGGACAATGTAGGTGTCAAAAACGCCTGCAAACGGTTGTGTAATCGAATCTTCTGAGGTACTGGAGGAGCGCACGGCAATAGGCCTGTCAATTTGTGAGACAAAAACCTTTAGTTTTTTGAGCAGTGAAGACGACAACTGAGACTCTACGAAGTGCGATCTCAGCTCCGCGAAAGTAATCGCCGGGTCTACAATTTTATCAAAGAGCTTGTTCTTCGAAATAAAGTGCAGGAATTCATTGGTGCCAATGACTACGGTGATTGGCGCAAGAATGTTGATCTTGTTGGTCAGCGTGGGAAATTCAAGGTTGTATATCAGGGTATTGATAAAAGCCAAACCACGACCCTTACCGCCCAGGGATCCTCCGCTGAAAGAGACAATGTTTTTTTCGTCGAGGGCCGATGTCTCATCGAAGCTCAGGATCTTCCCCTTTTTCTTCTCTTCACGGTAGTGTTTGATGGAATCCAGGAAAAACTGCCGCATCTCATCCATGCTCTTGAAGGTATTGGCAGAAACTGGATTCAGCGTTTTTGCCAACTGGATCTCCCCGCGTGACATCAGCCAGAGCGAGAGCTGATTTTCTGAGGCATGCAGGTAGAGCGATTCATCGGGCACCTCTTGCAGCAATGTTTCAAACTCGCGCAATGATTTCGCTACCCCAATGGTGTTGCCCTCTTTGTCCCTGAAGACGAAATGTCCAAACCCCAGGTAACTGATCAGGTAATGCCGGAGATCGTTCAGCAGGGTCTCAGAGTTCTTGTTGATAAAGGCGACTTCCAGATCCTTTGCCACCTGGGCGTTCCTGTTTTCGGATGATTGCAGGATGATCGGAATCTTCGAGATATGTGATTTGACATATTTGATGAAATTTACCCCCGCATGCTTGTCCATCTTCCCGCTCCGGTCGAATTCAACATCAGAAATTACACAAAGCAGGAAGTCCCTGTATTTGTTGAAGATGGCGATAGCCTCCTCGTAATTGCGGGCCAACAGGATCTTGGGCCGTGAGCGCATCTTGGAAATTTTATCCAGCTCATTTTTTTCCACCTCGGGCAACAATTGCTGGACCTGGCTGAAGACAATGTCGTAGAGGAACTGGAGGTATTTGGAGTAGTACAAAGGAGAATCCTCGATCAGCAGAATGACCCTAACCAAGCCAATCTTGGTGTCATTTTCCACATTCACCTTGTCTTCGGTGGATTTAACGATGGCAAAAAGGATCAGCGAATCCCCATTCCAGACAAACAGTTTGTCGACAGAACGGATGGTCGGTACCAGATCCTCAAAATATTTGATGTCGCTCTTCTTGTTGAGGAGGAGGTAAATCGGAAGTGACTCCTTTCTGGCCCGGATCTGTTCGCTCAGGATGACAGGGGCCTCCCGGTCCATCCCGGCCATCAGAATAACGAGGTCGAAATTGGTAGTCTCCAGCAGATTAAGCGCCTCTTCCGCCGAAGAAACCCCTGTAATCCGGGGTACCGAGAAGAGACTGTACTGGTAAGCCTCCCCCATGAACTTCTCGAAAAAGGAGTCTTCACTCTCCAGGGTGAAGGCATCGTACAAGGTGGAAACAAATAGGATGTGCTTGATTTTGAACCGCATCATATCGAGGTAGACATATTTGTCGATCGATTGCTGGTTGAAATACAACTGAAGCGGCTTCTTGCTTTTTGTCAGCGAGTTACGGAAATCATCGGATGGATGAAAAGTATGCACCGGCACCCCTTTGCGGTGTATAATTTCACGCCCTTTGTAGTTATTCAGGTAACCACTGATCATCAGGGCAATGTTTACCAGCAGATTGCGCTCCTCTTTCAGGAATGGACCTTCGTCCGCTTTGGGAAATTTCTTCAGGTAAAAAATCTCTACTGTCCCTTTTTTGTTGTCAATGGTCACAAAATGTTCCGTCTGATCCCAGTTGGATTCAGCGAAATCCTCGCTCAAATAGGATTTCCCCTCAAATTTGATCCGGGCGGCTGTATAACGGGGATATTGCCAGGATTTTGGCAGGATACCGCATATTTCCTGCAGCGTCTCATCCACCATCTTTCCCTCTTCGATGATCAGCGAAGTTTGGTTGATGGCCTTCAGCTCTTTCAAGCGTTCGGTATTCTCGTGCTGCAACTTGTAAAAGATATCCCTTGTGGCAGAGCCGGCAATCAGATTGGCCAGATTGACCAGCAAATTTCGCTCCTCTTTCAGGAACGGACCCTCATCAGCCAACGGAAATTGCTTGAGGTAGCCAACCTCGATGTTTCCTTTTTTGTGATCCGGCGCTTCAAATGGCTGGATCATTTTCCAGGGTGTCTCCCTGAATCCCTTGCTTTCAAATACATTCTTACCGTAACTGATTCGGACGACAGTGAACTCAGGGAATTGCCATGCATCGGGCAGGATCGCGCAGATTTTTGGCAGAGACTCCTCCATCGAACTTTCGGTCTGAAGAATTTCCGTCGTCCGGTTAATCCCCCATAGCTCTTTCCGGCGTTCTCCAATATCGATGGTTAATCTTTCAAGTTGAAATTTCGAAATCACTCCTACCAGCAAGGGATTGACAAGCCGCAAGATCCGGTCGGCTTCCTCCCTGAATTTGGCGGAAATTCCGCTTTTATTCCATCTCAGCAGAAACAGTTCAACACTCCCGGTTTGCCCGTTGGGGAGTTGGAAATCACTCCTTGCAACCACGGGAGTCACTTCAAAGGGCAGACTGCTAAAGGATTGGTTGCCGAAAAGGATTCTGGCACATACTGGATCACTGACCACCTGACTTCCTGAAAATGTGTTGCAGATCGTCTGCAGTGAAGCGGCAATACTCTCCCCCTTCCCCAAAATCTCAATGATCCTGCATATCAGACTTTCGCAATCAAAAAGTGGCAATGATTTCGACGGATTCTTTCCCGTACTGCCTGAGACCTCTCGTTTATCCATGGTGGTAACAAAAAATTAGCTGAGACTCCCCTCCACAAAGGAAGAGAAGCATCAGCTAAATTTAGTACATTAAGTGCTTCGATGGAGCAAAGTGAACCAGGAATTCTTTCCAGGTGCCCGATAATCTATTTTTTTATCCCCTCCAGCGTAAAGAGGAAGGCATAATTCAGTGCCAGATCCTTCAAATAATCGAACCTTCCGCTGGCACCGCCATGACCAAATTCCATGTTGGTGTGAAGCAGCAACATATTTTTGTCGGTCTTCATCTCCCGTAGTTTGGCTACCCATTTGGCCGGCTCGAAATACTGCACCTGACTATCGTGCAGTCCTGTAGTCACCAGCATGTTGGGATATCTCTTCCGCTCAATATTTTCGTAAGGGGAGTAGCTCTTCATGTAAAGATAAGCATCCTTGTTCTTTGGATTACCCCATTCATCAAATTCGTTGGTAGTCAATGGAATACTCTCATCCAGCATGGTGTTCACCACATCCACAAAGGGAACCTGGGCAATGATTCCGTTCCACATTTCAGGTGCCATGTTGATAATCGCGCCCATCAGCAGGCCTCCGGCACTTCCGCCCATGGCATAAAGATGTGGTTTGCTGGTGTATTTTTCACTTACCAGGAATTCGCCGCAGTCGATAAAGTCGGTAAAGGTGTTGATCTTCTTCATCAGCTTTCCATCTTCATACCAAAGCCGGCCCATCTCCTGCCCGCCACGGATGTGGGCAATCGCATAGACAAAACCCCGGTTGAGCAGGCTCAGCCTGGTGCTGCCAAAGCTGGCATCCATGCTGGCACCATAACTTCCGTATCCGTAAAGTAGCAAGGGAGCCTTGCCATCCTTTTTGAATCCTTTCTTGTAAACCAGTGAAATGGGAACTTTCGTCCCATCCTTCGCGGTAGCATAGAGCCGTTCGGTGACATACTCCTTTGGATCGTATCCACCCAACACCTCTTGCTGTTTCTTTAGCGTTTTCTCTTTGGTCACCATGTTGTAGTCAAAGGTGGACGAGGGAGTGGTCAGGGAGGTATAACCATACCTAAGGATATCACTCTTGTACTCCGGATTGGCTCCAAAATTGGCAGAATAGGCTGGTTCGCCGAAATCCAGGTAATGCTCTGAATTGTCCTTCAGGTTCCTGATCCTCAACTTCACCAGTCCGTCCTTGCGTTCGTTGATCACAATAAAATCCTTGTATTCTTCGATGCTCTGGATCAAAACATCGGCACGGACAGGGATGACCTCCTTCCAGGCGGAGGCGGCAGTCTGGTTCAATGGACATTCCATCAGCTTGAAATTCTTCGCATCATCCTTGTTGGTAAGGATCAGGAACTTGTCGGCCAAAGGAGTGACATTGTAGATTACATCTTTCATACGGGGAGTAAATACCGTGAAAGTACTGTTGGGTTTGGCAGCGTCAATCATCCGAAACTCAGCCGACATGGTCGCCTGAGAAACAATGAAGATGTACTTGTTGTTTTTGCTTTTCCCAACCCCGATGTAATTGCTCTTGTCGGTCTCTTCATAAACCAATACATCTGATTTGGCATCGCTGCCCATCGTATGCCGCATGATCTTTTCAGACAGCAGTGTAACAGGATTCTTCGAGGTATAGAAAATGGTCTTGTTGTCATTGGCCCAGCAGGGATCCCCCTGGGTGTTTTCGATGGCATCGGGCAGCAACTTGCCTGTCTGAAGATCCTTGACATGAATGGTATACTGTCTTCGGCTCACCAAATCCACCCCAAAAGCCAGGTAACGGTTGTCTTCGCTGATTTCGTACCCGGAAGCCGAATAATAGGCATGTCCTTCCGCCAGCTTGTCAATATCCAGCAGGATCTCTTCCGGGGCAGTCAGACTCCCCTTTTTCCGGCAATATTTGTAGTACTGCTTGCCATTTTCCGTGCGGGTGTAGTAAAAATAGCCATTCTTGAAGACCGGCACGCTTTCGTCCTTCTCTTTGATTCTGTTTTTCATCTCTGCAAAGAGGTCGGTCTGGAACTGTTTGGTCCCGGCCATTACTTCATCCAGATAGTTGTTTTCGGCCGTCAGATAGTCTACCACTTTGGTACTGTCCGGCCCTTTTCCAAAGTAGTCGTACATCCAGTAATAGTTGTCCAGGACCTTGTCGTCGTGGAGGATGCGCCAATGTTCCTTCTTGGCGGCTACAGGGGCTGTTGCTTTCATAAACTGTGCGTTTGCAGATAATAGATAGGAGAAAAGGGTGAAGAGGAGCAGGTATTTTTTCATGGTCAAAAATTTGAATTTATTGCTGCATTAAAGATATGGTGTTCTGTATCATGTTTGCATTTTACGATCCATGATCCCCGCAAGTTTCATCCGAAAATCATTTGTTTTATAAGGCCGGATGGAACTCGCATGTGAGTATTCATTCGTGTTTTTACTTGCATCGAACATGCTCCTTTCAAAGGCAGCAGATTTGTTGCCAATCCTGCATACTGTGGATACGGATGGGGAGATACCCTTAAGGATGCCTGTAGAGATGCTCTTTGATATGCACATAGAGATGCCCGATCGTGCGTCTCTAGCTTCCGAACAATCCCAACAATTCCCGTTGTGATTGATTTTGGAGGTGCAAATGAGCGGACTTCAATCCTGTAACAGGATCCTGGACGGTAATCTCGAGGATGGTTTTGGCAGTTTGGATGGAGTCGCCGGCATTTAGCTGCATCCCACTGGTTGCCAGCAATTTTTCCAACTCCCTGACAATCTTGAAGGCAGCAAAGGCAATGGAAAAATGGGAATCAATCCGGGTCATTGCCAAATGATCCTGTGATCCTGAAATAAGATCTGCCAATGAAATTCGAAATGCATTACCAACGGTGCTCAATTGGTCAAATGGCTCATAAAGCTGCTCCCTTTGGAGTTTCGTATTGGTTAAAATGGCTCTCAATCCATTCAACTTCTCGTCTCTCCTGAACTTCCTGTAATCGATGGCCACCCCTGTTTTCCCGGTAGGTTTGAGGTACCGGTTGTATCCCCTGTTGTTGATATTCTTTCGGGAAAGACGCTCCATTTGGATGGCGCGCTCGAGTTTTTCCAGCCCCTTCTGCCGGTTGAATTTTTCCCTTGCAGCTCTTTCAGCGGAAAAGCCAACCACCAGCCTGGTCTCTGCATCCAACATGATCTCCCCAATCTTGCCATCTTTCAATTTTAACGACCGCAGCTGTTTTAGCAATACAGGATCATCGCTCTTCAACCTGGTTCCCATTAGATAGTCAAATGCTAGCTCCTTCAGAGCGGAAGGCGCTTCCTCTGGAAACAGGGAGGTATCGGTTACAACCAGGAGCTGTTTGGTGCGGTGTTTTGCAGCAAAAACTGCAGCAATGGATTGCAGGGTGCGGTAATTCATCCGATTGGCTTCCACCAGTTCGTAAGCCAGCGGATCTCCGGCGGTGTTGACGAAGAGGACAAAAAGCAGAGGGGGATGGTTCGTTTTAGGTTCCCTTCCAACGCCCTCCATTTTAATCCCTTCCGACTCAACCGATTCGTAATGGAGCGGAGCAACGAAGCAAATGATCTCCCTGAAGGCCTTTTTCCTCCTGCTTTTTGCATGAGCACCGCACAACTCTACGATCCGGTCTTTTTGTCTGTCGCCCAGTCGTTCCAGGTACAGGTTGATCCGCTCAGCATCGAGGGAAACGCCCTTGGAATGGGAGAGATAATCGATGGTCTTCAGTTTGCTGAGGGGATAACAGATTCTCGACAGTACCAGGTGACGGAAGAGTTCATCCTTGATGCTGCCAAATCCAACGACATCGTAGAGCTTGCCAAAAACCAACTCCGGACCAGCCAGCCGGATTTGCGCTGCATCCGGGAAGGCCAAACTGGCCAATGCATGCCCTGTACCAGGATCAAAATTGAAATTGAGTGGTTGTGACAGCCGAAGCATTTCTGCATTGGCATGAGTCAGCAGTCTGTCGAGCTCCAACGGATCCATGCTGCAACCAAAGGTTTTGACCACCTTGTATCTCCCGCGACTTCGGTCGATAATCTGGATGCTGACGGTACCGCTTTTGTTGTTTTTCTGGCGTATGAACATTTGGGGGGAATAAGAGAACCAAAGCTACAAAAAACAACGTAAACAATTGTTTTACAACAGCATTTTTTAATTTTCTGCAGGGAAAAAATTGAAAGGTCCTCTTCCAAATCAATCCATACGCGCCGCAGTTATAAACCTTTCACATAATCGCTGTAACGCACGCTGTCCACCATCAATTCCCCCACTGCATACTGGTTCTCCCTGATGTGAACTTTCAGTGAGATGGTTTTCAGAGTATCGCTCATCGCTTTCACAAATTTCTTCTCAGACTCTCTTGCTTTCGCATTTTCAGTCAGGTAGCTACTAAATGGAAAGCTAAGTCGCAAATAATCATAACCTACACGATCCATATTGCCCCTGACACCAACCATTCTGTTACGAATGGAATCACTGACATTCAGGAAAGCCTTGACTTTCAGCCAATCCTCAGTACCTTCAGGTTGCACTTTCGAGACCTCTTTCACATACGCATAGCCAAGGCTGTCTGTGTCGAACGTAACGAAAACACTCTGACTGTTTTCCCAATCTTTTCTGTCCCGTACTTTAAATCTATCTGCTTCGAAGTGTAGCCAGAGGGAGTTTCCCCGTATGGAAGAACTGGTCCTGCTTTGTCGGTTCCGGATCTCAAAGTTAAACTCCTTGCCTTTGAGCGCATAATCCGCTTTGTAACTGATCATCAGTGTGGGGACCAGCAGTTGTGCCAGGGCAACCAGTGCGAAGGCAACCAGCAACAGACTTTTAGGCTTCATTTTCTTTCCTTTTTTTGAGTATCCACCAGTTGGCTGCAAAAAAACCAGTGCCAACGACAACAAACAATAGACCTTTTACAACCAAAGACAAATCAACGTCGAAGGACCTGCAGATCAGCAAGGAGGTGATCACCAGCATTCCTGCATTGAGAAATCCAAGGTTGCTGGTTCTGGTTCCCTCCCTGATCAGCCAGATACCGACCACCAATACCAACAGATTGACCAATATGACTGCCATGGTTGAAAAACAACCCAGCACAAAAATGGGAAGGAATAGCAGCCAGGAATACTCCATTGGCTTCAGCCCAGAGAAACCGCGGGTTCTGATCTCCCGGTACACCAGGAAGAGTGCCAGCCCAACCAATAGCAAATTCACCAGAAATTCGGGGGACCTTAACAACAGATCCGCCTCGAAATGTTTTTCCAACAGCTTCTCCCAGTTGGATTTGAACGACATAACAACCAGGGTTACGATGGCCCCTCCTACCCCTACCACCCGGTATCCGTTCAACTCAGGACCACTCCTGCTGAAGTAGGGAAGATTCCCAATCAGGTAGAATATGCCAAAAAGAGTGAAATAAATGGGAGCCATCAAGACCCCAAAATTGTGGGAGATAGTCCCTATGGTCAAGGTAAGCACAGCCGGAATTGCCCAATGGTGCAAGACAAAGAGGGGGGCTTCCTGGTAAGTTTTTAACAGCTGTAAATAACGGGGTACCGGAACCAGAAGCAGCAACCAGTAAAGCTGCTCACCCCATGGGAAGGGCGCATCAAACCTGACCGAAAAACTATAGGACATCATCCCGAACAGATAGGCCAGCGAAACGGATGAACTGTTCAGAATATAGATCATTGGAGCGATCAACAGCATCCAGGTCAGGAGGAAAGAGCTTGGCTCCCCGTTGATGTGGTAGATCTGGCTCACCAGTGAAATACTTGCGCCAACGGCAAAAAAGAGTAGGAGGGCCGTACTCTCCCGCCAAACAACACTTCCTGGTTTTTTCACCATGGCATAAAAGCACAACAGCTGTGGTACAATTAACAAGAGGAAGGCAAAGGCAGTCTTAACGCTTCGCGGAAGCTCCTCCCATTGGTTGGCGATGATAAACATCAGTCCAATGCCCACCAAAAGGGCACCCAGTATACCAAATATGAGCAGTTGTTTGTTCTTGGCAGAGGGAAATTGTTCTTGCTTCTTCCGGTAATAACCGGCAATTTGCTGTGCCGTTTCACCGGTGATGACATTGGCGTTTACCAGTTCATGCAGGTCAGAAAGGATACTCATACCAATTTGATTTAAGGAGGGTTAGTACCAATACGATCCCAAAATTACGGAATTGAATACCAAATAATAACACTTTAGCGAACGAAATGCAGGATTAAATTACCCTTTAAGCACAAATTTGTTCAATTGAATGACTACCATTTGCCAAAAAGATTCCAAAATTTTAAAATTTCATACTCTTTCACAAAAGCTAAATGGCTAACCCAACTTCCAAAAAATTGAGATTAGGTTTCCAGGTTTGAGGTTGAAATTCTATTCTAGCACTTTAATTTTATAAACTGAGAATGAGTTAGGGGCAAGCATTGTCTCCACAGTCTTCCCTTTCACCACAAATGACTGCTCCACCGGAGATACCAATTTGGGATGTTCCAATGAATTTACCGCATCCGGCGAGTCACTCTTCAGGACCATCAGGGAGGCTTTTGCGTCCAGGCGCTTTTTAACATTCAGGGTCACAGGCTGGTTTTTCACCAGGTTTGTAGCATTTACCATTTTAAGGATGATCTCATTGCGCTGCTGATCAAACACTGCAGAGGCATACAAACCATCCTGGCCTGTCAATGGCTGGTTGTTGAGCAGCATAGGCACCACCTGTGTACCCCGGTTGGTAGCATAGAGTTTCTGCACATAATAATTTGGCGTTCCATAGGAGTTCAGGTTGTCGAACCAGATCAGGTCGGGGGTCCATTGCCATGCATCCACATGGGCAAACAGCGGAGCATAGGAACAAAGGTTCACAATTTCAGCATTTCGCTCCAATCCGGTCATGAAGGCTGCCTCCGAGAGGGCACACCGCCAATTGTTCTTGTTGTCCGGATTGGCCCCCGATACACTTTGGGCTGCATACTCACCGGCAAAAATCTTGTATCCTTTTCGGTCGTAGCTGTCATACCTTGCCGCATTTTTGAAAAACCACTCGGGATTGGCGTAATAGTGTTCGTCGACGATTTCTGCCTTTAACCGCGTCAGCTCTTTGGCAGCATAATCGAAGAACTTGCCATTTGGAGAAGGTCCGGTACCCGATACCAGCGCAACAGTGGGATACTTGGCTTTCAGCTTTCTGGCAAATGCTTCGTAACGTTCGATGTACTGCGGTCCCCATTGTTCATTCCCTACCCCAATCATTTTGAGGTTGAAGGGAGCCGGATGGCCCATCTGTGCCCTGACTTTTCCCCACCGGGAATCTGCAGGGCCATTGGCAAATTCTATCAGATCCAATGCATCCTGAATGTAGGGTTCCAACTGGTCCATGGGGGCCACTTCGGCGGAATTGTACTGGCAGGCCATGCCACAGCTCAATATTGGGAGAGGCTCGGCACCCAAGTCTTCGGACAATTGAAAATATTCATAGAATCCCAAACCGAAAGACTGGTAATAATCCGGTGTAAGTTTGTGCTTAAATTCGGTATTCCAGCGGTTGATACTGGTCTGGCGCTCCTCCGGTTTACCTATGGTTTTCTTCCATTGGTACCGGGTTGCCAACTCAAAACCCTCCACAATACAACCACCGGGAAACCTTACAAATCCTGGTTTCAAATCGGCCAGCAACTGAACCAGGTCGGCACGCAATCCCCCGGGCCGGTTTTTCCAGGTATCGGCAGGGAACAGGGAGATCATGTCAAGATCCAAACTACCCGCTCCTTCAAACCAAACATTCAGACGGGCTTTGGGCTCTGTCGAATTGGCAGTAAAACTAACGGTGTATCTCTTCCAGTCGGAGGATTTTGTCTCCAGCAGCGCCGAACCGATAGGCTCCCCCTTTGCATTGACCAATTCGGGACGAATTTTCAAGGTTTGACCTTCCCGGTTACGGGCGAGCAGTGAAAAATGGTAGGTCATCCCTTGTTTAATGCCCATGCCACGAAAACCTTCGTTCTCCAGCCCAAATTTTTCTACCACATCGGTTTTGGTGATTCGCGCAAATCGTGGGTTGGCTATCTGCTCCTCTCCCCTGTTAAGGATCAGGAGACCCTCTGAGGGGTCAGCTTTCAGTATCTTCCACCCCAGCAAAGGTTTGGCAAACTCAAAGGAGCGGTTCTTTACCAGCTCTGCATAGATTCCTCCATCTGCGGCGAAGTTGATATCTTCAAAAAATATCCCCCACATGGTAGACTGAACCGGGGCTACCGGATGATCGACCAAAACTGTGATAGGCTGCACTTTTTGCGCAACCAGCTGAACCGAGAAGAAAAATCCGGCCAGGAGAACCAGTAAGCGCGTCATCCGATGTATCATAACTATTTGGTATTTCTATTTAACCACCAATGCTGCCTTGCAATAAGCTACACATTTGACCACTTCCTTCACTGCATCCGATTCAGCGGGGACGGTATATTCAAGCTCAATGTCACAGTTGATGGGCCATCCCCTCTTCTGGATCAATTGAAGCATTTCTACTACGGGTGTTTCACCTTTGCCAAACGGCTGATTTTTATTGGGTTCAGCAGCCTTTGGACCAGTTTTGTCCTTGAGGTGGACACTGACGATCCTATCGTGAAGCCGCTCAATCAACCCATTCGGATGCAATCCCGTTGCACCGAAATAGTGACCGGCATCAAAGTTGAGCATGAGTTTTGAACCCAAAGCCAGCACCTTGTCGAAACTAAAGTTGGGATCCCCTGGTTGTCCATGGTTGTGGAAAATAACAAAGAGATCGTGCTTTTCGGCAAAGGGCTGCATCCTTTTGGCGGCCTCCTCCGAAATTTCCATGCTGATACCAACTGCTCCCACTGCCTTGCAGGCATTGAAGGCATAATCAATCTCCGCATCCGACCAACTCTTATCGCCCAACTTCAGAATATGAATTTTAATTCCTTTGGATTTGAACAACTTCTTAATCTCCTTGTATTTATCCATGGAAACGGTTGTGCGCCACAGGCGGATAGCCTCTGCATCCTTGGTTTGCGGAATACCGGCATATTGCTCGGCAATATTGCCCATCAGCTCAACAGAACTTAGACCGGATTGGACGATGTAGTTCAGATAGGCATTCAGCGACTGATCCGGCATACTGCGGTAACTGTAGGTGATAGCACCAATTTGTACGCCTCCAAATTTGGAACCCTTGTCCCCTGCAAAAGCTGTGGTTGGTTGCATCAAGAACAAGGCTATTGTCAGGCTAGCAAGTAATTGAACGCCCTTAACTGATATCTTCTGCAAATGGACGGTAATAATTTTTTTCATAGTACTAAGAATGAATTAATTATAGAAAATTGCCAAGGAATGATTTTTATAATCGGAAACTTGAGACTAAACGAAGAATCAAGTATGCAATTTAGCAATAGATCCTTGAAGTTTATCAGATTTAAGCGACTATTTGAGATTGTGCTGAAAAATAAAGCAGTGAACATTGAACCGCCAATTTCAAAGCAATTTATGATTTCATTGTGTAGTTACAAATCCTCTGTATAACAGTTTTAATCAGCTATCAGGAAAAAAATCAACCTTCCACAATTATTAGATTTTAATTATTAGATTTTGGTAATCATATTTTGGTAATCATATTTTAATAATTACATTTGGCATTAAACTAATTTCAGGATCCTCATGAAAGCCCCCAATAATCCATTTATTACCGGTGGATATTTCTCTGCAGCCTATTTTTGTGATAGGGTTCAAGAGAGCAGCGAGATCATCCGAACTTTAACCAATGGAAACAATATGGTCTTAATCTCCCCAAGAAGGATGGGGAAAACTGGATTGATAGAACACTGCTTTCACCAAAAAGAGGTGGTAACCAATTACCATACTTTTCTTGTGGATATCTATGCCACGAGTAGCCTAAGGGAATTTGTCTTTAAGCTGGGGAAGGAGTTATTTGACACCTTAAAGCCAAAGGGAAAACATTTTGTGGACAATTTTTTTTCAGTCATAAGCTCCCTGCGCCCGGCATTTAAATTAGATCCTTACACAGGTGCTGCCACTTTTGATATAGGTATCGGAGAGATCCACGAGGCAGAATTTACGCTGGAGGAGATATTCAAATACCTGGAATCGTATGATAAACCATCCATTGTGGCCATTGACGAATTTCAACAAATAAGCAGGTATCCTGAAAAAAACATTGAAGCCACCTTGCGGACGCTCATTCAAAAATGTAAAAAAAGCAATTTCATCTTCGCGGGTAGCCAAAGACACCTTATGCACAACATCTTCTTCAGTTCATCACGGCCCTTCTACCAGAGTGCGTCCCTGTTGCAATTAGCGGCCATCCATGAGGCTGAATATCTGCCATTTGTCAGAAAGCACTTTCAACACAACAAAAAGGAGATTGATGAGGAGACTATCTTAGAGATCTATCGGCTATTTGAAGGTCATACCTGGTACCTGCAACAGATCTTCAATGAACTCTATTCTGTAACTGAACCAGACGGGACATGTACCCTGGAAATGGCTGACAAAGCTTTGAGAAATAAGCTATATGCCTACAGACCACTATTCCAGAGTACTTTAAATCTATTGCCTGAAAGGCAAAAGGAAATTCTGTATGTAATTGCCAAAGAGGGCAAAGTATCACAGATTACCTCAGGATCCTTCAACAAGAGGCATGGATTGCCTTCCCCCAGCTCCGTTCAAACCTCTGTGAAACAGCTAATGGACAAAGACATCCTCACTTCAGAGAACAAAGTTTATTCAGTTTACGACAGATTCTTCGGGCTATGGCTAAAGGACGAATTCGGTACAGGATGGAAAATCTGACCGTCGCCAACATTCCATTAAATCTTCCAACGGATTAATTAACTTTTTCGTTTAATTCATTTACCTTCGCAGCTTAGTATCTACAGCCTACAACATTTGATCATGTGGAAATATTTGACAAGGGTGCTCCTTCGTAACAGGCTTGCCATTCTGATAATTATCGTACTCCTCACGGTTTTCATGGGCTGGATGGGCACGGGTGTAAGACTCTCCTACGATAATGCCAGTCTGCTTCCATCCGACGATAGCTTTATCGTTGATTACAATGCCTTCAAGAAGCGCTTTGGAGAAGATGGCAGTGTGCTGGTCATTGGGGTTGAGGATCCAAACATGTTTCAACTGAAGAATTTCAACCTCTGGTACGACCTGACCTCAGACATGACCAAGGAGTTTGGGGTCGAAGGCGTTACATCTATTACCAAGGCGGCAACCATCCTGAAGAATGATTCACTGAAACAGTTTGAATTCATTCCATTGGTCTCTTCCAAGCCAACTTCTCAGGCAACCGTAGACAGTCTTAAAAATAAAATCCTCAACCTCAGGTTTTACGACGGTTTGCTGTTCAACTCCAAAACAGACGTTTATATCCTTGCCATCACGCTGAAGAAATCGGTGCTCAACGATAAGATCCGCATGACCATCACGGACAACATTGTGGAGCGGGCCGAACAATATGCAGCACAGACTGGGCTTAAATTGCATTACTCAGGCCTTCCCTACATACGTACTGTGATGGCCCGAACCGTTCAGCACGAGCTTTTCCTGTTTGTCATGCTTTCGATCCTTGTCGCTGCGGTGATACTATACCTCTTTTTCAGGTCAGGAAAGGTGGTGGCAAGTTCATTGATCGTGGTAGCCATCAGCATCGTTTTTACCCTTGGGTTGATTGGGCTATTCGGATTTAAGATAAGTATATTAACAGGCGTTATTCCATCCCTGATCGTGGTGATCGCCATCGAAAACTGCATCTACATCCTAAACAAATACCACTGGGAGTACCGCAACCATGGGAACAAAATACTGGCGCTTTCGCGGGTCGTCCGCAGGATCGGTTTTGCCTCCTTGATGGTAAATACCGCCACGGCAGCAGGATTTGCGGCATTTATCCTTGTATCCAATCAGTTGCTGCGTGAATTTGGCATCATCGCTTCTATTAGTATTATGCTGGAATATGCCTTGTGTATTACCTTGCTGCCCATCATATTCAGTTACATGGATCCGCCCTCCGACAAGCATGTCAAACACCTGGACAACAATTTCTTCAACAAGGTACTTGAGAAAATTCTCTACCTGATTCAATTCAAGCGGAAGTGGGTTTTTGCGATGGCAGGTCTGTTGTTGTTTTTCGGAATTGTGGGTATGCTGAACATGCGTACTTCCGGCAAAGTGACCGATGATATTCACAAAAGCAACCCACTCTACAAAGACCTTAAATTCTTCGAAACCCAATTGGGAGGAGTAATGCCTTTTGAAGTATCTGTTGATACCAAAAAGAAGAAGGGAGTGATGCTTTACACCACCATTCAGAAGATTGATCAGCTCCAGAAGGTGATCTCCTCAAACAAGGAGTTTTCCAAACCGCTTTCGGTGACAGAGTTTGTCAAATTTGCCAAGCAGGCCTATTTCAATGGTAATCCAGAAATGTATACCCTTCCAAATTCGATGGAAAAAACTTTTGTACTCTCCTATTTCCCCAAAAAAGTAACCGGACAGCAACAGCTGCTTAGCTCCTTTTTGGATAGCACACAGCAGATTACAAGGGTCAGCTTTCAGATGGCGGATATTGGCACCAAGGATATGAAAAGGCTGCTCGACAGCATTCGTCCGAAAGTGGATTCCATCTTCGTCAATACCGGTTACGATGTAAAAATTACCGGAAGCAGTGTCATCTATGCCCGGGGAACGGAGTTTTTAATCAAGCACTTGCTTATAAGCGTATTGATTGCCATCGGATTTATCTCCCTACTGATGGCCCTGATGTTTTCCAGCGTCAGGATGATCGCTGTTTCAATGATCCCCAATATCATCCCATTGATCATTACCGGTGCCATCATGGGCTTTACCGGAGTACCCATCAAACCCTCCACCATCATCGTATTCAGTATTGCACTGGGTATTTCTGTTGACAATACCATCCAGTACCTCTCCCGTTACCGGCATGAGCTAAAAATGACCGGCAACAACATTGGCTTATCTACCTTGAATGCCCTCCGGGAAGCTGGTTTCAGCATGATCTACACCTCTATCGTACTGGTGCTTGGATTCAGTGTCTTCATGGTTTCGAGTTTTGGGGGCACGCAGGCTTTGGGATTACTCGTTTCAACGACGCTCTTTATTGCCATGTTCTTCAACATGATAGTTTTACCTTCGCTCCTGCTTGTCTTGGACAAGTACCTTGTGACAAAGGCTTTCAAGAGTGAACCTGTGATTGATATTGATGAAGCGGAAGAGCAGACAGACTAAAATAAAAAAGAGCGCGGTGCGCTCTTTTTTATTTTAGTTTCAACCCGCTCGTTTTTCAGTAGCCATAATCATCTTGATCTGAAGCTTGTTGCCGATGGCCAAAACATCTATCAAATCCTGAACGGTAAGAGAGTTATCGATTCTTAATACGATTGTCACATCATTGATCTTTTGTTTGATCGCCTTCAGGGATCCCTCCAACTTGTTGAGTGGAATCTGCTCCTTGTCGATAAAATAATTTTTCTCCTTGGTAATGGAAAGGGTGATCTGCTTCTTGTCGAGGGTCTGGTTGGAAGCAGATTTGGGCAGGAGAAGCTTGATTACATTGGGATTGGCAAAGGTAGCCACCAACAGGAAAAAGAGCAGCAGGAAGAACATGATATCATTCAGCGATCCTGTTGCGACTTCAGGTTTAAACTCCAGCCTTTTCCTCAGCTTCATGCTAATTCTGTTCTATGATGTTGATAAACTCAAAGGCATCCTCCTCAACCCTGTTCATGTACTTGTCGATCATGATGCTCAGCAGGTGGTAGCCAGTATAGGCAATCACGCCAACAATCAAGCCCAATCCGCTGGAGATCATCTTTTGGTACAACCCCCCGGAGATAACTCCGATGCTGATGTTGTCTGAGAGTGAAATATCATAGAAAATCTTGATTACCCCGGCGATGGTACCAATAAAACCAAGCATGGGAGCTATCCCCGCAAATAGTCCAAGATAGTGGAGATCCTTGCTCATCTTGTTCATTTCAATCTGGGCAGCGGTCTCTATGGAACTCTCCACCTCCTTGATGGGTCTGCCAATACTTTTGGTGGCATGGTAAAATATTCTGGAATAGGAACTGTTGCCGGCATTGAGCGTAGCTATGGCCTGGTTGAGATCCCCTTTCTGAAGATAACCGTGAAAAGCAGAAACCAGCTTGGCTTCAGATTTGGTAAAGCGCTTGATTTCAATGTATTTCACGATGATCAAATAGCACGAAATGAGTGAAATGATCCCAATGGGAAAGAGAATCCACCCCCCCTTGAGCAGGAGATCTATCCCATCAATACTGGCCGAAGCAGGTACACTTTGAACGCCTAATTGTAACAACATATCGTTTTATTGTAGTATTTATCTATAATATTATAAGTGCCTAGAGTGAACTAGAGTGACTAAAGTGCCTAAAGTATTTGAGGCAGAATGAAGATTTAAACCTTAACTATTTCAACATCAAATTCGCTGGCTACCCGTCACCTCAGTCTCTCTGTCCCCCAGTCCCTAAGTCTTTCAGTCTCTCAGTCATTCCTCTATGCCCACTTGCGGAGATGTCTGAAATTGATGCGCATCTTCTTGATCCGTTGCAGGTAAGTGGTGACAAATAACCTGCGGACCTTGGGGAATTCTATCTTACGGAATTCGTACCCCTCTGCCTTCATCGCCTCAATGGCCCTGGGAAGTGCCCATTTAAGGTGCTTTTCGGCTTTGTAGGAGTCGTGAAAGGTGATGATACTGCCGGGTCTCACAAATCTCAAAACATTGTCAAGCACCTCCTCCCTGGTGATGTTCCCATTGTAATCGCAGGAGATGACATCCCACATGACAATCTTGTATTTTTGGGAAAGAAAAAGGTATTGTCCCCTGGTTAGCCATCCGTGTGGTGGCCGGAAGAGGTTCGATCCGATCAGCCGGTTCGCCTGCTCAATATCCTTGAAATAATTGAGGTTACTGGTTTTAAGTCCCTGAAGATGGTGATAGGTATGGTTACCAACCGCATG
>CAMCBW010000014.1 GCA_945873105.1 Tangfeifania diversioriginum
TTGTGCACACTTCTTACCGCATTGAATTAAAAGGTGAAAGTTTAAGAAAAAAACGGTAAAATTGTCAGCCTCTCGAGTTCTTTGAACCTTATCCCTGAGAGGGGGGTCAATATCACCGGAGGAGGGGTCAGTATCGCCGGATTATCCAGTATACCAGTAGATTACAGTATATCAAATAATTCTGATGGTTTTATGCTGTATTGATCACACAATAAAAATATTGATAGAATGGAGCAGGGTTTCCCATTTTCAATATTGCTAATGCTATTCGGGTGGATTCCACAATCAACCTCTTTTTGTGTTAAACCTTCATTGATTCTAAGCTCACGTAGGTAGCTGGCAATGGATTCCAATCTTAACTGATTTACTGGTGAAATGGTTTTCTTCATTGGTAAAGGTTTTACCAATATAAATACACAAATATTTGTGAATCATCATGTACGATAATTGCTGATATGTACCTAAAACTAATAGGTGAATTCAGGTTTAATGTACCAAACCCAAAACTAATTCAGCTTAAATCATGGTAAAACACACTAAAATATTGGTTTTTAATGGAATAACTGGGAAAAATACCCCCTACATTGGTAATGTTGAAGCAAATATTAGTATTTGAAAATATTTTTTGGGGTTCTGCTATCGGTTCAAGTCATTTTTACGATTGAAAATTGGCATATCAATAAAAATAATTTTTTGACTGTTCCTCATTCGGATGAAATTATTCAGGCTTATCTCAAAACTCTGAAACCGAGCAATCAATTTAAAAATGTATCAATTTAATCTTTGTTCTATGGTTTTGATACAGGCGTTTATGTATCAATCTAATCTAAAAGATTATCTGGATTTGCCAGATACTAAAGTCCTAAATGTTGCTGTTGGTTGTTATATGTGTTGGTAAATACAAGTTCTTGCAACCATTTTTTAAACGATGGATTATCTTGGAATTCTTTAAAAAGCTCAACCCCTGTAGTCATTGATTGCAGTATTGCTTTAATTAATGCTGCATCGCTTTCTATTTTTGCCGTGGCTTTATCTGAATTTTTCATGGCATTCTGATAAGCTTCACTTTTAGCCACTTCTTGCGGTAATGCAGCTATCTGATTTTTAACTTTATCTGAATCACTCCATTTAACATCACCAAAGCGTGAATTAAAATCATTCAAAATATTGCTTAGTGTGTCCAATACTGGTTCATTAATCCCTGAGGATGTGCTAACAGGAATAGGTTCAATTTCACTATCTTCATTTTCCAGAATTATTGCACGTTCCTCCAGTATATTATTCTTATAACTATCAAAATCAATGGCTTCTAATATTCCAACAGATAAATCATCTTCTATTGGTGACGGTAGTTTCGCAATTAACAGGTTAAGGAATATGGATAATTTTTCCCACTCCTGACTACCATATGGCATTATTGCTGCAAGAAAAGTATAAGTTCGAACAAAGACTTTAGCGCTACTTTTAAATTCAACCTGCTCATTTTCTGTTAGTTGCTGGTAATGTGTTACACATTGATCAATATATGGGTCAATACTGTCTCGTTCAGCATTATTCAGCAATAAACCAACAACACAATCTACATGGTAATGAGTATAGACCTGATGTTTTTCCATAATTGCAATCAGATCATTCAATTTATTGGGGTCAGTTTCTGATGAAAGGATGGTTGTTTTATAATATTTTTGGAAAGCCTCTTTTATAATCTCTACATCATTAGCAAAATCCAAAACAAACGTATCTTTCTTTAGTGGGTGTGCTCGATTTAAACGTGAAAGGGTTTGAACCGCCTTAATATCAGCCAATATCTTATCCACATACATGGTATGTAGCAATGGTTCATCATAACCAGTCTGAAATTTATCTGCAACAATTAAAAAGCGGTATGGTTCTTTTTTTAAATTTCTCTCAATTAAGTTGCTCGGAAATCCATTTATTGATGATTCCGTTAATTTGCCGTGTACAATATGTTCTTTTTCACCTGAGAAAGCAACGATTGCTTTATATTGGCTATTGCGTTCATTTAAAAGTTTTGTAATAGCATAATAATAGTCAATTGCTCTCACAATGCTTGCAGTTACTACCATTGCACGAGCCTGACCACCAATTTTACCTTTACTGATAACTTGGTTATGAAAATGTTCCACAATTATTCCAGCCTTCTGTTCGATGGTATACTTATTCCCTTCAACAAATGTTCGTAAACGCTTTTTCGCTTTTTTCTTATCGAAATTTGGGTCATCGACTACCGCTTTAGCCAGCAAATAATTACTTATGATTGGTGTATAGTACTTTAACACATCCATAATAAAAACTTCTTCAATCGCTTGCTTCATAGTATATTCATGAAATGGCGAATGACCTATTGTTCCATCAGCATGTTGGATTGGAACACCAAACATTTCTAAGGTCTTGTTCTTTGGAGTAGCTGTGAAGGCGTAATAACTGGCATTTTTAAGCATTTTGCGACCTTCTATAAGCTTGTTTATCTTATCCTCCAATTCATCTTCATCAGCACTAATACTGCCAGATAATGCTATATTCATTTTAGCTGACAAACTTCCATTTTGGCTGGAATGCGCTTCATCTATGAGAATTGCAAAATTCTTATCCTTATTTTCAGTACTAATATCTTTCAGAATTTCAGGAAACTTAAATATGGTAGTGATGATTATTTTTTTTCCTGAATCCAGTAGTTCTTTCAATACACTCGATTTATCAGCCCAACCCACAGTGCTATTTTCCTGCATAAATTGGCGTATGGTATTACGGATTTGTTTATCCAGATTAATACGGTCGGTAACTACAATAATTGAATCGAAGATATTCTTTTCGTTTTTCTCCAGTACAACCAACTGGTGAGCCAACCAAGCAATCGAATTGGATTTACCACTACCTGCACTGTGTTGAATCAAATACTTTTGACCAACTCCATTTTCCTGGGTGTGATGTAACAGTGCTTTTACTACCGATAATTGATGATAACGTGGAAATATTTGTGTCTCCTTTATTTTACCTGTTTCTTCATCTTTTTCAATTGTTACCTGAGTAAAATTTTCAATAATATATGAAAGCTCTGCTTTTGTTAATATTTCCTTCCATAGATAATCGGTTTTAATACCGTTTGGGTTGTCTGGATTTCCTGCACCGTTGTTGCGCCCTTTGTTGAATGGTAAAAACCATGAGGGTTTTCCTGATAGTTTGGTACACATTCTTATTTCGTTATCATCTAATGCAAAGTGTACGGCACAACGCTTAAAATTGAAAATGGTTTCTTTGGGGTCTCTGTCGGTTTTATATTGGTGAACGGCATCATATACATTTTGCTTCGTGAATTGATTCTTCAGCTCAAAAGTTATCAGGGGTAACCCGTTAATAAAAACCACAAAATCAAGTGCCAGATTAGGATAATCTTGTGAATATGTTACCTGTCTGGTAACGCTAAAAATGTTCTCCTTGTAAAGTTCTTTGGCTTTTAAATTATTCGGTGACGGAGTTACAAAATAGAAATCTAAAATACCATGCAGGTAACGCATTCCTTTGCGTATCACATCAATAATCCCTCTGGCAGCCAATTCCTGCTTTAACTTGTTCAGGAATTTACTCTTTTGCAGGTCGGAATCTAAAATGTGTAAAATTTCTAGTTTGTCTGGCTGTGTGGCATGAAGAAAACGAAACAAACGAGTTTCGTCAATCGCAAATTCTTTATTGTAATCAACATTCGCCCCCTGCTCATAGCCATTATTAGTAACCAAATAATCTACAATCAAAGATTCAAGTCCATTTTCTTTTGTGTTGGTTGTCATACCGATATATCTTAAAATGTATCATTAAAGTAACCCGCAAAGTAACTAGCAACTATTTTTTGATTGTAAGGATTAGTATTTTATATATGACTGATATACTGCACCTTTCTTTCTTCCTTTATCTACTTATTTATTTGATAGTTTAATTAGCTGCTTGATTGCTTGAAAAAGTAATGAGCAAAGTAACCAGCAACTATCTTTTGACTAAATGGATTAGTATTTTATATATGACTGATATACTGCACCTTTATTTCTTCCTTTATCTACTTATTTATTTGATTGCTTAATTAGTTGCTTGATTGTTTGAAAAAGTAATGAGCAAAGTAACCAGCAAACATCTTGTCATTCTTCATGGACTTTAATCCATTCTTTACCAAATGTTGTAAGAACATACTGCTGACCTTTAACATCAGCTTTATTTGGCTTGGTGTATGCCAAAAATTCAGCATCTAACAAGGTTTGTATGTGATTTCTAAAATTTTTTGTTTGCTTGGTAATACCGATAAACGCAAAAATTTCATCACTGCTTTTAGCGGTACTACAATACTTTAAAATGGATAATTGTTTATCAGTTAATTCAACAGCTTTGGCGTTTACTCTACCTGAAATGGGTTCAACCACTTTGAATGCAGTAATTAATGTTAAATCAAAAATTGCCTTCCCATTCCCATTTTCTGCCAGTTCCTTTTGCACCCTGACAATGCCTCTGTTGTAACGGTTCACATATCCCAACACCTTCATCGCTTCTGCGATAACAGGATTTCGATAATCGTTTACATCAGGAAAGTTTTCAGGACGTGCTTTACCATATAAACCACCAGCGTTTTGTATTTCGATGTAACTATCGAATTCATAAAAACGTGTTGGTGAATTCGATTCATAATCACGGTGCATCACCGCATTCATTAGCAACTCACGAGTAGCGTAATACGGATAGCTAATCACCTTCATTTCTCGTAAAGCCGATACTGGTATTGGTTTTTCTTTTGAAATGCTAAGTTCAACAAATGTGTCCATTTTTTGAAGTGACCGTACCAGATTACCATCAAATTTATGTTCATTCAATATTTCACCTGCACGATCTTCACCAGCAAAACGGACATATTGCACATAGCATCCAGCCAGAAATTTTTCAGGAGTATTTCCAAATAACACAATACCTGCATAAGTTGGGCAATCGTAACGTAAATCGCAAAACCCAAGTGATTGCAACTTTAGCTTAATATCCCGTTTATCTTCCAATAAAATATCTTCTGGAAATGCTTTTGGTAAGTATTCAGTTTTAAACAGTTTTATATCTAAATCGTCAATAGTTGCACCAGTGCAAGGCATGGCATCAAAAGTTTTGATGTTGGCTGCACGTTTTTCGTAAAGTATTTTTTCTTCTGCTTCATTGGCAACAGCTTTACGTGCGCCCACACGAATCCAGATTTTACCTTTATATCGAACGGGTGGAAAATTGGATGGTTGAACTTCGGCAACCAACAAATCACCATCGGAGAAATTGAATTTTTCAATTGCCATGGCTGGTTGTGGCTGTATATTCCCATCAGAACGAATGGCGGCAATGTTTAGCTGTAATTCATCGGTTACCTCTAAACCACAGCGAGTACCGTTATCATTTGCCCCAATAATTAGATAACCAGCTAGTTGTTTGTCTGGAAAATCGTTACAGAACGCACAAATAGCCTCTCCAAACTTATCCGTTTTATTGGTTGATATAGTCCGTTCAACACGTGAATTTTCTATATCCAGCAACAGTTTTTCAAGTTCTTCTTTCGTAATCATATTGGTAGTTCATTATTCTTCAGCAACTTCTTCTTCAATCTCTGTTTCGTCTAATGTTTCCTGTTCAAAAACTTCATCAATTTTCACATCCCTTACATCAACTTTACCTGTAACTACTTCACTAATTAAACTAGTTTTATATTCCTGAATTTTAACGATTTCAATTTCAATTGATTGTATTATGGTATTAATCGTATTTTCAAAATTCATCAGAAATAAAGCAATATCCTTCTGTTCATTTATATCTGGATATGGGAAGAACATACTTCGCAGCCAATTTCGCTGAAGTTCTATTTGGTTTGTTGAACCTTGAGAAAGAATTCCATTTATTAGATCGTAACTAACTGATAAGTAGTAATATAAAAATTCAGGAATAAATCTTCTCTTTGAGTCTCTAATTATAGTTACATGACTGTCAGCAATATATGAATCATTTTCCTTGAACAAATAAGATTTTCCTAAAACACCTCCACCTGTAGATGCTAAAAGAATATCGTTATGAAATATAAGACCACGATTATTTTCAACATCAGCAGTTGAATATCGAACATTTTTTAAATCCCAATACCCTTTGCTAAATGTCGCTTGATTTACAACTTTTGTTAGTTTTTCCTCAGTATATGCTGGTGTTGATCCTCTATTAACGAAGTCACAAAATGTTCTTAATCGTCTAACTGCCCAATGCATTGGAATTTCACCAATCCAATCAATTCCACTATTTATCATCGTTACATTGGAGCATAAACCTTTGGTAACAGCACGATTGATTTCAGCCTGTTTTTGCTCCTTCAGCAACTCAATCTCTCGTTTCTTATCTTTTATAAACTTATTGATTTTCGATATTTTAAAATCAAGAAATTTAACGATTTGGTCTTGTTCTGGTCGGGGTGGAATGTATAAATTAATGTTTTTAAAATCATTGTACCTCATATCCCATTGCCCAACTCGAATTCCATAGGAAATTCTGTTGTATTGGGTTTTAAATGTTGTTGATCGAAGTAAAAATTGGAAATATTTATAATTGGCATCAATTGAGAAATGGCATACTATATATGCTGGACTAACAATACCTTCATAGCTTGAGACGCCCAGTGATCCCTGCCACATCTTCATTTTATTCATCACCAAATAGTCTTTACCTACATACTTGTAATTTGATAGATCAAGACTTTCAACATTGTGATTATCATCCCTGGAAGCTTTCCTAATAACACCATATTCCCGATAAACTGACAATAATTCCAAATCTTCACGATTACCATTTCTTTTATCTGAGAGTTTAGTCAATGTCCGAATTGATCGTTTACTCCAGTGTTTAGGAATCTTAGGTAGCCAATCGTATTCTGTTGGTTGATATTCTTCGTATGGTTTCATTAAGGCTATCTATTGAATTTACTTTTGATGATATTTAAAAACGTTGAATTTCGAGCATCTGCATCGTTAACAACGGCATCAAAATCCATTATATACAAACCTATTGGCATCGCAATGCGAGGATTTTTTTGTAAAACAACTTCTTTGGGCTTGTAATAAACTTTCCCACTAGAATAAAGCTGGTGATACTCAGATTCTAAATGCAGTTCGAATTCTTCATTGAATTCAACTATTCCGTAAAACCAGATTTGCTGGATGTTATGATCAAAATAATGCATTAATCTTCTTGCCCGATTCTCCAATTGAATTTCGATTATAGAATTATTTTCAGTAGAAAGTCCTTTTCTTTTCAGTTCAATAATTACTACATCAACTTTTCTTCCCTCATTCGGATTACCAGAGAAAACCAGTGTTATGTCTGGTCTGTCATCATCATTGACAATTGCCTCCCCATCTGTAATAACATCAATCACTGTAGACATCTCTTTATCACTCAATACAGTATCATAGGTCATATATTTATCATCAAGTACCCAAATATTATTGCGATATAAATCATTCATTAGGTTGCCACCATCGAATTGTTCCCTCATTGGAACAATCAATTTATGAATATCTTCCTCCAGATCATGCTTGTCAATAGATTTCAATTTATTGATGATGATTTGTCTAAACATGATGTATTCAGTTAATGCTCTTGAAGATAACTCTAAAGATTCTTTATACTGTTCGTCAGTCAAATGCGTTGCACCAAGAATTTCACGCTGAGCTTTTAAAAAACGTTCTTGAGCTTTTTTTAACACATCATTTTGCGAGGCATATCCGATATTGTCAACATCAAAATATCCATTCAGATGAGGAAATTGATTGATTAACCTCTGCTTTCGCTCTTGATTTTGCTGAGTAATTTGAGGTATATTTTCATTAATTATACGAGCCACATTATCTCGAAATAATTTCTTAACAGTCTGCAACTCTACTTCTTCTAAAGTCAGATTCTGGCGTGTAGCATCAACTCTGCCATTAAAAGAATCGGAATATAAAAGGAACACCATTTTGTATCCAATAGGCATATTTTCAGCAGCAATAATGTCAATGTTATATGTTCGGTTATCAACAGAAATAGCTGTAATAACAGAACTCTTCTCCATCTGCGTTTCTTCAATTCGATAATGAAGCTCCATAGATGCAAATAGTTCCAGCGAGTTTTCTAAAGGAATCATCTGCAATATTGGTATTTCATCAGTAGATAATGTTTCAGTAGCAGAAACATTGTTGATGGTTGAAGTGATATTTATCTCAATCAGTTGTCCATCCTGTTTAAACTTATATAAACGAGAATAGAATTCAGTCAATATTCTATTTTTCAGATACTTTGGTTGTATGTATGAAAATTGTGCTAAACGGGTTAACGTATAGCCACTCATAGAGAACTTAGTCCCAGAGTTCTGCTCTGCTGGAAGTACTGATACAATTGATTCTCCATCGAACCCTTCAGAGAACTCAAAAATTCTTTTACTAAATCCATTGTAAATACTTGAAACAATTACATTATCGAAATAACACAGATAGATTAAACGTCCAAGTCCTTTATGTGAAGATTCATCTACATCAAATAGATTACTAAATTTTTCAAATCTTTCAGGTGTAAAACCGATACCATTATCTTCAATATCAAAAGTTAAGGTCTCAGGCTGACTATAGTCACGTGCGGATATGGCAATATCAATTCTTCTCGCACCAGCGTCCAATGCGTTAGCTATAGCTTCCAAATAAACCATTTCTAGGGAAGAATTGCCAAAGAACATTTTAACTGCCTTGTTTAACTTTACTCTCATAATCTTAATTTATTAAGTATTTATAATGTCTTTCAACAAACCATCAGTTTCATTTACAATAAATTGAATTTCAGATTTTATCTCGGACAATGATCGTAATGTAATGGGTTTATAGAAGTATTTGGTAAAACTTAATTCGTAACCAATAATTGCCTTGTTTTTATCCACATACGAATCTGGTGAATATGGATAAACTTCTTTTTCTAAAAAAGCATCTATACCACCTTCGTACAACAATGGGATTTGCTCAGTATCTTTTAATTTGGTATCCATTTTAGGTTTACCTTTTTTATCCGTAACAATTATTCCTTTCTCATCCCGTAATGGTTGTTCAACGGCTACTTCCCAATATCCAAATTCTTTGTTTGGAAATATTTTACAGTACTCATTTTCTTCAAACGCCAAGTAAATATCCATTATCTGATTGCGATCGGTTTTCGACAACTTGCAGTTCTTCTCACCTTTATTTTTTCTTAACGGAGTTTTAATCGAAGTAGCATCAATTAGCTGCACTTTACCTTTTCTGCTTGCATCTTTTCGATTGGTGACGATCCATAAATAAGTAGCAATACCTGTATTGTAGAACATTTTTTCTGGCATGGCTATTATGGCTTCCAGCATGTCGTTTTCAATGATGTATCTCCTTAGGTTACTTTCTCCACCACCAGCATTTCCAGTAAAAAGTGATGATCCATTATGTACTTCCACAATACGGCTACCAAACTCCGTGTTATGCTTCATTTTACTCACGTTATTGGCAAGAAATAGCATCTGTGGGTCACCAATATTCGGAACAAACGAATACTCAACTTCGCTACCGTATTGTTTAATATAACGCCTATCAGTGATTTCTTTTTTATCTTTGTAACCCCAGTTTTCCAAATCTTTTTTCCAAGGTGTACCGAATGGTGGGTTTGATATTTGGAAGTCAAATGTTTTTCCTGAATGTCCGTCTTGCGAAATAGTTGATCCAAATGCAATGTTTTTGGCCTCTTCACCTTCACCCTTTATTAAGAGGTCGGCTATGCATGTTGCATAGGTTTCAGCTTGGATTTCCTGACCGTAAATGTGTGTTTTTATTTTTTTACCATGTTTCTCAGCAAGATAGTTTATCCGTTCTTCAGATGTAGATAGTATGCCACCTGTTCCAGTTGCACCATCATAAAGCAGGTAGGTACTATCAAGAATTTTATCAACCACTGGAATAAATGCCAAATCAGCCATCAATTCAACGATGTCACGAGGAGAAAAGTGTTCCCCAGCAGAAGTTACATTATTTTCCTCATTGAATCTCCGTAATAGTTCTTCGAAAATTGTACCCATTGAGTGATTTTCTAATGCAGGTAACTTTACTGTTCCTTCATCATCTAGTACTGGCAGGTTACTAAGATTCACACGTGGATCAGCAAATTTTTCTATCAACATACCCAAAATGCCACCTTCTGATAGTTTATCTATTTGATTTCTAAGTTCAAACTTGGTGATAATATCCTGTACATTCTCACTAAACCCATCTAAGTATGCAATGAAATCGGCTTTTAATTGTTGACGGTTGGTACGTGATTTTAACTGTTTTAATACAAATGGTGAAGAATTACAGAATGCCTGACCAGCAACACCACACAATGCAACTTCTTGATTCTGAACAGCAGATTCATCTAAACTTTTCTTCATCGCCAATACAGCATCTTTGGTCGGTTCTAGTACAGCATCCAACCGTCTGATTACTATCATTGGTAAAATGATTTTTCTGTAATCCCCTTTATTATAAGTGTTTACTAATACGTCATTGGCAATATTCCAGATAAATGAAACCAATTGATCGTGATTTTCCTCTTTCATTATTTAGACCCTAGTTTATTATAAATCGTTTTTAAATCGTTGAAATTATTGATACGGTAAGTTTTATCCCCAACCTCTAGATAGCCACGAACCTGCATATCTTCACTAAAGTCATCGAACAGTTCGTAAACGTTAATATCTAATGCTCTTGCCATATTAATTAATGTCGATAGGGTTGGATTTCCACTTTCGCTTAGCATTCTCGTGACCGCTTCAGGAGATACTGACATGCGATCAGCAAGTTCCTTCAAGGTAATGCCCTTTTGTTTACAAATATCCCTTACTCGTAACATTTTTGTTCTTATTAAACATTATTACAAACTTAAAGAAAATTAATCTATAAATCAATATTTACAATAATAATTGTTATTTGAGTCAATAATAATTTGGATACAATTGATATATATGCTATCTTTGGTGTGTATTAATAACACAAATATCAATATTTATGAAAATGGCAAACTACATTCTCTCGATTTTAAAAAGCAACCTTATGGTAGTATGGAGTTGGGGTTTTAGTAAACCGCAAGCTTTACCAAACAATGAAGGATTAATCTTTATAGTGAACGGTTTCAAGCATAAAGGGTTCGTAAAAGTGGTTTATAATGAAGGTAATGATGTGTTTGTGGTAATTCTGTTAGATAGCCAGAACAACGAATTGAATCGAATTGAAGATGTTTATTTGGACAGTTTGGTTAGTGTGGTTGACGAAGCGGTTGAACATACATCGGATTATGAAGAAAGAATTAAAAACGCATACAAACAATAAAATTTAATATCATGTTAAAAGTTTGCATCCTAGCTAGAGTTAGTACCCAAATTCAGGACTATGATCGTCAAGTCAATGAATTATCAGCTTACGCACAGACACACCAAATGGAAATCGTAAAAGTCTTTGCTAATAAGGTTTCGGGAGCAAAGCGGAATGAGGAACGACCTGAAATAGTGGAGCTCATCAATTACGTTAAGACTGAAAAGGTTGATCGTGTACTAACCCTCGAAATTAGTCGCCTTGGACGCAATACCTTAGAGGCATTGAAGGTTATTGAACTACTAAATCAGCACAAGATTTGCCTCTTTGTAAAAAATTATGGCATCGAAACACTAGACAATAATGGGAACATAAATGCTATGGCACAGTTTCTTATAACAATCCTTTTAGAGGTAAGTCGCATGGAAAGAACAACTATAAAGCAACGCATGGATTCTGGATATGCTAATTTTCGTGCATCAGGGGGTAAGGTTGGTAGAAAAATTGGCTTCTGTAAAAGCCCTGATATGATGAGGGATGAATACGTTGAGGAAATTAAAATGTTGAAAAAGGGTTATTCATACCAGCACATTAATCAGATCACTAAAACAAACAAAAATACGCTGACCAGGTTGAAAAAACTATTTATGGACTAAGCAATCAGTACTGTTATAATTGTTTGGATTTCTTTAGGATAAAACTTAACCAGATGTGCGTCTTAAAAATAGCATCTTTAGGATTAAATTAGGACGATAATTATAATGGGAAATTGTGCTGAAGTTGTATGGACGGAACGAAGTTCCGGGACACAGGTCAGTACAACTATCATTCCCTCTTTATTCCGTTAATTCATATTCCGCTGCTGATTGCCACTATTGAGTGAGGAAGGATATCCACCTTTACTATTTATTGGAAATTATCTGTATAAAACGGAATATTCCAGAAAGAATTCTTTACATTTGATACTATTGAATCAAAATGCCTATGATCAAATCTTAAGAAACCGAACATTTTATTAAAATATAGAAGCGTTTAGCTTTTATTCCTGCCTCCGAAAACTGGTAACTTTCAAAAAATCATGCAAGAATAATAAGTGAAATGCTCACGTCAAGGCGTGGGCTTTACTTGTTTGCATGATGGGTATACCAGTACCTAGGAGGCGAATATGGTTTAGTTCCACGCTGTTTTTTTGTAGATACACAACTAAGAAAATTACCAAAGTGCTGCACATATTAAATGCAACTTATCCTTTACAAACCTAAAATACTTTCAAAATGAAAATGACATTTCGCCTCTTGATCGCTCTATTAGTAGCGGTAACACTATCAAACACATCCTGTCAGCCAACCGATTATTCTGCTGATATAAACGCATTGAAAGCAAGCCGTGATTCATTAGCTGCTGCATTGAAGGTCACCAATGCAAATCTCTTGGCAACCAATGCTGTTATGGCAGGATTAAGCACCTCAATAACCACGATTCAGGCACAATTGACTGTGATATCTGGACAGATTACCACATTAAATACACAATTAACAGCGACAAATGCCACTGTGTCTGGTCATACAACAACAATTGCAACCATTCAATCTCAGATCAAAGTGATTCAAGATCAAATCACCACTTTAAATGCACAACAGACTGCTACTATGACATTAGCAACAAATACTGCTGCTACTGTAGTCTCAATTCAAACCCAGCTAACATCAATTTTAGGTCAGGTTGCAGCCTTAAATGCTCTACAAACAGCCACCAGCGCAAGTCTTGCTGACATATCTGCAAAGCTCACATTATCAATGGCTCAATTGACCAGCTTATCGTCGCAGCTAAAAGGATTAATATCTAGGTCGATCCCAACAAATGGACTGGTTGCATGGTATCCTTTTAATGGAAATGCTAATGATGAAAGTGGAAGTAATCACAACGGAACTGTAAAGGGGGCAACACTAACAACGGATAGATTTGGAAACGCAAATAGTTCTTACAATTTTAGTGGCACAACTAATGATATCACACTTGCAAACAGCCAAAACATAGTTAGCGGGAGTTTCACGGTAAGTGCTTGGTGTACCTTTAATAGTATAGTCCCGTATAATTCTGATGCTGTAATCATAGGTCAGTTTAATGGCGAAGTAGCAAATGACAGAAAATGGCTATTTGGTTATAGATCATTTAATTCAGAACGGGGAATATCATATTATCTTTTTGATAATTCTGGGAATATATTCCCGATTGCAGCATATACTTTAAATTGGAATCCTCAAATAGCTACATGGTATCACATAGCCTGGGTGTTTACTAGTGGTAATTCCATTAAAACTTATGTAAATGGAGAATTGCATAGTAATGTGTCTTTAACGTTAATTGGGTATAATAGTACTGCAAATAATGTTTTAACAAAAATAGGTAATGGTTTAGATATAGGGAATTCCGCACCTTTACCTTGGAACGGTAAAATTGATGATATTGGTATTTGGAATCGGGTATTATCTCAACAAGAGCTTTCACTTTTGTATTTTCCAAACTAAAAGAATTCCAGAATTGGCACTAAAAAACTAAGAAACTGAGACTTTTATTTTCATTAAGCTACTAACTTAATTGATATTCCTGTTCTTGATCCAGTTGGTAAATCCATTCCAACTGGATAATTGGCTTGTTCGTTAGTCCTTATTAGTTGTATGTTTATCCAGTATCGTTTTATTAGATGCGGTAAATTTTGATCCATTTAATCAGTTTCCGGTACGCCAGTACCGGAGAATTCAGTACCAGCAAATCAGTACTCACATATTTTATTGCTGAAACTGTATTGTACAATAAAAATGAACTGGACAATCAATGTCCTAGGTATATCATCTTATGATTCGAGGGGGGGCAGGGGGGTACTTTAAGGCTGCACGTGCCACAAGTCCACTTTTTCTTCACCTTTTGAATTCTCTATTAACACCTAACCCCAGAAAAAAAAATAAAAAAAAATTTTCAATTGGTAAAAATCACTCCATTTTATAAAATTTTATAATCTGGTGAAAAAATCAACTATCGGAGTATTTACAGATATAACACTCCCGTTCTTGTATTAAGCTTTTACATTTTTACCACTATAATTTAAAATTAATATGATTATGCCACTTACAACGAAAACCACAAAAACCGCAATACATAAAGCACTAACCGAAAACGAATTTGTAATCTCTTTCGAAGGAACTGATGGGTACTATTTGATTAAGAATAATAACGACTTCAGATTAATTTCAATGCAGCTTGCTATTGCAAATTCTGTTGATATTGAAAGGCAAAGCCACGAAGGAAATGAGGTTTATTCTATGAATTATATTAAACTTCATGTGCCGATCGGTGAACCATATCCTGATTATTTTATCATGGCATTGGAAAATGCTGTAGCTGATAGTCCTGAATTCATCATCATTCCATCGGTAACGCTAAACGAAAAATTATTTGATATGGGTATTTCATGGAAAAGCAATGTTGAATTGTGCTTTTTAGTCTATCCAGATGGAAAAGTTTTTGATATAACCAATATTAGCGGTGAAGGTAGATGGTACTTGTTACGTAAAGGTATTGGTGGCAGAATGGCTGATGGCTCAGTATATGATTATTCTGAGTACATTAATCGCTGGCCCGGAGTGAAGTAATGATGAGGCTTTGATTCCGAAGGATTAGTGCCGCTTATTTTCTTCTATATAATCCAATAAGTCCTTCAATTGGATTCTCTTCTGGCTTAATATCTCAACATATGGCACTTTTTTTTCATTTAGAATTTTATAGATTGTGGGACGTGTTACATCCAACATTTTACATGCTGTGTTTATAGAAATAAGTCCATATTTTTCGATTTCAACAGAAGTTGTTTCGTATTTATCTATAAACTTCTTCAGTTTTGTCCATTGAAGAAGATATTCTTTAGGGTAAAGAAAAAATTTAGGATCATCTGAAATGCCAATCAAAAATTCCAGCTTAATTAACTTAGCTGCTATTGATGGATTAGGCTCTTTAATCCTTCCTTCACATTTTTCACCCTTATTTTCCCAATAATAAACGTGAAAAAATAATTCGCTCTTTATTTTTTCTGGTAAATTTTCATCTAAAAAACTGATCAGCTTATCTAAATTTTTAAAACGTATCATTACTAAAATTTAAAATACTCTTCATATTTTGTAAAGGCATCCTTAGCCATATCACCAGCAATTCGCATATAGATACTTAAGGTTTCAATTTTTTCATGCCCTGTATATTCCATGACCAAATATGGTGAAATGCCACTAATGAGGCAATTTGTGATAAATGTGGTTCGACCAACATGTGATGAAACCAACTTGGACAACTTGGTTTCATCATTTACTTTCCGACTAAGCTTAATTTTTAAAGAATGAATTGTTTCAGTCAGTCCAGCACGTTCACACACAGTCTTTATATCAAGGTTATAATTTTTAAGTGCTTTACACTTTTCGCCAAGCGAATAGTTATATTTCTCCAATATGTTAATTGCTAATGGATGTAATGGTATCGTTACACGCTTTCCAACCTTCCACATTTCAAACGATAACGATTTATTGACAACATAAGATTTATTGACATTAATAAGGTCGCTGAATCTTATACCAGTTAGGATTTGAAATACAAATAAATCACGAACCAGTCCATATCTTTCATCAGAGGGTTTCCAATCAATAATAGCTTTGACATGTTCTTTCAACAGAACTACCTTTGATCCACCTTCAACTTTTTTCGAATATTTTTTGAATTGCTCGTGAACTTTATTCTGATTTAAGTCCAATTCCTCCGTGAGATACTTAAGAAACGTTTTTAAACACCCTTGATATTTATTAATCGTTTGTGGTGCGTGTTTTCTATCCTCTTTTAAATATTTAGTAAATTCTTTGTAAAAATTCTTATTTATGTCATTAACATATAAAGTACTGGTTTTCTTTTTAGTAGTGAAATCCTCAATAAAACCCTTAACTGTTTCATGCTTTTTTTTAGTTAATGGTTCAAAATTAGCCTCTACATATTTAATGAAATCTGCATAAAGATCAATCACGGTTTTTTTAGCATGTTTATTGGATACGATTGATTTATCGTAAATTTCTGGAGTAAGATCACCATGAGTAAGCTCCAAACCTCTTAATTTCTGATTTATTTCAACTAATTTTCTTTCAATGATTTGGCGTATAGATTTAGTTCGCTCCACCTGTTTAATCTTCGCCTTTACAACATCATCCTCGTTGATCTTTTGTCCTGAGTTGACATATCGCCTAATTTTTTTCTTTGTATCCGTTTCAATAAAGACAATTTCCAAAAAAAGTGTACCAATTTTATCTTTATTCGTATTCTTTAGTACAGTCCTAACATTAGTAGTATATGCCATAAAATAATCATCAGTGTCTTATTCAGTGTCTAAACTGATGTAAAGGTATGTAAAATATTCGATACATTTATAAATTAAGATTATATATCAAGTACTTACACGACATAATTGCATTTGAAATTAGCTGCGGTGAGGCTACAAAACCCCCTAAGTCAGGGGGTTTCTTGTTTCTGTCTCTTTCTTTGGAAGATCCAACTTATTTAATTTGCCATCCATATTAATTGGCTTTTTTGGCAATTTAACTCCATGCACCATCAGGCAAACAAGCCCAACGGGTAGTTCGCTAATAGAATAAAGCGGGGGAAAGAATTACCGTCACTTTCTCTGAAGCGTCGTTTTAATGTGGGTTTTTTGATTGACAACACAACAGCTGGCTGATTTTAGCTTCTCTTTGTCCTTTTCAAAGATATATTCAACCGTAAAGTTCTCGGCCTTTTTGTTCTGCACCACAAACCTGTTTCCAGTGGCTTTGTTCTCAAGTGGCAGGGTCTTTATGATCTTATAACTCACCCATGCCCCGTTTTCAGAAAATGAGATGTCCAACACCTTGGTATAATCAGGAGAACATTTTAGAACCACACTGAATTCCTTTGATTCAAAGGTCAGGTACTTCTGAGCCTTGGCCTGCTGGGTAAAACCGATAGCGAACATGGCAAACACAACGACAATTAACTTTTTCATTTGAATGAGTTTTAATTTCTACATCTGAGAATTATAACAATTATGAAGATAACTCAAATAATAATAGGACTCAAATTTGACAAAAAGGTTTGATTACTTTTTAAGACTAATTTAATCTCTAATTTCCAATGTAAGTCATCACTTTTAAAATTAAATCAGTTGATTTTTCTTAAAATTCTCCGCTTGTTCAAAAATCTCCACATATACTTCATCCCGTTCAACCGGTGGATAGCCAAACTCATCCAAGAGCAGTATTAATCCCACTTTAAGGGCTGATTTTATATCATCACGTCGGTTCCAGTCGGGGAATTTCGCCTGACCTTCCACCAATTCCTTGACTGCCTTTGCCAGTTCTATCAGCTTATCTTCCGGATAAGTGAAGTCGTACTTGATGCACAACTCTTTCAGAATATCATAGAAAGCCTTCTCTTCGAAGTCTATACCCAGGGCGTCTCCTGCAGAAAATTCCTTGTGTACCTCCCAAATCATGTTGGTCAGTTGCTCTGCCATTTCCTCAAAGACTTCACTGCGTAAAATGTCATTTTCGTCTCTTTGATTGTAGAGTTCAACCAGGAACTGCATTTTTTTGGTGAAGTCAATTCCCTTGACCCTGTTGACTTTCCTCAATTCGCCAATGACTTTTGCCAACAGCTGTTGAAGCAACTTAATTTTGGTGTTGGGCAACTTGATCTTGTCAATTTTTGCCAGATAATCCTCATCGAACAGATCTTGTTCGGTCTCATCTTCATTCCCCAATTTGAAGATCTCTTCCACACCATCGCTTTGCAAGGCATCCTTGATCATTTCTCTGACTCTGGCATTCATCTGGGCCGTATCTGGGGCATTGCCCCTGGTGAGTTTGAAAACAATGGAACGGACTGCCAGGTAAAAATGGATGGTATCTTTCTCCGTTTGTGTCAGCTGCTCGCTTCCGGAACAGATATCATAAGCCGCCTTCAACCGCTTGACCATGTCCATGAACCGGGTCTCAAAATCTTTGGTTTGCTGTACAAACTCGGCCGCTAAGTTCAACGTATTCAATTGCTGGAGGGTCGTGCCCTTGAAATATTTAGAACTGTCGAAAGTGTGCAACAATTTGGCCAGCAGATCGAGGTGATTCCTGACGATGATGATCGATTCGGCGATCTCCTCAAAGTTGTCCTTGTCACCTTCACTGTATTGCTTGAGCGCCAGATTCATCTGCTTTTTGATGCCGATGTAATCGACCACCAATCCTTTGTTCTTTCCCTCAAATTTGCGGTTGACCCGCGAAATGGTTTGAATCAGGCTGTGCTGCTGGATGGGTTTGTCGATGTAGATCGAGTCGAGGAAGGGTACATCGAAGCCGGTAAGCCACATATCCACCACGATGGCAATCTTGAAATTGGATTTCTCGTTTTTGAATTGTCGGTCCAACTCTTTGCGGTACTCTTTGGTGCCCAATAGCTTGTAGAACTCCTCCGGATCGTCCTGCCCCCTGGTCATGATCATCTTGATCCGCTCCATCGGTTTTAACTCCCGTTTCTCTTTGTCGGATAGTTCAACCCCCTCTTCGGATGCCCGTATCTCATTCCATTCGGGTCTCAATTCGATGATATTCTTGTACAGTTCCCAGGCAATCTCCCTGTTGCTGCAAACAAACATGGCTTTGCCTACCACCGTGGCACCCTCCGAAACCCTGTTTTCATAGTGTTTCACAAAATCTTCTGCAACGGCTTGCAAACGGTCGGGATCGCCAAGGATGGCATACATATTGGCCGACTCCTGTTTGCTTTGGTCGACCTGGTACTCATTGGCTCCGGCTGCTGCAGCCTCTTCGTAGTATTTTTCAATCTTCTCCAGTTCACCATTTTTCAGAGCTACTTTGGCGGCCCTGCCTTCGTAAACGATTCTTACAGTGATTTCATCCTTAACCGATTCGGTCATGGTATAGGCATCCACCACTTTGCCAAATACATCCAGTGTGGCATCGATCGGCGTACCGGTGAAACCTACAAAGGTTGCACCAGGCAGCGAGTCGTGCAGGTATTTGGCGAATCCGAATGTTTTGGTAACTCCTTTGTCCGTCACCCGTATCTTCTGGTCAAGATTCACCTGACTGCGGTGAGCTTCGTCCGAAATGCAAATGACGTTGGTACGGTTGGTCAACAACTCCGTGTCTTCCGTAAACTTGTGGATGGTAGTCAGAAATACCCCTCCGCTTTGCCTGCCCTGCAACAACTCCCGCAGGTGGGTGCGACTTTCGACGCTAACCACGGTATTGTCTCCGATGAAATTTTTCGCGTTGGTAAACTGCCCGGACAATTGGTCGTCGAGATCGGTACGATCGGTTATCAATACGATGGTTGGACTACCGAAATACTCACTCTTCATCAAAAGCCGGGTCAGGTAGAGCATGGTAAAACTCTTGCCGCAACCTGTGGCGCCAAAGTAGGTGCCTCCCTTCCCGCTTCCCTCCGGTTTTTGTGCTTTTTGGATGTTGTCGTACAAGGCCCTGGCCGCATAGTATTGCGGATAGCGGCAAACTATCTTCTCGTTCTTTTTGGAGCTGTCGGGAATGTAAACAAAGTTGCGGAGGATATCCCGGAACCTGTTCTTGTGGAACATCCCCTGTACCATGGTAAACATGCTGTCGATCCCATCCACCTCCTTTGCCAGCCCAGCCACCCTGCGCCAGGCATAGAAAAATTCGTAGGGGGCAAAGAAGGAGCCGGCCTTGTTGTTGATCCCGTCGCTGATGACACAAAAGGCGTTGTATTTGAAGAGTTCGGGGATGTCGCGGCGGTAACGAAAAGTCAACTGCTTATAGGCATCGAAGATGGTCGCCTCTTCGCGAATGGCGCTCTTGAATTCGAAGACTACCACAGGGATCCCATTGATGTAAACAATCCCGTCCGGAATCCGCTTTTCATTTCCGGTAATCTCTAATTGATTGACAAATTTGTAACTGTTGTTGTCCTGCTCGTATTTTTTGTCCTTCTCGGCCGCAATGGTTAAGAGTTGATCTGCCGATGGCTGAAAATGTCTGTTCAGTCCAGCATAGTCGATCAGCTGAATATACATATCCTTCTGGCTCCGGTTTTCCCTTTTCAGGATAAAGCCATCCGAAAGCATCCGCATAAAGGTTTTGTTGCTCTCGTACAGGTCAGAAGAAGGCAGTGATTTGAGTTGAAGAACAATTGATTTTACCTCGTTGACTGTAATACCCTGTTCGGCATACTGGCTCAGCAAAAAATGCTCCAGGTCCGCTTCAATCAGCACCTCCTCGGGTTTGCGGGAGATGGTAAGGCCATGCTGATGGGAATATCCTTCCAGCCCCAACAACTCGGTAAATGCCTGTTCCAGTTTTTCTTCGGTGAACTTCATCTTTTATACAGTATTTTCCAAAATCCACGTGTTCCCCCTTCACGTCTAATTAATCCCTTTTCTTTAAGAATATCTAAATGAGCCTGAGCAGCGGAAACGTTTATGTTTAATTGCTCTGCCAATTTCCTTTTACTGATTTTATTATGTTCCTCAATAATTTGTAAAACTTCTTGTTGCCTATCGGTTAGATGATAGATTAGACTACCATCTTGACCGCCTATTTCACTACCTATTGGACCACCTATTGGACCACCTATTGGACCACCTACTTGACCAACAATTGCACTACCTATTGCACCACCATTCTGAACTTTAAATATAGTTATTTGAATACCCCCATCCATCTCACACATTTCAGGTTCTGGCAGCATAGCTTCTTTACAGGCATTGATGATTTTTAGCGTACCGCGTCCCCAGGTATCGATGTAGCCTGCCTTGAAACAGGCATCGGCTATCTTGGGATTGCGCGGGCGTGAACTGTGGTCACGTTTCAGGCTCTCCATATCCATTCCAAGCGGCAAAGTACCTTCGTTCCAAATGGATAATTTGTTGTCAAATACCCGAATTTGGACCGAAGCACCCATGTAGGTACGGTGCACCAGGGCATTTAACAGCATTTCACGCAATGCCGCAACCGGGTATTCGCCTTCTTCTATTCGGTGCAACCCTTTAAAATCTATTTTTTTCGTCAGAAACTTGTAATTGAGCTGTGTCTCAACCTCAGAAAGTAAATGGACCAAATTGCCCTCAATAACCTCCTGAAATTTCAAATCTGAACCATCCCTGCCAAAACGACCAATTTTAACCGCGATGTTGGGGTAGAAACGGTTCGGGTCTTTGCCGAAAAGGATCAGGGCTGCCCGTTTGATTTTATTGCCATCGAGCAGCCGAAGTTTATCGAGCAGATCGGAAGTTGATAACCCTTTGGTATCTGGCATTCTACCGCTTTCTTCACCCTCCTCAATAAAACGGGACAGGCTAATTTCATCAATATCTGTAATTTTAGCCGCTTCTTCGGGTACTTCGTCCCAGCTTTTACCTGATTTTTTCAACAAGAACTCAGTTAGTTCTACGCCTGTCAGTTCCAATTTCGTACTTCCCGAAAGATAATAGTAACGGCCCCTCAACGAAACTGGCACTGAATAGGGATTGACTTTAATCGTGATGTATTTCTTTCCTTCTTCATCTTGCAATTGTACATCGCAGATAATCCCCATGGCGTTACAGATTTTATTGGGGATATCTTCCAACAATTTGGCATAATTGGCTAGGTGCACTACCTTCCCTGAATCGTCTCGGCCAATATAAATATCTCCACCAATGGCGTTGGCAAACCCGCAAATCCATTTCAGGTAATCGTCGTGCCAACTTTGCTTGTATTCTATGTTTTGCTGTTCGGGCATAGACTTTCTAATTTTTCCTAGGTGAATTTCATTTCTCAGGTTTTCCTAGTTTCTTCATATCTTCCTCAATTTCTTTCAGACTTTGCTCTTTCTCTGCCGCAGCTTGAGCGATTTTGTATTTTTCAAACTCTACATCTGATTTCTTTAACGCTTTCTCGTGACTGATATTCCCTGCATGGGTGAGCAATTCTCTTCGGTTCTGGTGGTATAGATGTCTTTGATTTTCTGGTAGAAGAACCGTTCTGAAAGGCGTATTTCCCTGATACGTTCCTGCAATTCAGTGAAATAGTTCATGGAACTGCCCGACTTGAAACGATCGTCGTTAAGCGCGAAACCTTTGATAATGTACTCTTTTAGTCTTTGGGTGGCCCAAATCCGAAACTGGGTGCCCTGAAGTGATTTCACCCTGTAACCTACCGAAATAATTAGATCGAGATTGTAATGGTCAATTTCCCGTTCTACCACCCGGATGCCTTCCTGACGAACCTGTCGGAATTTCCGACAAGTTCGATTTAGTTCCAATTCACCTTCCTCATACACATTGGCGATGTGTTCGGCTACTGTGCTTCGGCCTTTGCCAAACAGTTCGGCCATCTGCTCCTGCGTAAGCCAGACGGTCTCTTCCTCCAGGCGAACATCAATCTTGATGTGGCCATCGGGGTTTTGGTAGATAAGGATTTCGCTGTTGTTCATATTATTCCTGTTGATCGTATTCGTTCCAATAAACCATCGCCCCGTCGAGGTCGATGGTTTTGTAATATTCCAACAACCGGATAAACAGATTTTCACCAATTCCGTGGTTGGCCAATATTCATCGCTTTCAATCGTGACTCCACGAATTTTTGTATATCATTTTTCGATGGAAGATTTATAAGATATTCTTTAACAAATACATTCTCTTTGGCGGTCGTGGCATATTTAACCATTGTTTTTTTACTTTGTGTGCAAAGCAATATGCCAATTGGTTGGCGGTCGTGTTCATGCATTATTTCATGTTTGTAATATTGCAAATAGACTTCTAATTGCCCAATATGCTCATGTTTGAATTCATCGTTTTTAATTTCGATTAATACATGTGAGCGTAAAATGCGGTGGTAGAATACCAGATCAATGTAAAAATATTCGTCATCAATAAGAATCCGTTTCTGGCGTGCTTCGAAACAGAAACCATTGCCTAATTCCAATAAAAACATTTGCATATGGTCAATCAATGCTTGTTCTATATCAGTTTCTTCCATGATTTCTTTTACCGGAAGATCCAGAAACTCGAATGTCATCGGATTTTTAAACACATCGGCAGGTTCTATTTGTTCTGCTTTCTGGTGTGCCAAATGGCTGAGTTTATCCTTGTTTTTGGATAAACCAGACCGCTCAAAATAAAGTGTCGCAATTTGCCTTTTTAGTTCGCTTACGCTCCATGTGCCGTTAATGCACTCCACTTCGTAGAAGGTTCGTTTTAAAGGATCTTCTATTTTTATTAACTCTACTAAATGGCTAAACGACAATTTCCTGACAATTTTATTTGCATCTACTTTTAACGACTTGTCAATAGCGCACTTACGAATTCTATTTACAATATTCTCAAGCCAATTGAATTCGTCAGATGGCATCTGACATATTTCAAAATCAAGAATATTAAGTAATTGTAATTTGTCAGTCGATGTCTGACGAATTTGATCTGGAAAAGTTGCTTCCAAAACAAATTCAAATAGGTAGGAATAATACAAATAAAATGTACGACTTTGCTTAAGATTCGTCTCCGATAATCCCTTTATGCCAATCTCTTTAACCAATCGGGGCAGTATACCTGTACCATAACTGGCTCTGTCTTCACCGTTTTGTTCATATTCGACAATATAAGCCCCAATCCACCAATTGCGAAGCGTGAGTGCAGTATTGACTGCCGCTGTTGCTTGCCGGTAAAATTTATTGTGAATTGTTGCAATCTGACTTGCTAATATCTTTAAATCCATATTCTTTAATGGTTATTGTCTATTGGCATCTTCATTAATATGCTGTCGTTTAATCATTTTTAAAATGTTGCAATTTTCTTATCGGTTAGTTTTCTATGGTCGCAAGTTTGGAAAGAAGTAAATCTTTCAATTCTGTTAGCTTTTGGTTTTCTTTGTTCTTATCTTCAATTTCCTTCATTATTGTATTTGCAACTTTATCAAATTTCATTTGTAGAACAGATGGAGGTAGCAACGCTTCTTGAAAATACAAATCACCTGCTGTAATCATTGATTGTGCAGAGCCACTATCCAACGATTTCAAATCAGAATTCTTTAAATAGTAATAGAGATACATTTTTGAAATAGAAGGATTATCAACTTCAACTACTATACTGAGATTTGTAATAAATGAAAACCTTGGAGATAGTCTAACCTCTCCTGTTCCGCTTACTCCTCGGCATAAAACTAAAATTTGGGGTTCTTCATACATATATTCTGAATAGTATCCCCGAACTCCATAACCAGAAAAAACAGGATAACCTTTTTCTAAAAACAATTCCGAGTCAAGCATTTTACCATATTTCATTTTGGTAAATTTCTCCAACTTTTCAATCCTCCACCCTTCAGGCAAATTCTCTCTATCAACCCCATCCACAAACCACTGCTTGTAAATGGCTTGTGCGGTTTCTTCCAGTTTTTGAATCAGTTGCTGGTTAAGGGCTATGCGGTTTTGGATGACGTTGTACTCTTTGACTATTTCGCGTTGCTTGGTGATGGAAGGGATGGGCAAGCGTGTGTTGCACATTTCCTCCCATCCAAAAATTTCTCTTGCACTTCCGTGGCTCATAAACCTGGCATAGCGGTCAAATTCCGGTCGCCTGAACCACATCATAAGATATTCCGGAAGCAACTCATTCGTATCTTTAACTTCGAATGGAGTGTAAGCCTGCGAAACAATGGCTTCATCGTAATCTTCCAGTAAAGCAATCGAAATTTTATCACCGTTCCGTGATGTTACCGGCCCATAAGCAAATTGATTTCGTTTAATAATTTTGTAAGTTGACATATCCGTACCAATGGTATTGGCAATGGATGGAATAAATTTCTTTTGGATACTGACTCCTAAAAGCAGATCGACTTCCAACTTCGTATCACGGTTATTAACCTCCCTGATAAAATCGCCTAAGGGCTTATAGTTTGACTTCATTCCTTGGTTTTAATAAAATATCCCCCCGTTTTGGGCGCACCCACAAAAATGATTTTGTTCATTTCCCTAAGTCGGGCAATGTGTTTGTCGACTGTTTTGATGGGTATATGGGTGTGCCTGGCAATCAATGGCTTTCTGCAACCTTCGTTTTGCGCGATAAAATCGTACACAGGTTTTACTACCCCATTTACTACCCCATTTGCTACCCCATTTGCTATTTCTTTCAACGGTTCCCCCTGTCGTTTCCGGAGCGTATCCAGGATTTTTTCGAGCATAAATTCCACGAAGAAGGCGCAATCCGCAGCTCCAGTGCTTTGGTTGATGGCTTCATAGTATTGTTGCTGGTGCTGAAAGACAATATTTTCGACCGGCAAATGGGCAAAAATGGGGTGCAATTGGGTCAGTACAAGCGACTGCCACAATCTGCCCATGCGTCCGTTGCCATCTGAAAATGGATGTACAAACTCAAACTCATAATGAAACACGCAGCTTTTGAGCAGCAAGTGATCGTCCGATCCTTTGAGCCATCCAAACAGATCGTCCATCAACAGCGGGACGCGGTGGGCCGGCGGGGCAATGTGTACGGCCCGGGTCCCCGAAAACACCCCAACTCCTCCCCTACGAAAATGGCCGGCATCGTCTACCAGTGCCTCCATCATCAAGCCATGGGCTTTCAGCAAATCTTTTACCAGGTATGGATTTAAAGAGGCAAACGCATCATAGGTTTTGATCGCATTCTTTACCTCCTGAATTTCGCGCAAAGGTGCTACGATGTGTTTGCCTTCGAGGAAATCGGTGATCAAGCTTTCGGAGAGGGTGTTGCCTTCGATGGCCAGGGAGCCCTGGATGGTTTTTATTCGGTTTATTTTCCGTAGCCTTAAATTTGGCTCTTTCATAAAAGTCAATCTTTCGACAGCGGCAGCAATCTTAGCTACAAGATTGACAATCTCGGAAGTAATGGTAAATGGGGGTTTATAGCTTGATTTCATCATCGATCAAATTCAATTGATTTTCAATTTCCTCTATGGTAGGCAAACTACTCTTTAGATTTTCTGGAAGGTTTTGGGGAAGGAGGTATTCGCTAATTCCCATGGGTTTATTAATGTCCCGCAGGGCGAATCCTTTACCCAATTCCAGCAAAAACCTGCTCACATGCTGGACCAATTGGTTCTCGACATCACGTTCGCGAAATGGAACAGCTAGGGTCAGGAAATCGAAAATATAAGGGTCTTTGAGTGCTTGTTGTGCTAAATCTGATTGCGGGAGTGGCATGGTATTTCTAAAATTGCTAATGGCCTTGCCTTGTCGCAGATGCAGTTGGTTTTTAATTTGAGAATCTAAGACGTCTCTGCTCCATTGATTTTCTATGCATTGCTGTACATACCAAAGTCGAATGTCCTTGTCTTTGAGCTTTTCGATGAGTAAAATGTTATGCCCCCATGGTAAATTTGCAACGGCCTGTTGCAAAATTGCAACATCTGGGTATTCATTGGCAAAGCGAAGCATATAGCCTAGATTTCTTTCTGAATAGCCTTTTAATTCTGCAAATTCATTTTTTAAATCGTTGGCCAATCTGGGAATGACTTTTGCCGACCACCCTTCCTGCAATTGTCGCTCTGCAATGGTCTTGCCAATTTGCCAATACAACAAGATCATCTCTGAGTTAACAGAGAGAGCCGCACGAACCTGAGCCGAACGGATTCTTGCCTTTATATCGTCAAGAAGCGACTGGTATTTTATTAATTCCATTTCTATGTCCATGAAAGGTTAAACACTGATTGGGAATCCCAACTCTTTAAATACGGCCAGTAAATCGTTTTTTGATTGGGCTTCGGCTTTTAGCAATCCGGCAAATTCGGCTTGCAGCACTTGCATTTTCTCGTCAAAATCGATGTTTTCATCACGGTTGACGAACTCGATGTATTTACTGGGAACCAGGGAGAAATCCTTCTTGGTTACTTCCTCCAGTGATGCCGAATAACAAAATTCCGGTATATTCTCTAATTCAACTGACTGCCAAAGATGATACGTACTTGTGACCTTCTTAATGTCGGCATCAGAGAATTGGGTGTATTTCTTTTCAAATGGTTCACCTACCTGGCGCAAATCCATAAAGAGAATTTCAGTTTCACGGTTGCGGTATTCCCGTGTCAGATCGCCAATATTACGGCTCTGCTCTTTTTTGTTTTTATTGAGTATCCAGAGTGTAACACTAATATCGGTGGTATAAAACAGATTTCGCGGCAACACCAAAATCGCCTCTACCAGATTGTTCTCAATCAGTTTTCGTCTGATTTTGTACTCTTCCCCTCCACCGCTCAAAGCCCCGTTTGCCAGGATAAAACCGGCAACACCATTTTCTGAAAGTTTGGAAACCATGTTGAGGATCCAGCCATAATTGGCATTGCTTTTGGGGGGTACTTCGTAGCCTCGCCAGCGGGGATCGTCGATCAATTCGTTTTCGGCACGCCAGTCTTTCTGGTTAAAGGGAGGATTGGCCATGATGAAATCGGCTTTCAGGTCCTTGTGCTGGTCGTCGCCAAAAGTGTCGGCAGCCTTTTTGCCCAAATTGCCCGAAATGCCACGGATGGCGAGGTTCATCTTGGCCAGTTTGAAGGTGGTGTTGGTGTATTCCTGTCCGTAAATGGAGACATTCCTGGTGTTGCCGTGGTGTGCCTGGATAAATTTAATGGACTGTACAAACATACCACCGGATCCGCAGGCAGGGTCATAGATGATGCCGCTGTATGGTTCAATCATTTCGGCAATCAGGTTGACAATGCTTTTGGGCGTATAGAATTCTCCCTTGCCTTTCCCTTCTGCCAGGGCAAATTTGGAGAGGAAATATTCGTATACACGGCCAACCACATCCTGGGCTTTGTCCTTCAGGGTGTCGATGTCGTTGATGGTATCCAGCAGGGAGGAGAGTTTGGTAACGTCCAGCCCAATACGGGAAAAATAATTGTCGGGCAACGCACCGTTCAAGGCTTTGTTGTTTTTCTCAATGTTGTGCAGTGCGGTGTCGATCTTTAAGGCAATGTCGTTTTGCTTGGAGTTTTGGATGATGTAACTCCAGCGGGAAACTTCATCGAGAAAGAAGACATTGTTCTGGTTGTAAAACTCCGCCATCTCGATGTATTTCTCCTGCCCTTTGGCGATCAGCTTTGCGCGGTGCTCTTCGAACTTGTCGCTGGCAAATTTCAGGAAGATCAGCCCCAAAACCACATGCTTGTATTCGGCTGGCTCAACGGATCCTCTCAGTTTGTTGGCAGACTCCCAAAGGGCGACTTCAATATTTTTTTCTTTTGGTTCTTTTTTGGCCATCGTATTTTGTAAGTAATTCTGTTCTTGATATTAGCAGGTGAATGGTTAAAAATATGGTTGTGCTGTTTGCATGCTAAATAATTAGCGTCTGAATGGCAAAATCAAACAACTATTTATTCTTCAGTGAAAATTACAATACATATATATTCCTCTATATATGCATGTTATATTAGGTTTTAATGATTCGAAGGTACTACTTTTTTTTGAGTAATGATCGGTTTTGATCCAAATTCCCCAATCAAAAAGGACCTCCATCAACGGGAAGTCCTTTTTATTTTTAACCGGATGAATTACCTGCGGGCAGGTTTCACCTTTTGGAAAACTACACCGGAGTAACCACCGCAGCTACGGGTGAAACTTTGCCTTTCCCCGAATAGTCGACAATCTTCCGGGCATTTTTGTAGGCGTTGAAGAAATCGGGATGGCTAAACTGGAAGGGTTGTACCAGGGCATCTATATGGGTTCTCAACAGTTTGTCCTGGGCCTTGAAGACCCCGTCAATGTTATCGGTCGAAACCTTGGAGATATTCAAAGAAAACCTGCGTCTGGGGATGGCCAGTTCATATTCGGCCAGCAATTGCTCCATTTTAAGAAATTCAGCCTCCCCGATAAAATATTTGCCAAGGTCGTTTTTCAAGGGAAGTGCCATACCATGGATCAAGGTGCCAATGTCAAAAAGCACTTTGTCTGCCACAGTTTTCAGCTTGGAAACCGGGTAGTTGGCCATTTTCTTCAACTCTGGATTTTTTGTAGCGGTGGCATATGCCTTCACTCCCGCCTCAAACAACAAAATCATGCCCATCAGCTCACTCCGTAATTCGCCTTTGTGCTCGGTCAATCCGCTGCTGTCTGCCTCTTGTACCTGACGGTTCCGGTTGATAACTGTCTGTCCGGTCTTCAGCAACTGACTTGCTTCGTAGAGGTCACCCTCTGTTCCAACCTTTTCTGAATGAGTGTCAAGAACCAAATTGACAGCATCATACATTCTGAATTTGTTCAACTGCATTTTGTTCATGGTGAAAAAAATTAAATTGTTTGTAAAGGAAACAACGACCGCCGGAATAGACTCAAACAACTATTCCAAACGATATTCACCATAAGTTACAGCAAAAAAAGGAGAAAAACGAATGATTCATTGAAAAAGTGAAAAACCAACGGGTTGGAGCAGATATTTAACTTGTGTAGTCACTTGACCATTAATCCCATTCACAGCATGATGATTGACCTCTGAAATGCTCCTTGATAATGTCAAACGACTCCTAGCTATAATAAATTCATTTCTGGTTAGTGAGAATTGATTTCTGGGTATAGCAAATTCATCCCTGGGTGGTGAGAATTGACTTCTGACTATAGCAAATTCATTCCTGGGTGGCGAGAATTGATTTCTAGATACATTCAATTCATTTCTGGGTAGTGACAGCGCATTTCTAACTACCGGGATTGGTCTGCTGGAAAGTTTCAGGGCTTTTATTGATACCGTCAATCAACATCTGGGGATAAAGAATGACCTTCTGACGGTTGAATTTCTTCTATACGCTTCGAATAAAGATACCTCATCAAGAACCAGATAACCGCCCCGCTCACAATTGCCCAGAAAAATAGTGAATTGTTGAAAAGCGCAGCATCCGGCTGTTCCGGCTCAAGCCCTTTCCCGGTCATGTAAAAGATGATCACGCCGGCAGCGTTGTTGATGAAGTGAGCAAGGATGGGAAGCCAGAGGGTGCCGGTCCACTCAAGCAGGTAACCAAAGAGTACCCCTAGCAACATCCGGGGCAGGAAGCCAAAAAATTGCAGGTGTAGTGCACTGAACAACACGGCAGTGATCCAGATGGCGCTGTGAGCATTGCCGGTCATTTTTTTGATCAGCTTTTGCAAAAGCCCCCTGAACAGCAGCTCTTCTCCAATGGCCGGCAACACGGCTACAATGAACAGGTTACCCAACAGTCCGCCGAAACTTCTGGTCGTCAGGAATGCTTCCGTCAATTGATTGGCCTGATCCTCAGAAGCACGCATCCAGCTTTCTACCGAACTCATCCAGGAGGGCAAAACCAGTTGTTGGTTGAGTAGTGAGGTCCACTCAATGAGTGGTCCGCCAGCCAAAATCAGGGCGCCAACCAACCCCAGCAGTATCCCGGTAGGCTTTCTTGTGAGTTGTAAGAAATCGAAAGGTTGGTCACTCAATGCATAGGCAAGAACAAAGGGCGGTAAGATAAACATCCCCAACGATTGCAGGATCTGAAAAAACTTCAAATAGCCAAGATTCGCCGGATCGTCAAAATTTGTCAGCACAACGGAAAGCTCTTCAAAGCTTTGGCCTGTCCAGATCCAGCAACCCAGATAACCAACCAGTGAGACCAATATTCCGCTGGTCAGCAAAATGATCATCGTATAGATTATTTGGGTAAAGGGCGTTGCGTGTCGGAGAAATCTCATTCGTTGTAGTTTTATTTTGCCACTATTCGAGTCAATGCAAAGGATGGTCTGACCATTACGGACACAAAGTTATCTTTTCCTCTTTGGTTTCAAAGAGTGCATTCCCATTGAATCGCTATCTTTGAAATCTTAAATTGTCGAATCGCCGAATCGTCGAATTAACCAATCGTCGAATTGTCGAATTGTCGAATCGTCGAATTGTCGAATTAACCAATTGTCGAATTAACCTCATGAAGATCGGTAATCTTGACCTGGGTAATATCCCGCTCTTTCTGGCTCCCATGGAGGATGTGACTTACAAGTCGTTCCGCTACATGTGTAAAAAATATGGGGCCGACGTGATGTACACAGAGTTTGTCGCTTCAGAGGCACTGATCCGCGACGTCGACCGCACCAAACGAAAAATGACCATTTTTGAGTTCGACCGACCCCTGGCGATTCAAATCTATGGATCCAATATTGACTCGATGGTGCTGGCCGCCAAGGTAGCAGAAGCCGCCAAACCCGACTTCATTGACCTAAATTTTGGCTGCCCCGTGAAGAAGATTGCAGGAAAGGGTGCCGGTGCAGGCTTGTTGCGGGATATCCCCAAAATGGTAAAAATGGCAGAAGAGGTGGTGAAGGCAGTTCAACTTCCGGTTACGGCCAAAACGCGTTTGGGGTGGGACCACGATGACATGCCCATTGTTGAGGTGGCTGAAAGATTGCAGGATGCAGGCATCCAGGCACTTGCCATCCATGGGAGGACCAGGAGCCAAATCTATGCCGGGGAGGCCGACTGGAGTCTGATCGCGGCAGTTAAGAACAACCCGCGCATGAAGATCCCCATCATCGGCAATGGGGACATCTCAGGACCGGAAAAAGCGAAAGCATTGCTGGATCAATCGGGGGTGGATGGATTGATGATTGGCAGAGGTTCGATCGGTCGTCCCTGGATATTCCGGGAGGTTCGCCATTTCCTTAACACCGGAGAAATTCTTCCCGCTCCCTCCGTTCCGTTTGTCGTAGAAAATGTCAAGGAACAACTCAATCAATCAGTAACCTGGAAGGATGATCCCCGGAGAGCAGTGCTGGAGATGCGACGCCATTTTGCGCGTTACTTTCCCAACCTTCAGGATTTCAGGGAACTTCGCATCAAGCTGCTGCGGGCCGACGAAATTGAAGAGGTAATCCGGCTACTTGACCTGATTGCCGAACAGTACCATGACACGACAGTGGATTACACGAACGTTGGATTGAAATAAATATTGTTTACTTTAGGGGACTAAACTACTGCGTATGACTGAATTTACCCGTCGTCATTTCATCCGGACCGGTGTGGCCGGAGCTATTGCTGCCTCGGGAGCCATCAACACCCTGATGGCCCACCCTGCATCCCCTGTGAAGGTGGATACAGTTGACCTTGGCAAGACCGGACTTAAAGTTACCCGGCTCGCTATGGGCATGGGAACCAATGGATGGAACCACGCTTCCAACCAAACACGGATTGGCCTGGAGAAATACAAACTGCTGGTTCAGGCAGGTTTGGACAGGGGCATTCGTTTCTTCGATACTGCCGACACCTATGGCTCCCATTCCTTTGTAAAAGAGGCACTAAAGATGGTACCCAGGGAACAGGTAACCGTCATGACAAAAATTTGGACCGAAAACCTGGAATGGCATCCACTCCAGCCGGTAGATCAAATTATAGAGCGGATCAGACAGGAGCTTCAAACTGATTACCTGGACATTGTGCTGCTCCATTGCATGACAAAAGCCAACTGGACGGAGGATAAGAGGCGATTTATGGATGGACTGAGTGAAGCACAGGCGAAAGGACTGATCAAAAAAGTCGGTTTCTCTGCCCATGATTTTGGCGCACTGGAGAGTGGTGTCAACCACGAATGGCCGGATATCGTGCTTGCAAGAATCAACAACAAAAAGATCCGGATGGACGGAGAACCCGAAAAAATTCTTTCATTGCTGGAAACTGCAGGTGCCAAAGGGAAAGGGGTGCTGGGGATGAAAATCTTTGGCGGTGGCGGACTGGTAAAGGAGGAAGAACGTATGAGCTCCCTGGAATATGTAGTTCATTGCAAAAAGGTACACGCCATGACCATAGGGATGGAAGACCCGGCCCAGTTGCATGATACAGTGGATCGACTCATGGGATTTGTTCAAAAAGGAGTTTGAAGGGTTTAAAAAGTTTTTAAGATTACCCTTCGGCTTCGCTCAGGGACCGGCACTTATTAGAAAATTTCAAACATTTCAAACATTTCAAACATTTCAAACATTTCAAACATTTCAAACATTTCAAACATTTCAAACATTTCAAACATTTCAAACATTTCAAACATTTCAAACATTTCAAACATTTATTTATATGAAAATCAACAAAGTACTGCTAACATTGACACTCTTTTTTGCCGCATGGGCACAAATTCAGGCAGCTCCGATCGACCAGAAGAAGCTCATCGGAAAATGGCAATATACTGCGCCAACTGCACCGCCAAATTATATGACCGGACAGATCAATTTTCTTCCGGACGGGGAGAAACTAAAAGGAGAATTGGAAATTGAAGGGCAAAAGTTAGCCTTTTCAGAGGTTATCCTGAAGAATGATGAAGTTGCGGTTACCATCGTGATAGAGGGCACACCCATCACCATTAAATTCAAACTGGTCAACGACAAGCTGGAGGGCCAAGCCGAAACCCCTGACGGTATGGTAGGAGTAACGGCTATACGAAAGTAGGCTTACCTTTGGTGGTATTGCTTGTTGTAATATTGTTCGTAGGCACCTGAGGATACATTTTCAAGCCATTCGGAATTTTTAAGGTACCAGTCAACGGTTTTTGAGAGTCCTTCTTCAAACTGAAGGGAGGGTTTCCAGCCTAGCTCACGCTCTATTTTGGAGGAGTCGATGGCATACCTTAAATCGTGGCCTGCCCTGTCTTTGACGAAGGTAATCAACCCCTGGGAAGTACCTTTGGCTCTGCCCAGTTTCTCATCCATCACCGCGCACAAGGCTTTGATCAAGTCTATGTTCGTCCATTCATTGATCCCTCCAATGTTGTAGGTCTCTCCGATGACCCCCTTGTGGTAGATAACATCAATGGCGGAAGCGTGATCCTCAACATAGAGCCAGTCACGGATATTTTCCCCTTTGCCGTATACCGGAATGGGTTTCATCCCTTGAATATTCCGGATGCAAAGTGGGATCAACTTCTCCGGAAACTGGTTTGGCCCATAGTTGTTGGAACAGTTGGAAAGCAGCACCGGTAAGTGAAAAGTATTGTGGTAGGCCCTCACAAGATGGTCAGAACTTGCCTTGGAGGCTGAATAGGGACTCTGGGGATCATAGGAGGTGGTCTCTGTGAAGAGGCCGGTTTCACCCAGCGAACCATAGACTTCATCGGTGGAAATGTGGTAGAACTTTTTGCCCTCCATGTTCCCTTTCCAATGCTCCTTTGCAGCATGAACGAGATTAAAAGTTCCAAAAATATTGGTACGGATAAAGGATGCCGGATCGGTAATGGACCTGTCAACATGTGACTCTGCAGCCAGGTGAATAACTCCATCAATGGGGTAAGTTTCAAAAAGATGGTTTACCTGGTCGCTGTCTGCTATATCCCCTCTTACAAAAGTATAGTTGGGGCTCTTTTCGATGTCCTTCAAGTTCTCCAGATTACCGGCGTAGGTAAGCAGGTCAAAATTGATTATTTGATATTCAGGATAATTGTTAACAAACCTTCTGACTACGTGCGACCCAATAAAACCTGCTCCACCTGTTATTAAAATTGTCTTTTTCATTGTATTAGCTTTAAAATTTATCCCTGTCCCACAATTTCCACTTCCTTGATCCTCCTCCTCAATTACATTTTCCTGATCCGCTTCTCCCAGTTCCAGGCAGAAAGAAGTGTCTCTTCCAGTGTTGCCTCAGAATGCCAACCCAGTACTTCGTTGGCCTTGGCGGTATCGGCATAGATTTTTTCAATATCTCCCGCCCTTCTGCCTACAATCTTGAAATTTACCTTCTGACCGGTTGCCTGCTCAAAAGCACTCAATAGCCCTAAAACAGAGACTCCAGCCCCTGTTCCTACGTTAAAATATTCAAAAGCTGACAGATTTTTATGGTCAAGCAACCGTTCGATGGCGATCACATGAGCCTTTGCCAGGTCAACAACATTGATGTAATCGCGGATACAGCTTCCGTCCGGAGTATTGTAATCGTTGCCAAAAACCGACAATTGGGCCCTCACTCCCGCAGCCGTTTGGGTGACAAATGGGACAAGATTGTTGGGAACTCCGTTGGGAAGTTCTCCGATCAGTGCGGATGGATGAGCACCAATCGGATTAAAATACCTTAGTGCTATGGCCTGGATATTCGCATTGGCATGGGTATAATCGCGTATGATGTCCTCGCAAACAATTTTTGTATTTCCATAGGGTGATTCGGCCGTTTGACGCGGCGTCTGTTCTGTGACCGGCAGCTTATCCGGCTGACCATATACGGTACAGGAGGAAGAAAAAACAAGGTTCCGGACGCTGAATTTCTCCATGCACTCGAAAAGGTTGATCAACGAAAGTAAGTTGTTCCTGTAATAAAGCAGGGGTTTTTCCACTGATTCACCCACCGCCTTGTAAGCGGCAAAATGAATAACCGCGTCAATATTTCCTGCACCCTTGAACAAACCTTCCAACCGCTCCAGATTTTGCATGTTAAACTGGTGAAAATCGGGTCGTTTACCGGTAATCTGCTCAATCTGATCTACCACAGCAGCCGTTGAGTTACTTAAATCATCCACTATGATTACCTCGAATCCTGCATTTTGAAGTTCAACTACTGTGTGTGAACCTATGTATCCGGTTCCGCCGGTTACCAAAATTTTTCCCTTCATCGGTTATTTCTCTGTTTAGATGTTATTCATTGATATAAAACACGCTTTTGCCAGAATTGTTTCGTTTAATTTAAATTTTGTTTCACGTCCGGATCAAAAAATGATTTCATTCGATTGGAATTCCTTTGACTTCAGCAGCTGGTAATCCTATTTAGGTTATGTTGACTCCAAAAGTACTAATTCTTAGTTTTATTATTATATTTGGGGTTCAAATAATCAGCCATGAGCCTTTCAAACTTTCTAGCAGAATTACTGAGAACCAACGATTGCGTAATAGTCCCGGATTTAGGGGGGTTTATTGCCAATTATCATACCTCAGGGTTTGACGAAAGGGGGAACCAACTCACACCTCCATCCAAAGAGATTCTATTTAGTGCTAAATTAAGAAAGAATGACGGATTGTTGGTGAATTTTGTCGGAGAAAGAGAAGGTGTTGGCTATCTTGAAGCGAGGAAGATCGTTTCGGAGTTTGTATCAGAAATTATTTACAAGCTTGAGAACGGTGAAACTGTGGCGCTGGAACAAATTGGGACACTTCGCTACGATGAAGGTGAAAATATTTTGTTTGAGGCTGATCAAAGCGTGAATTTAAGGGCAGATGCGTTTGGACTGGAAGCCTTTCATTTCCCCCAGCTGGTTGGCAAATTCCAACAACCAGTAAGGAATGTTTTCAGGGACAAGGAACCTGAACCTCAACAACGCAGATATCAGGCGGTAAAATACATCCTGGTTGGCATACCTATTCTGGTCCTTCTTTATTTTATCCCGTTACAGAATATTCTTGACCATGGAGAGTCACGTTCTCAGACAATCTCCAACAGCGCCTCCTTGGCAGTATCGGATAATGCTGTATCAAACAATGCTGTGGCTCCTTCCAATCTATTGTCCAACCGTTCTGATGCTCAAAATGAAACACCTGTTGAAGTTAGCAATACAGAGGTAAAATCAGATCTTCCCGCTACCGTACCTGAAGAGGAAAAAATGGTCCCAAAATCTGTACAGCCTGATGCTCCTGCCATACCCAATGATTTGCCGGTGGTACTCAACGGAAAATTCCACGTGGTGGGAGGTTGTTTTAAAATCAGGGAAAATGCCGACAAACTGGCGCAAAAACTGGTGAAACAAGGTTACCCAGCCCAGGTATCCAGGCATGGCAGAGATTTTTTCAAGGTGACTGTTGAAAGCTACCAAACAAGAAAGGAAGCAGAAAAAGGACTTGGTGAAATCCTGGAGGTAGATCCTGATACGGATTATTGGTTGATGGCAGACAAGAGATAATTACAGACTGGCTGATTGCTGTACTTTTCTAAAGACCCGCATAAAATTACCTCCCCATATCTTCTCGATCTCTTTTTCGGAATATCCTCGCCTGACCAGTTCAAGGGTAACGTTTTCCATTTGGCTTACATCCCTGCAACCGGACAGATCGCCTCCACCATCGAAATCAGTACCAATCCCCACATAATCGATACCAATTAATTTGACGATATAATCAATATGATCGACCATGTCCTGCACCGTAGCGAGTTTGTTGGGGAATTTCTTCCCGGTCTCCCTATACTCCTTCCAGGCCAATTTGGATTGTTCGTCGGTTAGTCCTTCGAAGTCGTTGTATTTTTTTCGTACGATGGCCATTGCGGAGTCTCTTTTGGGATTGGCATCCGGTTTCTTTACATAATCAGAGAGAAAACACATTTGGATTACTCCACCGTTTTTAGCCAGAGCCAGCAAATCTTCGTCCGTAAGGTTTCTCGGATTGTCACAGATAGCCCGTGCACAAGAATGGCTGGCAATTACCGGAGATTTACTCAACCGAATCACATCCATAAAAGTCTCGTCTGAACTGTGTGAAACATCTATCATCATGCCAATTCTGTTCATTTCCACAACAACCTCTTCGCCAAATGGGGAGAGTCCATGGTGTTCTGCTCCCCGCTTCTTATCGGTCGAAGAGTCACAAATGTCGTTGTTGTAACTGTGACAAAGTGTGATGTATCTGATTCCCATGTCATAATACTTTTTAACCATGGCAAGATCATTGCCGATGGCATAACCATTTTCCAGACCAAGGTAAATGGCTCTTTTCCCTGCTCTTTCAAGTTGGTAGGCATCGTCAGGGGTATGTGCAACCGATGCAAGATCCTTGTTTTGAGCGACACTTTTTTGGATAGCTTCATAGATATCCTCTGCTTTTTTTTGCACGATGGCATTACCCTCCGCGGTTCTTGGACCCTGTCCAACAAAAACCGCAAAGAACTGGGCATCCAATCCCCCCTCCTTCATTCTCGGAAAATCAACTTTGGTCCCGGTAAGTGCCTGATCCTGCTTTATACCTGCATCAAAACCATCTCGTAACAGGTTCAATGGAGTGTCAGAATGGGTATCAATCGTTAACACAGATTGATGAATTCGTGCTGCCTTTTTTTCAGGGCTCTCCTTGGCCGATACTGCTCCGGCAACCAACAGGAGAGAGGCTGAAAGGTACAATCCATAAATACTTATCCTTTTCATTCGAAATATATTTGTAAATTATTGTATGTCAAAAAGTCCACATGGAATACGCCATACTCTTTCCCTCGCCTTTTGTAGGCTGGATGATAGAATCCGAAAAAATCAATGCATTTGTTGTGAGACTTCCCAGCGATCCCTTTCCCTTAAATTAAGAAATTTAGCCATTAGGCAGAACTTTACCGTTGGCGGCCGGGCACCCTCAGCTGCTTTATTTGCTAAACTCAGCCAATCTGCTCAAGTACTTGCCAATAATGTCAAACTCCAGATTGATGACTGTGCCACTGCGAATGGTATGAAAATTCGTATGATGATAGGTGTAGGGTATAATGGCAACCTGAAAGGAGTCCTTTTGTGAGTTTACTACTGTGAGGCTAACCCCATTGACAGTTACAGAACCCTTTTCAACCGTCATGTATCCCTGTCTGGCTTTTTCCGGATCAAAAGTATAGGCAAAAGTATAATACCAGCTACCATCTGCCTCCGCAACTGCCTGGCAAATGGCTGTTTGATCCACATGTCCCTGTACGATGTGACCATCCAGCCGTCCATCCATCTTCATACTTCTTTCAAGATTTACCTTGCTCCCTACTTCCAGCAAACCAAGATTCGTCTTGAGCAAAGTTTCCCGGATAGCAGTCACTGTATAGTTGTCTCCCTCAATGTCAACCACTGTCAGACAAACCCCGTTGTGCGATAAACTTTGGTCTATCTTCAATGCTCTGGTGAATTCACTGTTCAAAGTAAAGTGAACGTTCTCCTGATCTTTCACGATGGATACAACGGTACCCATTCCTTCAATTATTCCTGAAAACATCTTTGTATGGATTAATTTTTTTCACGAAGATAATAGTTATTCCAGATCGAGGATAATTCATTCTTTCTTCTCATCAGAATTAACTATATTCAACCTTGAAAAACTGCAACGCAAAAAACTCTTTTTAGAAACCGTTAAATTGTAAGAATGCCGTTGGTATTGTTGTACTATAAACTTATAAATCAAATATTTACTTACTGACAACCCCCTTTGATACCTGGAGAAGAGCATAACTCCGATTGACATACAAAAATAATTTTTCAAACATTTTACTATTAAAAAGGACTCCCTTAACCTTTTGAATATGAAAATATCCCACATCCGGCAGAAAATTTTATTTCCTGCATTGTTTTCTGTTTTATCTACCCTTTGCCCGGTCAGTGTATATGCGCAGCAAGACCCGATCTACACCCAATACATGACCAATTTATTGTCCATACAGCCAGCCTATGCCGGAATCTCAGGGGTGCTGGCAGTTTCAGCCCTTTCCCGGGCCCAGTGGGTGGGTTGGGAGGGAGCTCCCAACTCCAATACATTTACCATGCATCTCCCGCTAAAATCCTTCAATGTGGGTTTGGGGCTCTCCATGGTGAACGACAAGTGGGGGCCGATCCTTCAAAATGGACTTTATGCAGACTATGCCTACCGGTTGATTCTAAAACCCAGGCAATACCTTGCTTTTGGGGTAAAAGCCGGATTCAATACCTATCATGCAAGGTTCACTGACCTCGAACTTGATGATCCAATAGACCCGACATTTGCGCAAAATGTAGATTTTAAGATGTTACCAAACGCTGGATTTGGGGTATTGTGGCACAGCGATATATTCTTTTTGGGTGCATCCATGCCAAAACTCTTCAAAAACAACATCGTAGATGATTCTGACAACAAGGTATACCAGGAGGTATTGCATCTTTATGCCATGGGAGGATATGTCTTCTTCCTCACCGACAATGTAAAATTTAAGCCCACTTTTCTCTACAGATGGAGTGAACAAACACCCGATTACATTGATCTTTCCGGCAATATCCTGCTCTACGACAGGGTTTGGTTTGGGGTGACCTATCGGGTAAAAAACTCCTATGCCCTCACCTTTCAGTTCAATGTCAACAATCAGTTGCGTTTTGGATATTCATTTGACCTGACAACTTTCCATGAAAATCAGGTAAATTCCGGAACCCATGAATTCACAATCAGTTATGAATTCCAAAACAGCAGGCGCAACAGAAGGTATGCAGCAAGGTACTTCTAACAAAGGGCAGGAGGCCTAGGGTATAGAGAAGTACCCATAACTGTGCTATTTTTTATTCGTTCTTTTTATCGCTAGTTTTGATTATACTTGCATAGAAAGTACTGCCCCCTATGAAAGAATCTGAGATCAAAAATAGCCACAACGCCATATGTCAACTTCTCTCAGACAGGAAGCTCAAACCTGCTTTCAGTCTCATTGAGAAGATGATAAATGCCAATGGGTTGGGAGAATTCAGCGATCAAAAGCTGGATCTGGAGCAGAATTACCGTTATATGCTCAAATATACGGTGGAAGGGATCTCAGATCCTGAGCGACAGAAGGTATACCAACATATATTGCTTTCTACTTTTGAGCTGGCTGACAACTGTGCAGATAGCCTGAACTTGAAATATTCCAGCTCATTGGTTTATCAGAAGAAAAGAGGTTTTATTCGGTTAATTCTCCCAAGTATTCAGGAAATAGTTGGGCAAATAGAGTCCTTTCACCTGGAGAAAGAGCTTCGTTCTTTGATTGAAGCATCCCAGGGCAACAGCAATGATGATACTGCCTCTGAAAATCATCACCAGAAACTCATCAATCTTTTCTACCACTTTTGGTTTAAGAACAAACTCTCAGCCGAGGAAATTGCAACTTACAGGAGTTTTCTGAACAATGAGCATATTCCTGAGCATGAAAAGGCATTTCTCATCACAGCATTGACCCTTGGACAGCTTTTGTTCTTTGATGAACAAAAGATCATGCTTCTTTTCGAAGGATACGAGTCTGAGCAGGTTGAGGTGAACCAGCGCGCCTTGTCAGGACTGATGCTGGCATTGTACTGTTACGATCAACGCATGTTCCTTTTTCCTGCAATTGTAGCACGTCTGGAAATGTTAAATGAAAAACAATCATTTCGGCAACATCTGGAGAAAATTCTGCTTCAGTTAATTGGATCAAAAGAGACAGAAAAAATCCAGAAAAAACTACAGGATGAAATTCTGCCGGAAATGATGAAATTAAGTCCCAATCTGAGAAACAAGCTAAGTCTGGAAGCTATGCTGGGAGATGCCCTCAACGAAGACAAAAATCCTGAATGGCGTGATATTTTCAAAGATTCAGCTGTTTTTATGAACAAGATGGAGGAGCTAAGTGAGATGCAAATGAAAGGTGCTGATATTTTCATGACCTCTTTTGCCAACCTGAAGAGTTTTCCATTCTTCAGCGAGCTCACCAACTGGTTTATCCCTTTTTATCCTCATCATCCTTCCCTGATCCGAAGCTCTGCTCCTGAAGATTTGCCTGACAACCAGAAATTATTTGACCTTTTGTTAAAAACCCCGGTATTGTGCAACTCAGATAAGTATTCTTTCTGCTTCAGCATGCAAACCATTCCGACTGACTTCAAAAAAAACATGTTTGAAACTCTTTCTGCAGAGTTTGACCAATTAATGGAATCGGAAAGCGAAGATGATCTGATTGCGCACAGTAAGAAGGCGGAATCAGTTTCCGGACAATACATCAGGGATTTGTACCGATTTTTCAAACTCCACCCACAACGTGAAGGGTTGGAAGATATTTTTTCCTGGCCTTTCGACTTTCACAACAAAAATACCTTCCGGGAACTCCTTCGGGAGGAGAATTCTTTGTTGAGAAATATTGCTGAGTTTTACTTCGCAAAAAATTATTATCCGGAGGCTGCAGAAATATATTTGATTTTACTGGACGTACAGGAGGAGGCAGAATTGATTCAAAAACTTGCCTTCTGCTACCAAAAAATGGACAACTTTGATGTGGCACTTTCCTATTATCTCAAAGCAGACCTCTTTGACCAAAATCGCACCTGGAACCACAAAAAAATAGCACTTTGCTACAGACACCTTAAAAAACCTGATTTGGCACTTCAATATTACCAACAGGCGGTTCTGCTTGAACCAGACAATTTGGGTATCCATATCTCAATCGGACATTGCCGGATGGAACTTAAGCAGTACGACGAAGCACTGAAATCCTATTTTAAAGTCGAATATCTTTCACCAGGCAACAAACGCGTGTGGAGACCTATTGGTTGGTGTTCCTTATTGGTTGGTAAAAAGCAGCAATCGGAACAGTATTTCGAAAAACTGATGGCTGAATCTCCCAACAAGTTCGACCTGCTGAATATGGGGCACGTACAATGGTGTTTGGGCAACAGAAAATTGGCACTAGATTATTACAAACAGAGTATCAACGATGCAGAGATGTCTGAGACCGAGTTTATGGAGGCATTTCATGAGGACCTTGAACATCTGCTGCGTCAAGGCGTAGATGCCGAAGATGTTCCAATCATGCTGGATCAGTTAAGGTATGCACTCGAACGAGACCAAATTTTTTAGCACGAATGACAAATTTTAAGATAAGAAGCAAGGAACTTAGCTGGCTCTCCTTCAATGAGCGGTTACTTCAGGAGGCCTCCAAAAAGGAGGTCCCCCTCATTGAACGTCTGAAATTTCTTGGGATCTACTCAAACAATCTGGATGAATTCTTTCGGATTCGTGTAGCAATTCTGCGCAGATTGGCTACCATCGATAATCTACTGCTTACCGAGGGTGAATTGCCTGCCGATGTGTTGACCCAAATTGAACAAACTGTTGTTTCCCAAAGCAAGTGGTTCGAACGAATCTATTCACAATTGTTAAAGGATCTGGCAGAAGAGGACATTTTCATCATCAATGAGACCCAATTGACTCCTGAACAGGGAGAATACGTTACTTCCTTTTTTAAAGAGGAGGTTCGTCCCAGAATCATGCCGGTAATCATTAAAAAGAACCAGCCTCTTCCAACCCTCAACGACGATGCGATCTATCTGGCGGTGGTAATGACCAAATCAAAAAAGGAGGAATATGCCCTCATAGAGGTTCCTACAACGATTCTCCCCAGGTTTGTTATATTACCCTCCGAAAATGACGAAAGACATATCATCCTTCTGGAAGATGTGATCAGATTTGAGTTGAAGGACATCTTTTACATGTTTAGTTTTAAGACCATCAACTCTTTCATTTTTAAGCTTACGAGGGATGCGGAGCTTGACCTTGACGATGATGTGGCAGAAAGTTATGTTAAGATTTTATCCAAGAGTCTGGAAAAAAGAGGGAACAGTGAATTGGTCAGGTTTGTTCATGACAAGGAGATTCCGGACAACTTTCTGACACTGTTGCTAAAAAAACTAAATTTCGACAAAGATGATGTTATCATTGGTGGTTCTAGAATTCACAATTTCAAAGATTTCATGGGTTTCCCGTCCATAGGAAAGAAACATCTCTACTATCCTCCCAACACTCCGCACCCGCATCCGGCTATTCACCCCGGAGAGGCTTATCTGGCTTCCATTGCAAAAAAAGACATCCTGCTACATTTCCCTTACCAATCCTTTTACCATTTTATTGATCTGTTGAGAGAAGCCTCCATCGATCCCAAGGTTACCGAGATTAAAATGACTGCCTACCGGATGGCCAAAAACTCCAATGTAATACATGCCCTTATCAACGCCGCCAGAAATGGGAAAAAGGTAACAGTGGTACTGGAGCTGAGGGCGCGCTTCAACGAACAGGATAACATACAATGGGGCAATCTCTTAACCAAGGAAGGCGTCAAGGTAATTCTGGGAGTTCCCGGATTGAAGGTACACTCCAAACTTTGCCTGATTACCCGCAAGGAAGAGAAAGAACTTGTCAATTATGCTTGCATTGGAACTGGAAATTTCAATGAGCTGACAGCCAAAGTTTTTTCAGACCAGATGTTATGGACCGCCAATCCATCGATTTCCAAGGAGGTTAGCAAAGTATTTGACTTCTTTTTCAAAAACTATAAGATTGGCAGATACCACCACCTGCTTGTCTCTCCATTCACCATGAGGTACAAGATGATACAGATGATCAGGCAGGAGATTCAAATGGCCAAAAACGGTGAAAAAGCTGAGATCAGTATCAAATGCAACAATCTTGTAGATCCTGAGATTATTGGGAGACTTCATGATGCAGCAAAGGCTGGAGTGGAGGTTCGTCTGAACGTAAGAGGAATGTTTGCACTATTTCCTGATGGTACAGAAGAAAAAGATTCTATCCGTAGCATTGGCATCATCGACCGTTACCTGGAACATTCAAGGATCTTCTACTTTTACTGCGGCGGAAAGGAGAATATCTATATCTCCTCTGCAGATCTCATGTCCAGGAACCTTGACAGAAGGGTCGAAGTATCAGTACCAGTTTATGACCCGGAAATTAAAAAGGAGCTGAAAAAATTTCTGGATCTCCAGTGGAGAGACAATACATCTGCACGCATTCTGGACAACCAACTTACCAATCAAATCAATCATTGTGGAGAGGCTCCAAGACTAACTTCCCAATTGGCCTTTTATGACATCCTCCAATCAGACCGAGCAGACCACTGATCCTATATTGTTGAGTAGCCTTGAGCGGATTGGTGCCAAAGAGATCCGCATCTGGAAAGAGTTGGTTTTACGGGACGATGCTCTTTTCCAGACTATTTACAATTTAATCTACTCCGACAATCACCGGATAGCCTGGCATGCAGCCTGGATAGTTGACCATGTTGCTGAAGCTGAACCTGGAAAGCTAGAACCATTTGTCCCTGAGTTGATCGACAAACTCCCACACCTAAAAAGCCATTCACTGAAAAGGCATTTCACCAGAATGCTCATTGGTCAAAAAATTCCTGAGGATAAATTGGGAATGTTGGTCAATGTACTGTATGAGTTGCTTTCACCTTCCCAGGCCATTGCTGTTCGCGCAAATGCACTGCAACTCCTGCATGATATTGCTTTCATTGAACCTGATCTTAAACCCGAACTGCTCAGCGTAACTGAATCCATCCTGGAAGAAGAGCTAACCTCAGGAATGCTGGCAAAAGCAAAAAATGTTGCTCGATCCCTGAAACGTCAATGATCCAAAAAAGATCCAAAGACAAAAACCGAGACGATCCCCCAAATAAAAATAGAAAGCAGCATCCAAAATATAAAGCTCTTCCTGTGGTGAAAATATTTGGTCCCCAACAAGGCACCTACCGGAATGGATAATAAAACTGGCGTAAGTATAAGGATACCAGGCATTCCAAATCTACTACGGATACTTGCAATCATCTTATTCCTACGGGTGAATTTTTTGGCCGTTAACTTTCTTTTGCGACGACGAATAAGCCATTGCTCAAACCTGACTTTAAAAATTGGGGGTGTAATGAAATAGATAAGCGGCCAAAGGAGCTTGATCTCCTTTAGGAGGAATGAAAAAAAGGCATAAAAAAAGAGAAACCCTAAAATTCCGCCAAATTCAATCATAACAAATGCTTCCATTTGATTCAACTGAAAAAAAAAGGCATAGGGTGTCGCCCAAAAAAATTTGACACTGGCGATTGCGATGACATTCAAATACCTTAAGAGTAACTCCATGGTGATGGTCCGTGTCTCAAAAATAACAAATCGGCAGCTAGAAATAGTAAAATTAGTACTATTTTAACCCTATCTTTGTAAACCAATAAATAAAGTACAAATTGTCTGGAGAATATAAATTTTTTGGACAGGTTAGCCTAAGACCGAAGTGGAATCCATTTCCAAAGTTTTTGATATTTTCACTGGTTCTTTTCATTCAAACGAACTGGATCATTGGACAAACGATCAATGATTTCAAAGAGATATGGGTCAATGAGAGCAGGGAGTATCTGCTCAATAACCAAAAACCATTGCCCTACCTTCAATCCGGATTTCATCATTTTTCCAGATTGGAAAATGAGAAATTTACAGAAATTTTGGAGGGTAGATGGGATTTTTTTCAGGTTTTGACAGCGAGACCAGTCCCCAAATCGAGAAAATTTGAATCTCAACCTCAATTTGTTTATGAAGAGGCCAGTTACCATAATCCACATATACTACCTTATTTTCTAGCTGAGAATAAACCGGATGAATCAACCTCAATCAATCTTCCAAGGATCCGTAAACCAGAATACACCACATCGGGTCTACTTAAGTTAAATTTCAAATTCTATGGGAACAACCTGGCAATTTCCTGCGACAGGCTTTTAACACTTCCTGTCAATCAACCACCGGGGAAGGATATTGTAGTTGAATTTTGGAGGAAATTTCTGATAGGCAACAGTCAACATCTCATAAGTCAACTTTTGATCCTTAGGGATAGACTGGGGTTGAATGACTGGGGTTACTTCATACTGGTTAAGACGTTATCCAAGGAGCTTTATGAAAATGATGAGACAGGTTCAACTCTCCTGAGTTGGGGTTTGATGCTCCATTCGGGCTATGATGTTAAAATTGGGTACAATCAATTGGGAATAACCTTATTGTACAAAACCAAAGACAAAATTTACGGAACTCCATTCGTAAAAATTGACAATTCAGAATTTTACGTCGACCGACCAATCGCCTCTTTCCCTATTCATACCTATCTGGATGCCCATCCTGGAGCCTTGGGTACTATTGGTCTCTCCTTCAAAAAGGCACTCAACTTTCAGGGGGCATTTGAAACCAAAAAAATTGATTTTCTTTGGAATAGGAAACAATATGAGTTCAATATTAGATACAATCCGATGGTAATTAACTACCTGGAAGATTATCCACAGACTGAACCTGAACTCTTTTTCGGCTCCCCTTTTACCTATTCAACGCTTGAATCCCTTCGGAAACAGATGAAACCAATACTGGCAGGGATGAAAACGGAAGAAGCGGCTGCCTTTCTCCAACATTTTGTTCAAAAGTCTTTTGCCTATCGTCCCTACAATGATTTGTATGGCTTTGACCGTTTTATGTTTCCAGAAGAGCTTCTCGTCAAGGAAGAGAGCAACGACAAGGGAAAGTCGCTCCTTTATGCATGGCTGATCAGCAACCTTCTCAATCAACAAGCAATACTGGTTGAGTTCCCTGGCTTTTATTCTGTAGCCATTTCGCTTGACCAGCCAATGGATGGAGATAATTTTCAAGTGGAAGGTAGAAATTACACTTTTGCGGATCCAACCTTCAACGATGCCCCACTTGGCTTGATTATGAGTGAGCTATTCCCCTTGAAACCTCTTCTTCACCCCCTTGGTACAAACGCACATGAATTGAACGAAGAGCAAAAGATTTGGAAACTTGCCCAGACATTTGGTGCCAAAAGAGGTGGTTCTGGCAAAGATTTCGTAAGGGGAGAAAACGGGAATACCTACATAACAGGTTATCTTAATGAAAAAAATATCGCGCATCCATCTCCTTCGCCTACTCCATTCCTCGCTAAATTTAATGCCCGGAATTCCCTGGAATGGATGGTCAAGTTTCGATGTGAAGGATCCGCTTTCGGATTGGAATTAAAACAATTGGATAACAATGAACTCTATTTGGCAGGCACCGTCCGTGGAAAACTGGAATGCAATGGGAAAGTAATTCAAACGGGACTATCAGACCCGGATCTCTTCTTTGTTCAATTCAACAAAATGGGAGAAATTGGTTGGATGACCAAGTCAGGTCTAGATGAATTGGATGAGGATACGAAACTTTTCTATGTAGTGAAATTTGACCGGACAGGTGAAATTCAATCTGTCCAACTGGCCAATGAAGATGAAAGGGCGGGTACAACCGGATTTCAGTTAAGCTCTAATGAAGGTTTGTGCTACATTGCTTCCCGGCATCAAACTACCGGCCTGGACAAACCAGGCGAAGAGTTGGCAGTAAAACCAATTCTAGCTTACCGGCAAAATTTCAACCGGATGAAACAATTTGGGACAGAAGAGGCCATTGCAAGCCTCACAGCTGTATTAAAATCGGTCATTCATCCAGGTAGTCAGTTATCTGGTTCAGATCTATACTCTTTGAGACGGGTAAAGGCAATTCCTGAAATAAGTACAACCACCTCGATAACAGAAATGCTTCAAAATTTAAGACTAATTAAAAACAATTATGGAATCATTGAAATAACAACTGTGAATGGTTTCCCATTGAGAATCCCACCTTACACAATTTCGAACCGATCCCACCTAAAAATTGTTCAAATGGATAATAATGATCTAAAAATCAATGTGATTGATGGATTTGGATTTGAAACTGGTGTACAACGTGAGAAAATCAACTCAATGATTATTGAAGTTACTACCGGCAATTTAATACTGGATATCGGAAGTGAACACCAGGTGATCACAAGGAGTTTGAGACATCAAGTCATAAAATAGGAGCTCCTGTTTGCATTTTAATACTCCTGGCTTTTATAGTAATCTGACTGTTCAAAAATAGATGGGACTTCTTACTTCCATTTACCTACACTCCATTCAGGTTTGGTTTTACCTGGATTAATTCATCCGAAACTTATAAAGAAAAAAATTCTACTCGTACAAACTGCTGAACAGAAAACGAATTTATTTCATTAGCACTAGCTTAACAATCTCTTGAAAATAAGGAATTATCATTCTTTTTTCATTCAGATTTTTTATGTTTTCTAAACTTTTTCAATTACTTTAGGGTGAATTTTCCTTTGTATCTGTAGCTGAAAAAAAACAATCCATGAAGAAGAGTTTTCTAATCTGTCTGTTAATTAGCTTGACATTTCAAGTATTTTCCCAACTTGGTATTCCATCCCATTCATCTCCAGCAAATGGTTCTGCATTTTATGTTGGAACAGCTGTTAACTTTTCCTGGACATCAGTAACAAATGCTGTCTCCTATGATATTGAATTTGATACTGGGACTGGTTATGCTTACTTAACCAATGTAGCCGGTACCGGATACAGCATGACACTAGCGGTCTCAAATACCGGGCCCCATACTTGGCATGTCAGAGCACGAAGTGCATCCTCTATCGGAAACTGGTCATCTCTTCAAAGTTATTCAGTGATAGGAATTCCAGCTGTGCCTAATACAGTCAGTCCTGCCAATGCTTCCAACACTACTTACAATTCAGCAACAAACTTTACCTGGAATTCGGTTACAAATGCTGCAGGTTACAAGATTCAGTTTGACAATGATGTGCCAATCGTTGTTGCCGGAACCTCTTATCCAAGTACATTTACTACCTTGGGAAGCCATAGTTGGAAAGTACTCTCCTTTAACCCAGCAGGCGAAAGTGGCTGGTCCACTTACAAAACTTTCACAGTAATACTGGGAACACCCACTTTAACCTCTCCTGCAAATACTTTTACCAGCTATGTTGGATCAACAATTAATTTCTCATGGGCCCCAGTCAATGGGGCTACTTTGTATGAGGTAGAATTCGATGCGGGACTTGGTTACACTTCATTGACAAGTGTTCCAGGAACAACTTTAAATCTTCAGCTTAGCGCATCTACTGTCGGAACGCATACATGGCATGTAAGGGCAAAGAATGGTTCATCCATCGGAAACTGGTCAGGATCCAGATCCTATACAGTTGTGGGTATTCCATCTGTTCCTACTACCAATTTTCCACAAAATGGTTCCAATGTCAACTTCAACTCGAATACAAATTTTTTGTGGTCTGCAATTAACAGGGCAACCAGTTACCAAATACAATTTGATGCAGAGTCTCCCATTACCGTTACCGGCAATTTTTATGCACGTACATTTGGTACTTTTGGTAGCCATACCTGGAAAGTGCTGGCTTCCAATGATGCCGGTGATAGCGAATGGAGTTCAATTAAAACTTTTACAGTTGTTCTTCCTGTACCGCAACTCAACTCGCCGGCCAATGGATCAACCTCCTATGTCGGAGCAAATCTTGGTTTTTCCTGGAGTTCCGTAAATGGGGCTACCTCCTACGACATCGAAATCGACGGAGGACTGGGTTCATCATTTATTACCAACGTGCCATCTGTCAGCTTTCAGAAGATTCTTACAGCCAACTTTGTAGGTCAACATACCTGGCATGTGCGGGCAGTCAGCGGGTCAACTATTGGACAATGGTCTCAGTCATACAATTTTGCTGTAGCTGGTATACCTTCAACCCCTGTAACAGCTGCCCCTGCGACTGAAGCTAATATTGCCTATGGAGTTGCTTCAAATTTTGTATGGAATCCTGTTCAATATGCAACAACATATCAGATACAATTTGATTCCGACGCACCCTTGACGATAACCAATAGCAACTATTCAAAGACTTTCAATACCTTGGGAAATCATACCTGGAAAGTGAAGGCCATCAATGCAGCCGGCGAAGGCAGCTGGAGTGCTGTAAGCAATTTCACGGTAGTATTGGGTGTTCCAGCGCAATCATCACCAGCTAATGGGGCTACCTTCTATGTCGGTGAGAATGCCGGTTTTTCATGGTCTTCTGTCGCTGGAGCAACCTCCTATGACCTTGAATTTGACAGTGGACTCGGGACAGCAACCCTCTCAAATATTTCAGGAATAAGTACCAATGTAACATTTATTCCTATCCATGCTGGAACTCATACATGGCATATCCGTGCCAAAAATGGCACATCCAATGGGGCATGGTCTACTACGAGGGCTATAACTGTCATTGGAATACCTGGTGTACCAAACACCACCAGCCCTGCAAGTGGCACCACTGTCTTTTATGACGCTGCAACCAATTTTACCTGGAATGCTGTTACAAATGCTACCAGTTACAAAATACAGTTTGATTCGGAGTCTCCGATAACTGTTACCGGTACTTCTTACCAGAGGACCTATAGTACCTTGGGGAGTCATACCTGGAAAGTACTTGCCCTAAATGATGCCGGTGAAAGCGGATGGAGTAGCAGTAAAACATTTTCAGTTAACCTTGGTGTGCCCAATTTATCATCTCCTGCAAATGCATTTAATGCTTTTATCAATAGTTCACTTGATTTCACCTGGACCACAGTGGCAGGTGCCACCTCTTATGACATTGAGTTCGATTCCGGCTTGGGATCTGCGTCCATCTTCAATGTGGCTGTAACCAGCAAGCAATTGGCACTTGTTGCAGCAAGCATTGGAAATCATTCCTGGCATGTCCGCGCCAAAAATGGATCTTCAACTGGACAGTGGTCACAAACAAGGAATTACACTGTTTCGGGTATACCTGGTATTCCGGTTACGAATAATCCTCAAGCCGAAGGAACTGTCATATATAATGGTACCACTTTTTTTACCTGGAATCAGGTTCAGGGAGCAACCAGTTATTTAATACAGTTTGACTCTGAAGCTCCAATTTCGGTTTCAGGGACCAACTTTCAAAGGACATTCAGTTCCATCACTGGTCATACCTGGAAGGTAAAGGCAGTTAACGCTGCAGGGGAAAGCGCCTGGAGTGCCGTCAAAAATTTTACTGTAGTACTTGGGACACCTAATTTGACATCTCCAACAAATGCATCGGTTGAGTACATCGGAGCAACCCTTGAGTTTTCATGGACATCTGTCTCAGGAGCCTCTTCCTATGATGTTGAATTCGATTCTGGCTTAGGATATGCTTACCTGACCAATGTTTCTGGAACTACACTTAATATGCCCCTTACTGCTTCTAATGTTGGTCCGCATACCTGGCATGTTCGTGCCAAAATTAATACAACCGCAGGCCCGTGGTCTGGAAATCGATCCTACACAGTTGTTGGTAAACCAACAATTCCAGTGACAATTAATCCGGCAAACGGTAGTTCTGTAGCCAGTGAGCAGAATGTTCAATTTACATGGAATGGAGTTGCGAATGCCACAAGTTACAAAATTCAATTTGATTCAGAAGCACCCATTGATGTAACCGGTACTTCCTATACACGGTCTTTCAGTACAATTGGCAGCCATTCCTGGAAGGTCCTGGCATCGAATGAGGCTGGTGATAGTAACTGGAGCAGTAATAGTCTGTTTAATGTAGACCTGGGAATTCCTACACTTACCTCTCCAGGTAATACTGCAATCTATTATGTAGGTTCAACGATTAGCTTTTCCTGGACACCGGTCACGGGAGCAACATCTTATGATGTAGAATTCGATGCAGGATTAGGAATTTCCTCTCTAACCAATGTGACAAGTGCAAGCCTCAACCTGGTTCTCACCAATGTCCATGCAGGTGCACATACCTGGCATGTCCGTGCAAAAACTTCCTCCTCGGTTGGTGCCTGGTCTGCAAGCCGGTCTTATCAGGTTTTTGGAAATCCTTCTGCCCCTGTTTTAACTGCTCCTGCTGACGCAACCACACTTCCCTTTGAAACTCCGGTCAACTTCACCTGGACATCAGTTCCAAGTGCCACAGGTTACCAACTTCAGTTTGATTCGGATTCACCTATTACTGTTTCGGGAACATCCTATAGCCGTTCATTCAACACACAGGGTAATCATACCTGGAAAGTGTTGGCTAACAATGCAGCGGGGAAGAGTGAATGGAGTAATCCATTCACCTTTACTATTTCTCTTGGCGTACCAACACTTAATGCACCTGCAGATGCAGCAACCGTTAATGCAGGAGGTACTATTAGTTTTGGATGGACTGCGGTTATCGGAGCGACCTCCTACGATATAGAAATTGATGGAGGAACATCTTCTGCTACCCTTAGCAATGTGACAGGAACTACCATGAATTTTGTGACCTCCATCAGCAATGCAGGGCAACATACCTGGCGTGTCCGTGCCCGGCTAAATACAACAACAGGAGCTTGGTCATCTTCAAGATCCTATACCATTTTCACTCCTCCATCCATCCCGGTCCTGGTAGCACCGGCAGTAAATGAATCTATTCCCTGCAATTCTTCAATCAATTTTACCTGGAATGAGGTACCCGGAACATCTGCATATAAAGTACAGTTTGATGCAGAAGCCCCGGTAACTGTAACCGGCAACACCTATGCCAAATCTTTTAATACAACAGGTCAACATTCTTGGAAAGTAATGGCATCAAACAACGCTGGTGAAAGTGCATGGAGTTCTTCCTCTGCCTTTAATGTTGATCTTGGCGTACCAAACTTGTCAGCCCCAGCGAATGCATTTAGCTTTTCTGTAGGTTCAACCATTGCATTTTCCTGGACACCTGTCACTTGTGCAAATTCTTATGACATTGAATTTGATGCTGGATTGCCAACTGCTTTCCTGACAAATGTTGTGGGAACCAGCATGAATATACAAACAGATGCAAACAGTACCGGGAATCACACATGGCATGTTCGCGCCAAACTTAATTCAACAATTGGACAATGGTCGGCTTCACAATCCTATTTTGTGCTTGGTCTCCCGGCTGTTCCTGTATTAAACAGTCTATCCAATGGTTCAACAATATACAGTGAATCAGTAACTAATTTCACTTGGAACGCGGTTAGTAATGCTTCAGGCTATCAAATTCAGTTCGACACAGAAGCACCTGTAACAGTATCCGGAACTACTTACTCCCGCAGCTTCAATACTGCAGGAATTCATAGCTGGAGGGTGCTTGCCATGAATGCTGCAGGGAACAGTGATTGGACCCTTGCGAGGACTTTTACACTTGTTATAGGAACACCAGTGCTTCAAACCAGGGTATTGAATGTTTCACCTGATAACTCATTGGACTTTGGAGTTGTTACTGTAAATAACACAAATTCAAAAACTTTCAATCTTCAAAATACAGGTAATACTACCATCAAAGTCACCAATCTTCAGCTTACAGGTGCAAATGCAAGTAACTTCAAGATAACCGATCCATCCCTAACCGTTTTTGATATTGTTCCTGGTAGGACAGTTGTCGTAACAGTTGGTTTTAAACCTATTTCTGAAGGGATAAAGGATGTTTCCCTTGTCATTGCAAACAATTCAGACAATTCCTCTCCTTCCAAAGCAATTTCAATCAGCGGAACAGGTACCCTTATGCAAACTAAAACGATTGCGGTAAATCCTGACCCTATATTCGACTATGGAAATGTGATGCTGAACACTTCACTTGATAAAACTATTATCATTGAAAATTTGGGAACAGTTTCTTTGAACGTATCAAGCCTAACCATGTCAGGTCTTAATATGGACCAGTATACGATTACCTCTCCAGTATCCGCTTCATTTGACTTGACCGCTGGTGGCAGCCAACAGGTGAATGTTCGGTTTAGACCTTCATCAACAGGTATAAAAACTGCCAATCTAATTATTGCCAGCAACTCTGACAATGCATCCCCATCCAAACAAATTACATTGAATGGAACAGGCACAATCCAACAAATAGTCACATTACCCATAATAGCTACGACCACCATTTCGGGAATTAGTGCGGTATCGGCGATCTCAGGAGGTAATGTTAGTGTTGATGGTGGTGGATTCATCACAGAAAAAGGTATTTGCTGGAGTAAAACTGAAAATCCAACGATTGCAGATACCAGATCCATTGCTGGAACAGGAACGGGAACCTTTGTTAGTAGTATTACCGGTTTGAACCCTGGGACAACTTACCATGCAAGGGCCTATGCAACAAATTCTGCAGGAACCTCTTACGGGTCAGAACTGCAATTTGCCACCCTGGATTTACCTACAATTTCTACGGCTGCAGTAACAGGCGTAACATCAACAACTGCTACAAGTGGTGGAAATATAATTGCCGATGGAGGATCCGCTATCACCTCCAGAGGTTTGTGCTGGAGTACAAAAGAGAATCCAACCATTTCTGATGCCAAAACCACAGATGGAACTGAAAATGGAACTTTTATCAGTTCCATCACCGGACTTTCTCCAGGTACGACTTATCACGCCAGAGCCTATGCCACCAACAGTGTGGGGACATCCTACGGTGAGGACATGCTCTTTGCAACACATGCAATGGCCATTGTAACCACTGCGCCTTTCATTACTGTTTCAGCTACTTCAGCAACTGGAGGTGGAAATGTCTCTGCCGATGGGGGTTCAACCGTTACTGCAAGAGGAATATGTTGGAGTAAGTCACAAAATCCAACCATTTCTGATGCCAAAACCACTGATGGGACAGGTACTGGTACATTTGCCAGCAACCTGACTAATTTGACTACAGGGACAACCTATCATGCAAGAGCATATTCAACAAATTCTGTGGGCACCTCCTATGGCGCTGATATTACATTTGTAACTCCTTCCCTTGCTACTGTTGTAACGATCTCTGCTTTAGCCGCTTCTTCCACCACTGCTCTGTGCAAGGGAGATGTGACCTTGGATGGAGGCTCTGCAGTATTACAGAAAGGTCTTTGTTGGGCTTTTTCACCCAATCCGACTGTTGTGGATTCCAAATCCTCCAGTGGTAATGGCACAGGCTCCTTCTCCGAATTAATTACCGGATTGAGCATGGGAACAACCTATCATGTCAGAGCCTATGCAATCAATGCTGTGGGTAATGCCTACGGATCTGATATTCAGTTTACAACTCCTTCCCTTCCTACCGTAGAAACCTTATCTGCTTCTGCTATTGAAAATGCTTCGACCAATGCTGCAAGCAAAGGAAACGTCATTTCAGATGGAGGGTCAGCAGTTTTCGAAAAAGGGTTCTGCTGGAGTTTTAGCCCAAATCCTACCATCGGAGATGCCAGATCCATTGGAGGAACCGGGATTGGTACTTTCTCCGAAAACATATCAGGTCTCAAGCCTGGAACAATTTATCACTTGAGAGCATATGCAATTAATGCCGTTGGAACTTCCTATGGGACTGACCTTTATTTTGTTACATCTGTGAACGATGGGGTGTACAACATTAGTTCATACTACCAAATTTATCCAAATCCTTCCAAAGGGAAAATCACCATCAAGAGCAAAGAAAAAATTCCTGTGGACATGAGCATCTATTCAACAGAAGGGCAATTGTTGGGAAATAGAAAATTGACCAGCCAAATAAACGATCTTGACCTCCATCTGACCAAAGGAGTTTACATTATAGTATTGAAATGTGAAAATGCAACAGGATCCTACAGGATAATCATTCTGTGAAATATATAAAACGAAAGATGCCTGCATGATCATTACATATTTGATTATTTTTGAACCATTGAATTGATCTCTCAAGTTACAGTAGAACTATTTAATAATATTTTAAATGAGAATAATTTACTTTGTCATTTTAGTAGCTATTTATCTCTCCAGTCAAACTGCATTCTGTCAAAGTTTGCCAACCGGACAAGAGGTACAATACAATCCGATAACAACGGCAGTACCTTTTCTGACGATTACACCTGATTCCCGGCATGGGTCGATGGGAGATGCGGGTGTTGCAACCTCAGCGGATGCGAATGCCCAGCATTGGAATGCTTCGAAATTTGCTTTTGTACAAGATAAATTTGGATTTGCCTTGTCTTATACCCCCTGGTTGCGTCAGTTGGTCAATGACATTAATCTGGCCTATTTATCAGGTTATTATCAAATAGATCAATATCAAACTGTTGGCGCATCACTTCGCTATTTTTCTATGGGGGATATTCTTTTAACAGATCAAAATGGGAGCAGTCTTGCCAATGTTAGTCCGAATGAATTCGCTTTTGATTTCAGCTACGCTAGAAAGCTATCCGACAATTTCTCAGGAGGCGTTGCGCTCAGGTACATAAGATCTGATTTATCAGGGGGAATCGGAGCTGAATCTTATACACCTGCCCATACTTTTGCAACTGACGTATCCTTTTATTACAAACGCAATTTTGGGAAAAGCGACAATGATCAGTCTATTTCAGCAGGTATAAACCTTTCGAATATAGGGGGCAAAATATCTTATGATGATGGTCAGAACAAAGAGTTTCTCCCAGCCAATATGCGTCTGGGTACCTCTTACAGCAAACAAATAGATAATTACAATTCAATCTCACTTTCCTTCGACATCAACAAATTAATGGTCCCAACACCGCAGATCAACGCAGATGCCGATAATACATCTGGTGGAATAGTCCTGCCTGATAATAGTTCCAATAGGTCAGTAATCAGCTCAATTTTCGGTTCATTTTCTGATGCACCAGGCGGCTTCAAGGAAGAGATGCAGGAGATCAATTTTTCTACAGGTATAGAGTATTGGTACAACCGCCAATTCTCTGTAAGGGGAGGGTATTTCCATGAGAGTGAATACAAGGGTAACAGAAAATTCTTCTCTACTGGTCTGGGAGTGAAAATGAACATCTGTTCGATAGATTTTTCCTACCTGATTCCAATTCACCAGAATAATCCATTGGCCAATACGGTGCGTTTTACGCTTCTTTTTGATGTCCAGTCATTTGTGAGGAATAAAGAACAATAGCATCCTGACAGTTGGATTTGTTAAACGCAGGCATAAAGAGTGTTCACGATCCCTAGAAAAAGAAGATACATCAAAAGAAATTTGGGGAATGTTGCGCGCGGATGGTCTGATTCCAAAGCATGTGTTCCCATTTCAAAATCTTACCCTATTTTTTCTAAATGACTCCATAGAAGAGAGCTAAAACTCCAAGTGGGCAAAATTCTCTTGCAATCTTTGTATAATACTACACAATATAATATATCTGCTTACCAATGCCTAATTCCCGGGTTGAAAGCGTGACCCTGCTTAGGCTTATAGGTTTCTTTCCCCATTCTAAGTATTAGATCTTACAATTTCATCTCCCATCCCTTTTCGTAACTTCTGCTCCATAATTTGGTAGCCTCGTGGTCTTTTAATATATGGCCATTGTTAGAATCAATATTCAAACTTCGCCCGACCCTTTGTGAAATATTACCCAGTTGAACCAGTAACGTACTCTTGTGACCAGATTCAACATCCGAATGTAGTTTTGCTCCATTGACAATGCCGTCAAACATATTTAAGATATGCAGGGCATCCACCTGTTCTGATGGATTGGAAAGATCACGCGGATCTATCTTTTGTTGCTCTTTTACCTGCTTGACAATTTTTCCCTGAAGGTCAAAAATGGTATAGCTGTTTCCACTGGGAATCATCAGACTTCCTTTCTCTCCATAAAAGATGACTCCTACAGAAGTTCCTTCTATTGGAGTTCCATTGCAACTTCTTCCTTCCCATGACATGGATACACCTTCGGCAAAATCGAGATTGATTACCTGCGTATCAGGGGTCTCCCAATCGTCGGTGTAGCGGAATCGTCCTCCATTTGAACTTACCCTCACTGGAAAGTCCACCCCCATACCCCAACGCAACAAATCGATCATATGAGTTCCGTTATTCAATGCTTCTCCCGTTCCCCAATGCCAGAACCAGTGCCAGTTGTAGTGGATATAATTGTCCTTGAACGCTCTTCTTGGAGCAGGACCCTGCCATAAGTCCCAATTGAGCCATTCCGGAGCCGCTGTTATTTGCCCTGTTCCAATTGAGGCGCGGTTGTTGGTATACCATCCTTTCCCAAAATAGGTTTTACCAATTGCACCGCTTTTCAGCTCCTCAATTCCTTTGACAACATTGGGCCAGGAGCGGCGCTGATTACCCATCTGAACCACTTTGTTGTATTTTTTTGCCGCCTCAACCAAAATCTCCCCTTCCCGGGGATTGTGGCTACATGGTTTTTCCACATAAACATGCTTCCCTGCCTGCAAGGCCAAAAGTGAAGCCGGGGCATGCCAGTGATCGGGAGCAGCTACCACCATTACATCAATATCTTTACTCTCCAGCGACTTGCGAAAATCACCAAAACCAGATGGAATCATTTCCTGCCTATCCTTCAAAGCATTGATGCAGTTGGTGATCGCCCTGGAATCAACGTCGCAAATGTGCGCTACTTCACAATTCTCCTGAATGGCAAAATTTCTTGCCAGCGCCTTTCCCCTTGAATTAACACCCATCATGGAGACCACAATTTTCTTGTTCGCTCCAACAATGCGTGCATAGCTTTTTGCACTAAATCCTGGCAATACTCCTCCAAAGGAGATTGAGGCTGCCCCTACAACCGATTTTTTAACAAAATTTCTTCGTGACTTCTCCATGGAATGACTTTTCAAAGTATTGGATTTATTACTTTTTATAGCTTTATATTGGTTGTTTTCTTTACTTAACCTTCAGCTTCGAACCTAAAAAACCCAGAATTCATGGTATTAAAAGAACAACTACCTCTGGACATTTCAGAGTAAGCTAATGCGTGATTGTGAAATTCAGATTGCTTTTAGTGTCCTCCATTCTTTTCGTAAGCCAACTTCCAAACAGTAGAAAGTTCAACAGGAATACCACTCCTGGCTTTGCTAAGCTCTGCTGCTTCCATAAAAGCGAGAATTTCCAAAGTCTCTTCTGACTTTACCGGAACTACACCTGACTCGAAAAAACGTATAATCTGAACGAGAAGCGGGTTATACCCTGAATAACCGCCCAATGGCAGGATTCCCTTCTCTCCAAACACTATACCGCCATAATCCCCTTTCCCACTCCTTATACCCCTGAACGATCCAATGCGGCCATCCACCCATGTGCCAGTAACCAAGTCTGTTTCATCATTTGACACCCGTACAACACTAGCACAACCAGTTCCCATAATTGCGAAAAGGGTTTCCACCCCATGAATACCATACCAGAAGAGATCAGGATGGGTTTTCTCAAGTTTGGCCGGACTAAAGGTAAAAGCTCCAGTAATGGCTCCAATTCTCCCACTCAAAATCTCCTCTATACCAGTTATGTACCGCAACGAAGAGCTGGAAAAAATGGGCACCTTGAATTTCCTGGCAGTTTCGTAAAGGATGATCGCATCTGCAAGGGATGCTGTAACCGGCTTGTCCACAAACATCATCTTGCCCGCTTTAATAACCTCCAATGCCTGTTCAAGATGCAATCTGCCATCGTTGGTCTCCAACATAACAAAATCCACCTTCGTCAGAAGTTCTGCAATTGAATCCACAATCTCAACTTCAAATTTTTGCACCTCTGCCGTATACCCAGGTATACGTTCACTGCTGCTAACAATATCCCTGCTTCCGTATGGAAAGGCAGCCACAACTTTAAAACCATGAAAAACCTCCGAAGCATCTTTTGCATTCAAGGCTTTGGTAAAAGCAATACTATGTGAGGTATCCAAACCAATGATTCCTATTCTCTTTCCAGACTGCTGAAAAGAGGGAAGAGAGGCTTGCGCCAAAGTGCCTGCCATACTCACTCCAACACAGGTAAGGAGCGTATTCTGAACAAATTCTCTGCGTCGGATTGTTTGCATAAGATTAGTTTGTAAAAGAATTATAAAATATAAAGCAGAAAATTGGTACAATCAAAAAAGCTACAAGACTCCATAGGAAATCAAATCACACATGAAAATAGCCAATAAGAATTCAAGGTAAAGGATTCTGCAAAAAGTAAGCATCAACCTTATCAAATGTAATCACAATTTCACATTTAACGAGTTACATATAACCAAAATTTAGCCAATTTCTTGCATATCACTACTTGATCGAATAACCAATGGGAACCATTCGTGAGCAAAAATAAATCTTACACTTGGCTCCTGCCACAGATAAAATTGTCCCACCTCTTAAGCGATGGTATTGCCAAATAACCATAATTGTACAATTGGTGATTCAAACTTCTCAAACAAACATTTCATTTATATATAATACTGCATTATACTTATTATCTTTTGTTTATGCATATTCATAAATTAAATCCCTATAAACTGGAACTACAGCAGAAATATATAATTTCTTTGTTTATATATATTGTATTAATAACTTCTTTTATTGATATTTAATTGAGAAAATTTTATTACATTTGCTTCATAAAATGTCCTCTCCATTTAATAATGCCATCAACAGCAACAACATGAAAATTATTTGAACTTGTCTTCAACTCATCAACAATAATGGATCTTTTGGAAAAAATTGATTTCTACCTTCCAATATAGTGCGGATCTCTTCTAAAATACCGTTATCTGAAGAGAACTCTAAATCCAGGTTAGCCAGTTTGCAGAAAAATGAAGAGGGTGATAGGAAATTGTGCGGTTAATTGACTTTTAACCAGAATAAATACTGTTTTTAAGGAAAATACATTAGATAATCATGGCGTTTCCAAGCAAAATTACGTCAGGAAAGGAAATTTGAGAAGTTTAAATGGGCGGCTTATTCAAAAAGAAGGCAAAATTGGCCCATTGAATCTATCAATTTGGTTGTAGCGAAATGGAAGTGAAAACCTCAATAACCTCCTGAGAATTTAATAATTGAAGGAATAGCTGTCCCGGAATGAAAATATTGGAATCCTGGAATCTCCCGGCAACTTAAGGTTTATTGAAAATATAAGAACTCAAAATATAAATTCAATTTATTTAGGCTGAGATATGAGTCTAATATGGCTATAATATGACTGAGATATGAGTGTGATTAAATGATAGGAGTAAGCCAAAGCGATAATCACCCCTAAACAAGAACATGCTATTGATTTAGTGAGACTTAGACTTTGGGTTTTTTTTCTCCAAAGCTCCCATAACCTGACTTTCCATCGATCTTATTTTTTGAAGCCTCTGTTTATCAATAGATTTTCGTTTTCGTTTCACAGCCTCAGAGATCAAGGATTTTAAATCCAACCTGAAAGATACATAATAACCTCTGGTTTGCTGGGCGTAATAGACCAATCCCCAATTGTCCTGAAGTTCTCGCTTGATTTTCAATGTTTGGTAATCCTGGGAATAAAACCTCATTCTTTCAGACAATTCAGACAGCTCTTTTACCGCTCTTACCTTGCCATCCATTCGTGCCCACAATAGTTTGTTATCTGCCTTTTGAAAAGTCTTGTTACCAGCTATAGATTTCAATGCATGGTAAGCCAGAAAACATGCTTTTTCAAAATCGGTTTTTTCAAGGTTATTAAACTCTGAATAGAGATTCCGTTCAATTCCTGTCATGGGTGAATTTTGATAGCGAGCGTAGAGCACCTTTCCAAGTCTTAGATTCTCTTCACGGTTGAGCAGCTGAAAACCTAGCCAATCACAAGTCTCCTTGTATTTATCCTTTTCAGATCCCTTACTTAATTTTACAAAGTAGGCATACAGGGAGTAATAGTAAATGTTCCTGATTGAAAGTCTGGTATCATCAAGAAATCCTGCAAGCAATTGAATGGGTATATTCAGATATTCGGCTTTGGGCAAGATAATGCTTTTATCAGAGCTGCTTTTCGGTGCGGTAGCCAATAAATTTTTAAACATAAAAGTTGATTTGTTGGTGCACAAAAAAGAAAATCGTCTGAAAATCAACGTATTGAAATTTCAGACGATTCCACTAAATACAATACATTGAGGTCGATGGCGGATTCGAACCGCCGTACACGGTTTTGCAGACCGCTGCCTAACCACTCGGCCAACCGACCTTTTTCAGGGTGCAAATATAGAGATTTTTCTCAGGTGAGAAAACCTGTCAAAGAAAAAAGAGGATTCAACCTTCCATTGAAACACTAACGGCCCTTATATGTCCTCCCATCGGAGGTCTTTTTTTCGAGATTTTCACAACAACTTTGCCAACATTTGTGAATTCTTTGTGAATTCTACCTAATATTCTTCCTGCAACATGTTCGAGCAGATGTGAACGCTGGTTCATCTCTTCCTGGACCAATCGGTAAACCAACTCATAATTCAATGCGTCAGAGAGCTGATCACTTTGTGCCGCAGCTTCACAATCTGTGACAATGGAAATGTTCACTTCAAAACTGTTCCCAACGATCCGCTCACTTTTAAAGTAGCCATGGTAAGCATAAAACTCCATCCCTTCCAGTTCAATCATTCCCATATGGTGAATTTTAAGAAGATCAAATTTAACTCATTTTTTAATCCTATTTTTTTCTTCCTTGTATAAACAACTCTTGTTACCTTTGCGGGAAGTGCCTGCAGTGACAATAGTGAACTAAAGTGACTAAAATTAAAAACTACCGGCATTCGAATAAATCGGGTACTTTGAGAAGCTCTCCAGACGTTTCAATTCACCATAGGAACTTCAGGCTTTGTAGTACAAGGAAATAAAAATATTAAAATAGTCATCATGGATCCAATCGTTCCAAAGAATTTCATTCAACAGCAGATCGTTGATGATCTGGCAGCCGGCAAAAATGACAAAAGAGTTCACACCAGGTTTCCACCTGAACCCAACGGATATTTACACATTGGTCATGCCAAATCCATTTGTTTGAACTTTGGTACGGCCAAGCTTTTTGGAGGTAAGACCAACCTCCGTTTCGATGATACCAATCCTGCCAAAGAGGAGACAGAGTATGTTGATTCAATCATGGAGGATGTAAAGTGGTTGGGATTTGATTGGGAGGACCGCCTCTATTATGCCTCAGATTATTTTGACAAACTTTATGATTTTGCGGTTGAACTGATCAATAGAGGAAAAGCATACATCGATTTCCAAAGCCAGGAGGTTATTAGTGAACAACGTGGGACTCCAACCAGACCTGGTACAGAAAGCCCTACCCGGAATAGCGCTCCTGAGATCAACCTTCGGATTTTTGAAGATATGAAGTTGGGAAAATACAATGAAGGCGACTGTGTCCTGAGGGCAAAGATTGACATGTCCTCTCCCAATATGCACCTTCGCGACCCTTTGATGTACCGGATCTTGAAACAGCCTCATCACCGGACCGGAGACAAATGGTGCATCTATCCAATGTATGATTATGCCCATGGTCAGTCTGATTTTTGGGAAGGAATTACGCACTCGATCTGTACACTCGAGTTTGAAGTCCACCGGCCTCTGTATGATTGGTTTGTAGATGAACTCCAGGAGACTGATTACCGCCCCCGGCAAATTGAATTCTCCCGATTGAATATTACCTCAACTGTAATGAGCAAACGTAAACTGCTCCAGTTGGTCAAAGAGGGATATGTTAAGGATTGGGACGATCCCAGAATGCCTACTATTTGTGGCCTTCGCCGCAGAGGATATACCCCTGAATCCATACGTAATTTCGCTGACATGGTGGGAATCACCAAAGTAGATGGGGTAACTGATGTTGCATTGCTGGAGTTTTGCATTCGGGAGGATCTGAACAAAAAGGCACAAAGGTTGATGTGTGTAACAGACCCCCTGAAGATTGTCCTAACCAACTATCCTGAGGATACCGTTGAAGAGGTTGATGCCGTCAACAATCCGGAGGATGAATCCATGGGCAAACGAAAAGTTCCCTTTTCCAAGGTGCTTTACATTGAGCAGGAGGATTTTATGGAAGAACCCTCTTCCAAATTCTACAGACTTGCTCCAGGCAAGGAGGTCAGATTACGATATGCCTATTTCATCCGTTGTAACGAGGTCATCAAGGATTCTGAAGGCAATATTGTTGAACTCCAATGTACCTATGATCCTGAAACCAAAGGCGGTAATGCTCCAGATGGCCGTAAGGTAAAGGCGACCCTTCACTGGGTCTCCTCCAAAGAAGCAGTCAACTGTGAAGTTCGGCTTTACGACCGTCTTTTCACCGATCCTGATCCGGATGGCCACAAAGAAAAAGATTTCCTGGAGTTTTTAAATCCTGAATCCTTGAAAACGCTTGGAAACTGCTATGTGGAGCCATTTATCAAAGATGCAAAGCCGCTTACCAATTACCAATTCGAAAGATTAGGATATTTCAATGTGGATCCAGACTCGAAACCAGAAAAATTGGTCTTTAACCGCACGGTATCCTTGAAAGATAATTCGAAGAAGTAGCAGGACCTAAAGAGTTTAAAGTGATTAGAATGCCTAAAGTTTTAACTCAACAAAATTGATCTAATCTTGTTTAGGGCGAAATACTTTAGGCACTTTAGTTCACTTTAGGCACTCTAGGCACTTGTCTTGGCAACCAGTAATTTTTGAAGTTTGCGCCGTGTATATAAAAAAGTAAAAATCGCAGCACTCCAGTTGGCAAAAAAGATGCCCCACCATATCCCCTTGGTACCCCAATCCAGATAGAGGGCCAACAAAAGGAAGAGCGGCAGCGGAACCAAAAGTTGACGGTAAGTACCGACAAATATGGCATACAGTGGTTTCTTGATTCCTTGCAGTGTTGACACTGAAATGTTCAGAAAAATATAGGCAAAGAAGAACAAGGTAGCTATGCTAAGATACTCTTTGCCAATCGATACAACATTGGGATCAGCAGTAAATATTTTAATCAGTGGCTCCATAAATATTTTAACGCTGATGATTCCTGCCAGGATAATCAGCAAACCATATATAATGTTCAGCTTCCAGGAATCAAAAACCCTGTGGGGCAAACCCGCTCCAAAATTCTGTGCAGCAATAGTAAGCGCCGAGATATTAAGCCCCATGGTAGGAAGCAAGGCAAGCTGTTCTATCCTGGTGGCGATGCCATATGCCGCTACTGCTTCTTTCCCAAATTTTCCGGCAAAATAGGTGATCACAAAGATCCCAATGGCTACGGTAAGCATATTTAAACTAGCCGGAAATCCCTGCTTGAACAGGTCAATAAAATAACTCTTTTGTGGCACAAAATCCTGCCATTCGATTCCTGACATGATCTTTTTTTTCCGTATCCGATGAACCAGGTAGAGGGAACCAAGAAATTGAATGATCACAGTTGAGAACCCAATTCCTCCAACTCCCATGGCAGGAACTCCTAATCCTCCATACATGAACCAGGGATCCATCAAAACGTTTAGAAAAAATCCTCCAATCAAAAAATTCCGGTATGTTTTTGTATCACCTCTCGATGTGAGCATAGCGTTCAAAGCACTGTTGAGCAAAAAGAAAAGGGTACCAGACAGGATGATATTCATGTAGGACGCAGCAATAGCGAGGTATTCATCTTTCGCCCCCAATAATTCCAAAAGATGCGGTGCCATGATTACTCCCACAATTGTGAGCAAAAAAGCATTGAAAAATGATAAGGTAATGGATTGAGCCGCATACATTCCAGCCTTTCTAATGTCTCCTTCACCCAATGAAGAGGAAATAAGTGCTGTCGTTCCGGTTCCCATACCCATTCCAACAGAGAGAATGATAAAAAAGACCGGAAAAGAGAGTGACAATGCTGCCAAGGCCGTTGTTGAAACCAATCCTCCGTAATAGGTGTCCACCACATTAAATAAAGTATTGAATACCAGGCCTATACTAGATGGAAGTGCTATCGAACGTATCAATTTGGGCAGAGGTGCAGTTGTAAAGTCTGTAGTCATTGTTAAAACCTTCTCAAATCGGTGATTGTTTTATTAGTAGGATCATACGCACATTTTGAAATAAGGGTTCCCAGGTTGAATAAAAACTTTGGAAATCATCGGAATTAGCCAACAGATTAGTAATTTTGAGCAAGCTGATCAGCTATCAACCTTACATTAGAAAGGGGGAAAAAATGCAACTATCGTTCAAAATCAATTTTCAGACAACCTGGGGAGAATCACTCTTCATCGCCGGATCAACTACACAATTTGGGAATTGGGATCCTTACAAGGCAATACCCATGAAGAATCAATTTCCTGGGGAGTGGCAGGCAGTTCTCGAGACGGATTTGGATCACCTTGAATACAAATACCTGTTGCTAAACAACCAGGGAAAATTTATTTGGGAATGGGGTGGGAACAGATGCATCTCCCCCAACATAGAGCAGAAGGAGCAGATTCGCTTGCGCGATTTCTGGCGAAGCAGTTCGGATCCTGAAAATGCGCTTTTCACCTCTGCTTTTCAAAAGGTCTTATTCAAGAGAGAAACTTCCTCCCCATCCAAAAAAGAGGATCAACCGAATCAATTGCTCCGTCTTCAACTTCATTCGGCTGCCATTGCGCCGGAATACAAATTTGCAGTAGTGGGCGCAGATCCTGAAATGGGAGGATGGAGGGAAACTGCTGTACTGGAGATGAATGATGCCCAGGCTCCTCTCTGGCAAATCGAGATTGAGGCTTCAAAATTAACCTTCCCCCTTCACTACAAATATGTTATTTATGATCCCGCCCACAAAAGGGTGATAGAATGGGAGGAAGGAAGCAACAGGGTGATCCGTGACTTTGTATGTCTGGCTGGTAAGTCGCTGAAAGTACACACAGACGAGAAATTCAGACAAAGTACCGGCAAATGGAAAGGTGCAGGTGTGGCTATACCGCTCTTCTCTCTGCGCACAGAACACAGCGGAGGTATTGGTGAATTTACGGATCTTCCTCAATTGGTGGATTGGAGCCGTAAATGCGGTCTTCGAATGATCCAGCTTCTTCCCCTGAATGAGACCGTTTCCACCCATAGCTGGGTTGACTCTTACCCCTACAAGTCAATCTCTGTGATGGCCTTACATCCTGTATTCCTGAACATCACAAAGATGGGGGTGCTGGACGATGAAAGCCTGATGGTTGGGTTCCTTCAAACACTCGCCGGCTTTAATGCGCTGGAATCTGTCCACTATGAAGATGTCCACAAAGTCAAGTCTAAATTTTTCAAGCTGGTCTTCGACCAACAGATGGAATCCTTCCTACAAAGTCCTTCCTATCTCTACTTTTTTGGGCAAAACAAAGATTGGCTGGTTCCCTATGCTGCATTTTGTTACCTCAGAGATTTAAATAAGACTGCAAATTTCCGGCAATGGAAAAGCCATAGCACCTACAACAGGATAGAAGTTGAGAAATTGGCCTCTCCTGGGAATCCCTTCTACCCGGATATCGCGGTTCACTATTTTATTCAATTTCATACCCATAAACAATTGAGTGAGGCAGCCACCTATGCCCGTGACAATGGAATTGTTCTAAAGGGAGATATCCCGATAGGTATCAGTCCGAACAGTGTGGAGGCATGGACACAACCAGAACTGTTCAACCTTGCCCAACAGGCAGGTGCACCTCCCGATGAGTTTGCCGATATGGGCCAAAACTGGGGATTCCCAACCTACAATTGGAAAGTGATGGCCAAAGATGGCTATCTATGGTGGAAAAACAGGCTGAAGCAAATGTCGCTCTATTTTGATGCATTCAGGATTGACCATATTGTAGGGTTTTTCCGAATATGGGAAATCCCTACGGAACAGATTTTTGGTACTATGGGACACTTTAATCCGGCACTTCCCTTTTCAAGAGATGAGATCCTTGACCGAGGGATCAATTTCAATGAAGAACGTTTTACCAAACCTTACATCAGGGATTATTTTCTTTGGGGACTTTTTGGCGAGTTTACAGAAGAGGTAAAAAATAGTTACCTTTCAGAATATGAACCAGGCAAATTTAACCTGAAACCAAATTTTGCTACCCAGAAACAGGTTTGGGATTTCTTCGAATCCCACCGTTCGGAGAAGGAGTTAACCGGAAAAGAGAGTAGAATCAGGGACGGACTCTGTTCGTTGATCAGTGAAGTGTTGTTTGTACGGGATCCATTGCATCCCAGCTATTTTCATCCCAGAATTTCATTGCACGATACCAATTCATACATGAACCTCAACGATCACAACCGGTACATGCTGGATGAACTTTACATCGAGTTTTTCTACCACCGTCACGATGAATTCTGGAAAGAGCAGGCCATGCAAACATTGCCAGCCATTCTGGAAGCATCAGATATGCTGGTTTGCGGCGAGGATCTTGGCATGATTCCGGGATGTGTACCAGGAGTGATGAATGAGTTGGGAATACTGAGTCTTGAAGTACAGCGAATGCCAAAGGATCCCAGCATTGAATTCCTGCATCCTGCTGATGCACCCTATCTTTCGGTTAGTACCACCTCAACCCACGACACTTCTACCCTGCGTGGCTGGTGGGAAGAGGATGCCGTCAAGAGCGAACGATTCTTCCGCACCATCATGGGCAACCATTCTGCCTTCAACAAGGTAATGGAACCATGGCTGGCCAAAGATATCCTGCAACAGCATTTCTGGTCACCGGCCATGTGGACCATCTTCCCGATCCAGGATCTTTTGGCCATGGATGAGGAGCTCAGACGACAGGATTTTGAAGCTGAAAGAATAAATATTCCTGCGGTTGCACAACATTACTGGAGGTACCGCATCCACCTCACCATGGAAAAATTGCTAAAAGCCAGTCAATTCAATGGTGAATTACACAGAATGCTAACTCATTCAGGAAGGTCCTGACTACATTTTGGCTCCATTCACCGATAATAATCTGTGATTGGCCGATTTGTCCTTCCTGTTGTTTGAATAGGAAGATACTTTTGAGCCATAATTAATATGGTCTCACTTAATACTGAAAATTATGAATATCGTGAACGATCCAAATGAAAGCAATTTCAGCGAAAAAGTCTATCATGACAAAAGGAGAAGACACAACGGCTCCGACTCAAGAGTATTTCTGGGTATTATTTTTGTAGCAATCGGCGGATTACTGATCCTGAGAAATCTGGATATTCTTTCCTGGGATCTCTCCCACATCTTGATCAGCTGGCCCATGCTGCTGATAGTTATTGGACTATTCAACCTGAGTAGAAAATCCAGCACCGCAGGTTTGATTTTAATCGGCATTGGCACCTACTTCATGTTGCCAAGATTGTTCAATGTCCCTGATGATTTCTTCCACAATTTTTGGCCATTGATTTTGGTAATCATCGGTATCGTTTTCATTTTCCAATGGAATCGTAAACCCAGTCTGCCATCTTACGGATCATCTGTGGATAAAAATGATATTTTGGATGAAACAGCCATCTTTGGCGGACGAAACATGTCATTGGTTTCGGAACAATTCAAAGGCGGAAAAGTAACGGCAATTTTTGGCGGCTCTAAAATCAACCTGCTCTATTGCAAACCCGTTGAAGGATGCGTCATTGATGTTGCTACCATCTTCGGAGGTACCAAAATCATTGTTCCGGAAGGATGGAATGTGAAGTCTGAAGTAGTCTCCATTTTCGGAGGATTCGAGGACAAACGAGGTAACTCGGTTATCTCAAGGGTAGATCAATCAAAAATTGTAGTAATCAAAGGTGTTGCAATTTTTGGTGGTGGAGAAATCACCTCGATGCCATAAAAAAACATGGATCACAAAGGTATTGTTAACCGATTCTCGCTTGTATTCTACTGGATTACCCCCATCCTGTTGGGAATATTGCAGGCAAGCTACAATATCTACTTCGAAATCCTCCCCTGGGGGATTTCGCTGGTAGATGGGATGCTGTTTGGCTTCCTGCTTGGAGCCTTTGGGATGGCCATCTGGTTTGTGGTAAAGTACAATAGTCCGGATGACAAACATTTTGCCCAACTGCTCTCCTCACATTTGGCTTCTTCCGTAGTCTTGTCCCTGGCATGGGCCTACACTGCCTCTTTCATCACCCGCATCCTTTTCCCTTACCCAGCCTATATTTCTTACCAGGATAACAACTTAACAAACAGAATTTTCATAGGATTTATATTCAATATTCTGGTAGCAACTGTCCTCTATCTATACTTCTCCTACCGGAAAAACTACGAAAAAACCGAACGGGAAAAAGAACTCAAACAGGAGGTCAGGGAGGCAGTACTTAGGGCATTGAAGTCACAGATCAATCCCCATTTTCTCTTCAACAGCCTCAATTCCATAGCCTCCCTAACCCTAACCAATCCAAACAAGGCACATGAGATGGTCATCGCCCTTTCCGATTTTATGCGTTACTCGCTCCGCAAGCAGCACAACGAAATGGTGGCACTGGAGGAGGAGATCAACCATATCCGGCTCTACCTTCAAATTGAGAAAATACGGTTTGGGGATAAGATGAATTACAGTTTCCAGGTTGGATCTGAATGCACCAATTGTCAAATTCCTACGCTGTTGCTGCAACCACTATTTGAAAATGCCATCAAATATGGCGTCTATGAAGCCTCAGAAACAGTTGAGGTAGTGCTGAGTGCAAAAAAGGAGCGTGAGCACACCGTGCTTACCATCACCAATACATTTGACAGGGAAGCAGCTCCCCTCAAAGGAGAGGGGATCGGACTCAGAAATGTCCAGGAAAGACTCCGAATGGTCTACAACAGCAACCACCTGATGAAAGTCACGGGAGACAACGGCTTGTTTGTGGTAACCATTCTCCTCCCCAATCAATTTTAGAAAAATTTTAGTCAATCTATTTCACTATAGTCACTCTTTCAACATGAACAAAATAAAAGTACTCATCATCGATGACGAACAACTCGCCAGAGACCTGCTAAAAAATTATCTTTCCAGAGACCCACGGTTGGAACTCGTTGGTGAATGCAGCAACGGATTCGAAGGAGTTCTCTCTATTCAGGAATTAAAGCCGGATCTGGTCTTTTTGGACATTCAAATGCCGAAGATCACTGGTTTTGAAATGCTGGAACTGTTGAATGAGCCCCCGGTAATCATTTTTGCAACAGCTTATGAAGAGTTTGCCATTCGTGCTTTTGAGGCAAATGCCGTCGACTATCTGCTGAAACCATACCCGATCGAAAGGGTTCAGGTTGCCATCGAAAAGGCTTTGAAAAGTATTCAATCCGGCAATGGAAACAAAGCGGAGCTGGAACATCTAAGTCAGGCTCATGAAGAGCACAGCGGGTTGCTAAGCAGGATCGTCGTAAAATCAGGTTCGAAAATCAGGATCATTCCTGTGGATACCATCGACTACCTTGAATCGGAAGATGATTTTGTAATGATTTACTGCAAAGAGGGACACTTCCTGAAGCAGAAAACGATGAAATTTTTTGAAAACCACCTGGATCCGAAGAAATTTATCCGAATCCACCGATCCTGCATGGTCAATTCCTCCCAAATCGCTGAAATACAACAATACGGGAAGGAATCCTGGATATTACTTACCAAGCAGGGGGCCAAACTAAAAATCAGCAAGTCAGGGTACCTGATCCTTAAACAGTTTTTGGCTGGAGAAATTGGCTAATTATTGGATTTGTCGTTGGAGAATTCCTTCAGATAATGTAACGATGCAAATAATAAATTCATTTGTTCTCTTCCTTATATAACTCATTCATCCAGCTATATAGATCATTGTAAGTTACCCAGTTTCACATTTAAAGGCGGTAGATTGGACTACAACGGTTTTTTTAATTTTAAAATGTTGGCAGAATTCTTTTCTTTTGCATCGGGTCAACTTTTGCTGCCATCATGCTCATCAAAGACGATTTTTTATCCAATATTATTTCAAACATCCATCCCTGGCTCTTTTGGTCAGGCCTGACAGCCATCGCTATGTTAGGCTTATGGGGTTTGGTAAGTTTGGTGAAAAGAGTACGCACCTCCCCTACCAAAGGCAGAAAACTGAGCCTGAAAGAGCGGTTAAGCAGAAGAAAAGCACAGATTATACTTACCGGGGATCGTCGCAGAAGACCAGACTATATCACCATCTCGCTTCAGAATTATGGAATCAGGCCTGTCGACCTTCAGGCACCCTTCCTGATTTTCAAAAGGTGGAGCAGTGAACGCAAATTCAGGATCAACTCTTTCGGCGGAGTGGATGATTTTCCAATGTGGCTGGAGCCCGGGTACGAGGCTGCCTACCGCATTGAATTAAACCAGTTTTACGAACGTTATCCGGCGCTAAAGAGGGCTTGCAGGCTAAGTGCCGAAATAAGGGAAGTTTCAGGAAAAAAGTTTAAAAGTACCACCATCCGAATAAAGCTGATATAAGCATGAGAGACTGGACCTTCAAAGATTTTGACTTTTCACAATTCCCAGTTTATCAGGGTAATGACCTTGGTGTGATCTGGTCTGAAAATAGTCTCTCTGTTAGAATTTGGGCACCTACTGCATTGGAAGTAGTGTTAAGAATCTACGCATCTGTGGAGGCAGAACTTCCGGAAAAAATATTTCAGCTTTCAAAGGAAGAATCGGGTACCTGGTGCTCCGAATTGGCAGGAAATTATGAGGGAACCTTCTATACTTTTCAGGTTCGGGATGAAAAAGGATGGTTGTATGAATGTCCCGACGTTGGAGCAAAGGCCACCGGAGTGAACGGATTGAGGGGATTGGTGCTTGATTTAGCGAGGACCAATCCTAAAAGTTGGGAAAAAGACCGGCGTTCATCGGTCAACCAACCAACAGACATGGTGCTTTATGAACTGCATGTTCGGGATTTTTCCATTTCCCCTGACTCAGGGATCGAAAACAAAGGCAAATACCTGGGATTGTCAGAGAGCGGCACAATCTCCCCGCAAGGAGAAACTACCGGATTAGACCACCTGAAGGAGCTTGGAATTACGCATGTTCATCTCTTGCCTATCGCAGATTTCTATACAGTCGATGAAACAAAAACAGTCCCACAATACAACTGGGGCTATGATCCCCTCAACTTCAATACCCCGGAAGGGTGGTATTCGTCGGATCCCTACAATGGTGCAGTAAGAATCAAGGAGGTGAAAAAAGTAGTTCAGGCACTCCATTTGCAAGGGATTGGCGTCATCATGGATGTCGTCTACAACCACTCCGGCCTGATCTTCGACTCCTGGTTCAACCAGTTTGTTCCTGGTTATTATTACCGTCAGCGGGCCGATGGAACATTCTCGGATGCCAGTGGATGTGGCAATGAATTGGCCTCAGAAAGAGCGATGGTAAGAAAATTCATTGTCGATTCAGTTGCCTATTGGGCAGAAGAGTATCATCTGGATGGTTTCAGGTTCGACCTGATGGGTATCCTGGACCTGGAAACCATGCACCAGATTCGCAAACGGTTAGACAAGATTGACCCGAATATTTTCATCTACGGTGAGGGATGGATTGCGGCCGAATCCCCTTTGCCGGAACATTTAAGAGCGACCAAACTGAATACTCCGCAGCTCGACCGCATTGCCTCCTTTTGTGATGATATGCGGGATGGGTTGAAAGGATCACCATTCCACCGGTTCAGCACCGGTTTTATCAGCGGACTTACACTTCGGGAGGAGAAGGTCAAATTTTCCATGACGGGTGCGATACGGCATCCGGAGATATTTTACGATTATGTGGAATCCTCCCGTCAGCCCTGGGCCAATTCACCAGCACAATGTGTCAATTATGTCTCCTGTCACGACAACTATACCCTGTTTGACAAGTTGCAATATTCCTGTCCTGAAGCTTCCATGGAAGAGATCGAGCGGATGACAAGGCTGGCACTGGGGATCTTGCTGACAGCGCAAGGTGTCCCATTTTTACATTCAGGAGTAGAGATGCACCGGTCAAAAAGGGGGCACCACGACTCCTACCGGTCGCCCGATGATGTCAATCAACTGGAGTGGGGCCGGAAATCGGAATTCAACGGACTCTTCAGGTTCACCAAAAATTGCATTGAACTTCGCCGGCAGCATCCAGCTTTCAGAATGAACAACAGCGATGAAGTGAGAGCCAAATTACACTTCCCCGGCAAGTACATTCCGGGTGTCATCCACTGCGAACTGACAGATCATGCAAATGGTGATTCCTGGAAAAATATCCTTCTCTTTTACAATGGCAACAACTACTCAGTAGACCTGGATATTCAGGAGAAGCGCTGGTTGATTGTAGCTCAAAATGGAGAAATTCATCCCAAGGGGATGGGTCATGTTACCACGGCGAAAATCAAGTTGCATCCGGTTTCCATGATGATTCTGGCGGAAGAATAAACGATCCTGGCCAACAACCATTCTTCAACTGCCCATCCTTGTTGGTGCCCTCCTGGCTTATGAATCCTGCTTGTGTCACTGTTGAGCACTTTCATAGCCAATGAATCCCATTTGTTGCACTGTTGAGCACTTTCATAACTTATGAATCCCATCTGTGGCTCTGTTGAGCACTTTCATCGCTTATGAAATCACGCTGGAACAGTGTCAGTGGTGTTCATTGGCTATGAAACCATTTTAATACACATTTTGGAGCTTTCATGGGTTTGAATAGCCATTCTCTGAAACGTTTGAGGTTTTGGAAATCATTTGGAAGAGGATGAATCAGCAAATAGGTACAAGGAAACCAGTATAACCTGGCTTCTCCTGGTGATACACCTGGCAACCCTAAAATGCGCCCAAAAGCAGATTGATATCTGTGTCGGAAATGGAGAGCGTTTTGGCAATATCCCGGTTGGTTAAGATTCCATTCAGCAGATATACCCCTTCGCAGAATCCCCTGTTTCCCTTGATGTACTCCGTCACCCCTCCGGATTGTCCAATACCCAGTAAAATGGGGGTAAAGATGTTGCTTGCTGCAATGGAGGCCGTGCGTGCTACCCGTGATTCAAGGTTGGGGACACAACAGTGGATCACTCCATGGACCTTGTAGACCGGATTCTTCAGGGTGGTAATTCGGGAAGTCTCAAAGCAGCCACCCTGGATGATGTTAAGATCAATAATGACAGAATTTTCTTTCATCCCTTCCACCATATCTTCCGGGACTATCAGGCCTGGCACCTCGTTCATGGGCATAGCTCCGAGCACAACCTCCGCTGTTTTCAACGCTTTCCGCAGTGCTTTCGGATGGTAAACCGAGGTAGAAATATGCATTCCCAGTCTGGCTTTCAGGCTCATCAGTTTGTGAATTGAATCATCAAAGACACGCACAACGGCACCCAATGCCATGGCAGTCCGGGCTGCTTGTTCTGCCACCATGCCGGAACCCAGAATAACCACCTCTGATGGTGCCACTCCGGTAACTTCACCAAGAATGACTCCTTTGCCGTTGGCAGAGCTCAACAACTCACTGGCCACCACCATGGAGATATTGCCCAATATTTCACTGCTGATCTGCACCAACGGAGAAATCCCATATTCATCCTTAAGATACTCAAAACCAATGGCTGTTACCTTCTTACGCATCAGTTTCCTGACAAATTCAGAGGTCATGAGAGAGAGATAAACCGGAGAAAAGAGCAATTGGTTGCCTTTCATCAAATCGGTCTCATCACAGGTGAATGGCGCCATTTTGAGCACAATGTCACACTGGAAAATCTCACTTGCATCCTGGCAGATAACCGCACCAGCCTCGGCATAGGCCCTGTCCGAATAGTTGGCCTCTATCCCTGCTCCCTTTTGCACAAATACATTGTGTCCGTTGGATACCAGAACCTCTACCGACTGAGGGGTGAGCGGTACCCGGAATTCAATCACATTGCCCTTATTGGGAAATCCGATGCTCAATTTGATATTTCGTCTCCCCGGCTTGTACAACTCCTCTTTGGGAATAAGTTTTTCCTTGGTCCAAACAGAAGTATTCTCCTCTTTCCGATGGTTCATGCGTTTAAAGTTTGTTTGTCAATGGTCGAAAGATGCTAAGTTGATTCGATAATCCTGCTTCCCTTTTCGGTCTCTCTGATGGTGATTTTAACAGTATTGGGAGGGAGCAGCGACTCCACCATTTCAGGCCACTCCAGAAAGCAATAATTGTCGCTAAAAAAATACTCTTCATAACCAAGGTCAAATAGTTCTGCGATGCCCTTGATACGGTAAAAATCAAAATGATATATTTCAGTTTTTTGCTCCGTCTCGTAGACATTGATCAAAGCAAAAGTAGGCGATGTAACATAATCCACTACCTGCAATTTTTCACACAATGCTTTGATAAAAGTGGTTTTGCCTGAACCCATCCTGCCATAAAAAGCAAAGAGCCTGTCGGCAGGATGTGCCTCGAGAAATTTCACTGCTACATTGTTTATCTCACTTAACGAGCTGATCTCCGCTTTAAACATCTTTCATTAAATTAAATAGAATCAAGCTATTGGTTATTGGCAATTCGCTTTCAGCTTCCGATGAACCAAACCTCATCACTAAGGTTCAATAGCCAATCCCCCCACAAAGGATTCTGCCACTTTATCCTTTCTACTTTCTACTTTATCCTTTCTTACCCTTTCTACATCAATTTTAATCAAATAATTTTGATAAAAATCAGCTTCTGGCAATCAATTTTATCTTAATTTTGAAAAATATCTAAATTGTAGCAACATGAATATTCCATCGGCTTTAAAATACACCAAAGAACATGAGTGGCTTCGTGTAGAAGGGGATGTGGCATTTGTAGGAATTACTGATTTTGCCCAGGGTGAACTTGGAGACATCGTTTTTCTTGAAATTGAAACTTGTGGCGAATCACTCGCCATTGAAGAGGTTTTTGGGACCATCGAAGCAGTAAAAACTGTTTCAGACCTTTTCATGCCAGCCACTGCTGAAATTCTGGAAGTGAATCCGTTGCTGGAAGAGCACCCTGAATTGGTCAATACGGATCCCTATGGAAAAGGCTGGCTGATCAAAGTTTCGTTGAAAGAGCCATCCGAACTGGACAAATTGCTGAATGCTGAACAATACACCGCCTTACTGGAGGCTTAGATCAGAAATAATCACAACAAAATGTATAGAAAACAGCAAATCCCGTCTAAAGCGGGATTTGTTGTTTTCTATACATAACAATCCAGGACCCTAATTTCTGTTTGTAGAAAATTGACATTATATTTGTTACTACCGAATCAGCTGACTATTTTCCCTTTCATTACAAATCAGGTGATTATATGGTTTTCGGCTAACTATACAATATTACGTATGAAAATTCTTCTGCTACTCCTGCTATGCTTTCCCGTTTTCTATGCTTCTGCACAAAAATCCGGTTCTACTCCAGTCGACCTGGTCAATCCATTGATGGGAAGCGATTCAAATTTTTCGATGTCAACAGGCAACACCTATCCTGCCGTTGCGCTCCCCTGGGGAATGAACTTCTGGACTCCGCAGACCGCTAAAATGGGAGACGGATGGGTCTATGCCTACGATGCAACCCATATCCAGGGCATCAAGCAGACCCACCAACCCAGTCCGTGGATCAACGACTATGGGCAATTTTCGCTCTTTGCCACCACCAATGGATTAAAAATCGACGGGATGAAGCGTGCCAGCTGGTTTTCGCACAAGGCGGAAACGGCAAAACCCTATTATTACAGCGTTTATCTTGCTGATTATGATGTAACGGCCGAGATTACACCCACCGAACGTGCATCGATTTTCCGGTTTACCTTCCCCGAAAACAAAGAATCATACCTTCTGGTGGATGCCTTCAACAAGGGATCCTACATCAAAATCATTCAAAAGGAAAACAAAATCGTTGGCTATTCGACCAGAAACAGTGGGGGAGTTGCTGCCAATTTTAAAAACTACTTCGTGGTACAACTCGACAAGCCATTTGCTGAAGGAGTTGTCTGGAGTGATACCACAATTGTAAAGAATATCAGCGAATTGAAAGCCGGTCATGTTGGAGCAGCACTCCGCTTCGAAACAAAAAGGGGCGAGGTGGTGCATGCCAGGGTAGCCTCTTCCTTCATCAGTCTTGAACAGGCTGAACTTAACCTGAAAGAACTGGGCAACGATTCTTTTGATCAGGTTTGTCAGAAAGGAAGGGACATTTGGAACAAAGGGTTATCTGCCCTTGAAGTAGAAGGCGGTACCATCGACCAACAGAGGGTATTTTACTCTTGTCTTTACCGAACCATGCTGTTCCCACGGAAATTCTTTGAAATAGATGCCACCGGAAAAATCCAGCATTACAGTCCCTACGACGGTAAAATCCTACCGGGATACCTCTACACCGACAATGGCTACTGGGATACTTTCAGGGCAGTATTCCCCCTCTTTAACCTGATGCACCCATCCCTGAATGCTCAAATTCAGGAGGGAATGGTGAACACCTTCAACGAAAGTGGCTGGCTGCCTGAATGGGCAAGTCCCGGACACCGAAATTGCATGATTGGTTCCAATTCAGCATCGATCATCGCCGATGCTTACCTGAAAGGGGCCCGGGGATACGATATCAACAAGCTCTATGAAGCAGTGGTGAAGAACAGTGAAAACGCCGGTCCTTTAACTTCTGTTGGCCGGGCGGGAGCCACCTATTACAACCGTTTGGGATATGTTCCCTACGATGTAAAAATCAATGAAAGTGCAGCCCGCACACTCGAATATGCCTATGCCGACTGGACTATTCTGCAACTGGCAAAGGCCCTGAAACGGCCACAACAAGAGCTTGATCTGTATGCCAAAAGGTGCCAGAACTACCGGAATCTTTTCGACAAGGAGACCAAACTGATGCGGGGCAAAAATGAGGACGGAACCTTTCAGAAACCCTTTAACCCCTTCAAGTGGGGCGATGCATTTACAGAAGGTAACAGCTGGCACTACACCTGGTCCGTCTTCCATGATGTGCAGGGACTTGCCGACCTGATGGGCGGAAAAAAAGAGTTTGCAAAGATGCTGGACTCCGTTTTTGTTGTGCCACCTGTTTTTGATGCCTCCTATTATAGGCAGGTAATTCATGAAATCCGGGAGATGCAGATTGTCAACATGGGGAATTATGCACATGGCAATCAACCCATCCAGCACATGATCTACCTTTACAATTATGCTGGCGTACCCTGGAAGACCCAATATTGGGTAAGAGAGACCATGAACCGCATGTACAGTCCGACTCCCGACGGTTATTGCGGAGATGAAGACAACGGACAAACATCCGCCTGGTACATCTTCAGTGCGTTGGGATTCTACGATGTCTGTCCGGGAACTGACCAGTATGTGCTGGGTGCACCCCTCTTCAACAAGATTACTTTGACACTTGAAAATGGGAAAAAAATTGTCATCGAAGCTCCTGAAAATTCCCCGGAGAACAAATACATTCAGGAAATGACACTCAATGGCAAACCCTACAGCAAGAACTGGCTAAGTCATGCCGAATTGATGCAGGGAGCCACACTCAGCTATAAAATGGGTTCCACCCCCAACAAGACAAGAGGCACCAGGGAAGAGGATTTACCCTACTCCTTTTCAAATGAGAAGAAATAAAAGAGTTTTTGATGAGAAGCAAATTCAAGGAATTTTTTGAAAGTGAGAAATCGGGCGGAATCGTTCTGCTCGTTGTGACCCTCATCTCGATGGGAATTGCCAATTCAGGTTTGCAAAGTGCCTACCTGAATTTTTGGGATACCCAATTGGGAGGGCATGACCTGGTTCACTGGATCAACGATGGACTAATGGCCATCTTCTTCCTGTACATCGGACTGGAACTGGAAAGGGAGATCTACCATGGAGAACTTTCCCATCTCAAAAAAGCATCCTTGCCGATTTTTGGGGCGATCGGAGGAATGGTTGTTCCTGCATCCATTTTCCTCTTGTTGAACTTTGGCACTTCCACCCAGTCCGGTGCCGGGATTCCGATGGCCACCGACATCGCTTTTGCGATAGGGATCTTGTCACTGTTGGGCAAAAGAGTCCCCCTTTCACTGAAAATATTTTTAACAGCACTGGCCGTGATTGACGACCTAGGGGCAATTATGGTGATCGCTGTTTTCTATACCTCCTCCATTTCTGTACCCTATCTTCTGGCAGCCCTGGGGATTTTTCTGGTATTGATCACTCTAAACAAACTAAAGATTTTAGCACTTACGCCCTATCTTATTGGGGGGGTAATTATGTGGTACTGCATGTTAAATTCTGGTGTGCATGCTACCGTCACGGGCGTCTTGCTTGCTTTTGCCATACCCTTCCGGGATGGTAAAAAAGCAACACCCTCTGCCAGATTGCTCCATCTCCTTCACAAACCTGTCTCCTTTTTGATCTTACCCGTATTCGCATTGGCCAACACTGCACTAATTTTTGACAACAGCTGGTCAGCCCTTGCTCAACCACTCTCCATTGGGATTATTTTGGGGCTGTTCTTAGGAAAGCCACTGGGTATTCTCGCATTTTCATTCCTATCCGTAAAACTGGGAATTTGCGATTTGCCGGGAAACATCAAAATGAAGCACATTTTCGGCGTTGGTTTTCTCGGAGGGATTGGATTTACCATGTCGATTTTTATCACACTGCTGGCATTTGGTGACCCCGACCTGATTAAAATGGCAAAAATAGCGGTCATCGCCGGCTCCATAGCTTCGGGAATTACCGGTTTTGTATGGCTGAAAATCACCCTGAAGCCCATGCAGCACCCTCACAAAGATTAAAAAAACAACCACCAACTACCAGGTCAAATGACAAAACATACACCAATGAAAAATCCTGCTTTGCTCCTTATTTGTCTGTTTGTTATTTCAGGTGTTATTGCCAAACCAAAGCCAATAGCCAGCAAATTGATCCCCCGGCAAACGCTCCGCCAGGGATTTGTCACTCCGCCAGATTCGGCAAAACCTGGCGTATATTGGTATTTCATGGATGGAAACCTCTCCAGGGATGGAATGACGAAAGACCTCGAATCCATGAAAAAAGTTGGCATTGGCAGTTTGATCTTCCTGGAAGTCAATGTTGGAATTCCGCGCGGCCCTGTGACATTTTTAAGCGAGGAGTGGCAGGATCTTTTCAAACACGCAGTCAGTGAAGCCGAAAGGTTAGGTATTTCAATTACAATGGGTTCAGGACCTGGTTGGGCCGGTAGCGGAGGTCCCTGGGTAGAGCCAGACCAATCCATGCAGCACCTGGTTGCTGCCGATACGCTGGTCACAGGCCCTTTAAACTTCAAGGGGAAACTTGCAGTACCCCGACCCAAAAAGCCCTATTTCGGTTATGGAGCCTTGACAGAATCACTCCGCGAAAAGTGGGAAAAATATTACAAGGATGTGGTTGTGCTGGCCTGGCCAACACCTTCAAACAATGGCCAAATTCCCGATATTGACGAAAAAGCACTCATTTACCGGGCGCCATACTCCTCTGCCAAAGGGGTAAAACCTTTTCTTCCAACGCCTTTGGTCTATCCAGAAACACTTCCCGGGACCTCTGTTCCAAAGGAGCAAGTTCAGGATATCAGTCGATATCTCAAGGCCGACGGAACTCTTACCTGGGAGATTCCTCCAGGCAACTGGACCATCCGGCGAATGGGACTTCGCAACAATGGAGCCGTCACCAGGCCTGCCCCAGAACCCGGACTTGGTTTCGAATGTGACAAGATGGATACGATCGCATTCAACCAGCACTACGAAACATTTATAGGTAAACTACTCCAAAAGACAGGGGTTACCAATTCAAAATCAACCGGTGGGTGGAAAATGATCCATCTCGATAGCTGGGAGATGGGTGCGCAAAACTGGACAGCGAATTTTCGCAGCGAATTCAAGGAGCGGCGCCATTATGACCTGCTTCCCTACCTGCCGGTTTATGCCGGTACGATCGTTGGCTCCCGCGAAATCAGCGAACGTTTTTTGTGGGATATGCGACTCACTGCGCAGGAGCTGGTCATTGAGAACCACGCGCTTCACTTCAAATCCCTTGGCCGCCGGAGTGGTCTGAGACTATCGGTCGAACCCTACGATATGAATCCAACGGCTGACCTCGAGCTTGGGACCACGGCAGATGTACCCATGTGCGAATTCTGGAGCAAAAACTACGGTTTCAATACCTCCTTCAGCTGTATCGAAGCAACTTCCATCGCACACGTTCTGGGCAAACCTGTTGTACAGGCGGAAGCCTTTACTGCTCAAAAATCAGAGGGATGGAAGCTCTACCCAGGTGCCATCAAAGATCAGGGCGACTGGGCTTTTGCTACCGGTATCAACAAGTTTTTCTACCACACCTTTGCCCACCAACCGCTCGACGAAAAGTTGAAACCCGGAATGACCATGGGGCCCTATGGTGTACACTGGGACCGGAACCAAACCTGGTGGCCCATGTCCAATGCGTACCACACCTATATTGCCCGCTGTTCCTATCTTTTGCAGCAAGGCAAAAGCGTGGCAGACATCCTTTATCTTACTCCCGAAGGGGCTCCGCATGTGTTCAGGCCTCCGCTTTCTGCGATGGTGGGAAACGATACCATCCCAGATCGCAGGGGTTACAATTTTGACGGTTGCTCACCAGGTATGCTATTCAAGGCAACTGTAGTGAATCACAAGATCGTATTTCCGGAGGGTGGAAGCTACAGTTTGCTGGTATTGCCCAACATAGAAACCATGACACCTGAGCTGTTGGATAAAATTGAATCGCTTGTTCAGGCAGGCGCCATTGTAACCGGTATACCGCCCAAAAAATCCCCAAGCCTGGTCAATCATCCCATGTGCGACAGACAAGTGACCGGTACTGCTCAAAAAATGTGGAAGACCTTTTCCCTACCTGGAAAGCAGGAGATCATCTCCCATGGTTTGGGTAAAATATTCTGGGGAGGGAATTTCACGGTAGTGGATTCTACCAGACCCTACCAACCCTACGAAGTTACTGCTCAAATATTGAAACAATTAAATGTAGCCGAAGATTTCAGCTCGGATGGCCCCGTCAGGTATGCCCATAGATCCCTCGAAGGTAGTGAAGTCTACTTTGTGTCTAACCGCACCAACCAATTTTGTCAGGCTGAATGCCTTTTCAGGGTAGCCCAGGGTATTCCTGAACTTTGGAACCCGCTGACCGGAGAGACCATGAGTCTGGGGACCTATACCAGGAAAGGAAATATTACCGCTATCCCGCTTCAGTTCGAAGCCAACCAGAGTTTCTTTGTCGTATTCAATCCAGAAAAGCAGCCATCCGCCTCTTCAAAATCAAATTTGAAGAACTTTCCTGGCAAGAAATCTATTGCTATGCTGGATGGCACCTGGAAATTAACTTTCGATCCCGTATTTGGAGGACCTGGAGAGATGGTCTTCGACCGACTTGAAGATTGGACCCAGCGACCGGAGGAAGGGATCAAATATTACTCGGGGAGTGTAATCTACCAAAAAAGCTTTAAACTCAGCAAGTCACAGCTTTCTCCAGATTCTCGACGCTGGATCCATCTTGGAGAGGTTTACAACCTGGCAGAGGTCACGCTGAACGGCCAAAATCTCGGAACCCTCTGGACGGCTCCATGGAGTCTGGATATCTCGAAAGCGGTCAAGGAAGGAGACAACCTATTGCAAATCAAAGTTGTAAATTTGTGGCCCAATCGATTGATCGGGGATGAAAAAATACCCTCAGATGGCATTGCCGACCGAAAATGGCCAGAATGGATGTTGCAGAAACAACCCCGAAAATCCGACAGGACTACCTTTGCAACCTACAACTTCTACAAAAAAGATGCACCTTTGTTAAAGTCGGGATTGATTGGCCCGGTCGTAATCCTGACGGAGGAAGTTGCGGGACAATGACGGAAAGACGGAAATGACGGAAGGACTGGGAGACGGAGAAACGGAGAGGAAAATGAGAGGGAGACCAGACGAGGGGGAGAGAGGGCGAATGGATCTCCCGAATTGAAAAATAATCGGCGAAACCAACTAATAACTAGCAACATGACCAAAAGTTATTCAAAATTCAATTTTTTGCTGATCCCTGGATTGGCACTGTTCTTATTCTTCGGTTGCGGCCAGGAGAAAAAAAAGGAGATCAGCCCGATCAATGACTTTGCCTCACTGCAAGGCAAAATGGAGGATCCTCCCGCCGAATTCCGCAGCGCACCGCTTTGGGACTGGAACGACAAAATTTCCGAAGAGGGAATCGATTTCCACCTGAAAAAATTCAAGGAGGGTGGTCTTGGAGGCATTTTTGTTCATCCACGTCCGGGTCTGATCACCGAATACATCTCGGAAGATTGGCACCACCTTTTTGACTACACCGTTCAAAAGGGGAAGGAGCTGGGAATGAAAGTATGGATATACGATGAAAACAGCTATCCCAGCGGGTTTGCCGGCGGACATGTGCCGGCGCAGATGCCGGATTCCTATTCGCATGGCTCTGGACTGAGTTGTCAGGTTCAGGATACCCTAAAAACAGATACCACCCACTATGAGGTAGTGCTTAAACTGGTGAACGAGCAGTTCAAGGAGATAACTGGGACACTGAATGAGGAACAAGGTAAGGCAGGAAAATTCTATCTCTTCACGAAGACTTTTGCCAAAAAGGGATACTGGATGGGAAACTTTCCTTACGTAGACCTGCTCTACAAGGGAGTGACAGAGAAATTCCTGGAAATTACCATGAAAGGATATGAAAAGTACAACAAAGCCGACTTCGGGAATACTTTGCCGGGAATCTTCACCGATGAGCCCAACTTAGAGGCAGCACTTGGGAGCAGAACCTCCTACCGCTGGACACCCGATCTATTTGCAGAATTTCAAAAACGATGGGGTTACGACCTTCGTGCCAACCTTCCCTCCCTGGTGGACGAGACAGGCAACTGGAAAAAAGTAAGGCACGATTACTACACAACCCTTCTTGAAATGTTTATCGACCGCTGGGCCAAACCCTGGAACAAATATTGCGAAGAGAACAACCTGCTATGGACAGGCCACTACTGGGAACATGGCTGGCCTAGACCTACAGATGGTTCAGACGAATCGGCCTTTTACATCTACCACCAGCAGCCTGGGGTTGACATGCTTGGAAATACCTATACACCCGGAGGACTGGGTGGACAGTTCGGCAACACAAGGGCCATTCGGGAGATGCACAGTGCTTCCAACCAGGGAGGAAGTAACAGGATGCTGAGCGAAACTTATGGAGGTGCAGGCTGGGAGATCAACTTTGCCAACTTTAAGCGATTGGTAGATTGGCAGGGAGTTCTAGGGGTAAATTTTGTAAACCAGCACCTCTCCTATTTCACGATCAAGGGAGTCCGGAAATTTGACTATCCGCCAAGTTTTTCCTACCACGAACCCTGGTGGGAAAATTACAAACCAATGGGCGATTACATTGGTCGTATTTCAATGGCCATGTCGGCTGGCGAACAAATCAACAAGATCCTAGTACTTCAACCCAATACCACGGCCTGGAGTTATTTCTCCCGGGTGGTAAAAAATTCCTTCATCGATACCATTCAAAATAATTTCAAACGTTTTGTATTCCAACTCGAAAGGGCTCATTACGAATATGACCTTGGTTCAGAGCTGGTAATGCGTACCATTGGATCTGTAAAAAACGGCAAAATGGTCGTTGGCAACCGAGATTATGGCCTGGTGGTTATTCCTTCCACCATGGAAAATCTGGATCAGGTTACCTATAAACTTCTGAAAGATTACCTTTTAGAAGGTGGAAGAGTGCTCTCCTTTACCAGAAATATCCCAAGACTTGACGGAATTGAGAGTAATCTGAACAATGAATTGATGAGTGCCTTCAAAAAACAGTGGGCATTTGCCAAAACGCCTGATGATGATGCTGCCAAATCAGCTCTTTCAGATCCAGATTTTAACATCACTGAATCATTGCCACTGACAGGCGAACTATACCACCAGCGAAGGATCCTCAAAGACGGAGAACTGCTATTTTTCGTCAATTCTGATACTGCAAGGGTCGCTTCAGCCAGCATCACTGGAAATGGCAAAAGCCTGATTAAAATGGATCTTGAAAATGGAACATCTTCCATTGTTCCGGTAAAGGCGGAAAATGGTCAAATCATTTTTGACCTGGAACTTGAACCCATCGGGAGTGCGCTCTATTTTTTAACCAGCACCAATGCCGCTGCCTTGTCAGCTACTTCCCTGGTTGCTTCACCTGGAACCATCCCAGGAAACCATGGTTCCACAGAAAGTATGGTGAATGAAGTTGCTCCAGTAGAAGTTAAGCAGATGGCCGACAATGTCCTGGTGATGGATTTTGTGGACCTGAAAGCCCCTAAACTCAACCTGAAAGAGAGCTATTTCATGAAAGCCATGAGACAACTATACGATAGCAGTGGCTTTAAAATGGGAAATCCATGGCAACATAAAATTCAGTACAAACAGGACTACCTTGCACTCGACACCTTCAAGACCGGTTCAGGTTTCGAAGTCACCTACCATTTTAAGGTTGCTTCCGGAGCAGATGTTAAGGCGCTTTCTATGGTGGATGTAGTGATAGAACGTCCCGAAATATGGGATCTTTACCTCAACGGCAACAAACTGGCAAAATCTGACAGATGGTGGATCGACCGTGAATTCTACCGCTTCCCGGTAGGGGACAAAATTCTGATAGGAGAGAATACCCTTACCTTAAAAGCCGGCAGGATGTCTGTTCATGCCGAAATAATGCCTGCATACCTGGTCGGGAACTTCAAACTGAATCCCTTGAAACAAGGCTTTGAGCTGACAAATGGTTCTCTGAATAGTCTGGGATCCTGGAAGGCACAAGGCTTTCCATTCTATTCACAGCAGGTTATGTATACCCAAACTTTCAAAACGCTTAAAGCTGGAACCGCTTACAAAATTAAGCTCAATCATTGGAATGGCACCATGGCTGCGGTCTACCTGAATGGAACAAAAATTGGTCTTGTCACCACCCCTCCTTACGATTTTGAGCTTCCTTCCACCCTTAAGGCGGGAGAAAACAGGATATCCATCGAGGTAATCGGAAGTTTGAAAAACTGTTTTGGCTTCTTCTACAAAACCAGTGCAGGTAGATGGATCATAGGACCCGGCGATTGGGATGTCGCGCCAAAAGCTCTCCCCGCTCTGGAACAATACTATTTGCTGGATTATGGATTGTTTGAACCTTTTACACTTGTTTCGATAAATTGAGATTATGAGAAAGAATAGCCCCATTGCATTGCTTTTGCTGCTGCTGTTAAGTTCCTGCGAATTTTTCGTACCCGGAAAGTCAACTCCGGTTGAAAGAGGTTGGAAAGAACAACTCAACACCGAACTACCCCTCCTGGGTCACAGAAACTGGATTCTGGTGGTAGATAAAGCATTTCCTGCCCAAACGGCGGCGGGTATTAAGGTCATCAACACCAATGAGTCCCTGCAGGAGGTATTGGCCTTTACCCTGCAAAAGATAGACAGGTCCCTGCATGTAAAACCGATCGTTTATACCGACAAAGAGCTGGGATTTATCACTCCACAACAAGTTCCCTACATCGAAAATTACAAAAAAGAGTTGCTGAAAACCCTGAATGGGATTCAACCACTGACGATGCTGCACGACACTGTTTTTGTGAAGTTAGATCAGGCATCCAAACTCTTTAAGGTGGTTGTACTGAAGACGGAAGAAATTATCCCCTATTCCTCTGTTTTTATTCAACTCGATTGCAAATACTGGTCGCCAGAGGAAGAAATCTCCCTGCGCGAACGCATGAAACAATGAGAAATTTGAAGGGTTTAAAAAGTTTATAGGGTTACCCTTTAGCTTCAGGGACCGGTGTTTAATTTGAAAGTTTCAAACATTTCAAACATTTCAAACATTTCAAACATTTCAAACATTTCAAACATTTAGCTTTTTATGCTGGAAAATATCATTTTTGACCTTGGAGGTGTTCTGCTTACACTGGACATGGACAGGACCCATGACGCTTTTGCAAAACTTGGCTGGAAGGAGGAGGATTGGAAAGGAATTGCGCAGAGTGGCGATCCAATCTTTAAGAATCTTGAAATAGGATTGGATTCTCCGGACCAATTCAGGAGGAATATCAGGAAGATTCTTCCCGGCAATCCAACAGATGCGGAGATTGATCTGGCCTGGAATGCCATGCTGGTTGATTTTCCTTCCGGGACTGCCGAATATCTTACCGAATTGAGGAAGCGTTTCAAGATCTACCTACTCAGCAATACGAATGAGGTTCATGTGCTTAGATTCTGTGCAATTTTTGAACAGACCCATGGATATCCGCTTCACCAGCTTTTTGAGAAGTGCTATTATTCCAATGAAATTGGGTACAGGAAACCAAATCCGGAGGCTTTTCAGGTGGTACTTGAGGATGCCCGGCTCGATCCCCGTAAGACCCTGTTTGTAGATGACCTTAAACCAAACACGGATGCAGCGGCTTATCTTGGGATGCAGGTGCTGCACATTGAACCCGGGACACTATTGGAAACACTGCCTGATTATCTTGCTTAAATCGAACGCTTAAACGAAGCAGCCCTCTTTTCTCCTGCTCTCCCTCTCTCCAGGTCTCTCAGTCCAATAGTCTTTTAGTCTTTTTTCCGCGGCTCCTTCCACTCTCCGCTCTCCTTGATCAGCTTTTTAAGCTCCTCCACCGCTCGCTCCGCAGAGACGTGACGTTGAATCAATTTCTGCCCTTTGTAGAGGTTGATGGTTCCTTTGCCAGCTCCTACATAACCATAGTCGACATCGCCCATTTCACCCGGCCCGTTTACCACACACCCCATGACACCAATCTTTAGATTTTTAAGGTGACTGAAGTTTCTTTTAATCTCTGCCACAGTCTCCCGCAGGTCGAAAAGGGTTCTGCCACATCCCGGACAGGAGATAAATTCAGTTTTGGTAACCCGCATACGGCTTGCCTGAAGAATTCCAAAGGATAAATTCTTCAGCTCGTTGTAACCAATGTTTCCTTCATTCGATAGCAGGATCCCATCTCCGTAACCATCGATAAAGAGCCCTCCTAGATCCGTACAAGCTGCCAGCAGCAGATCCTCATAACTGCTTTTCTTGTAGGACCTGTGCAAAATAACCGGAATCTTACAGATGTGCGCATCCAGCTCCATAAAAAATGCACGCATCTCTGCAAAACTATTCAGATTGCTGCTCTCCATAATCAGCACCATTTTGCGCTCCCGTTTCAGCTTCTCGATGGTTTCAGGATTTTTTCCCTTGAAACGGTCATATTCAGTCTTGTTGACGCGCACAAACCTCATCTGACTGGTATATAAGTCATTGTAAAGATAATCCTCCAGCGACAAAATGGGATATTCCTTTCCGGACCTATCCAGAATCTGCTTCCCGTCATAAAAATAGTCGGGTTCGGTACCTGAACTGATCGTCATTATCTCTTCCAGCCTATAGTTGTTGAGATTGGCAATGACTACCACCGGGTTCTTACCACCAATGTCATTGACAGGTCGATTGGAACGCCTTTCGTATTCAAAAGGATTTGTTTGCGCAACCAATGGAGCCGTAATAGGCGCATGGCTCTCGCGGTCATTGAATACTGCCACCAGTTTTTTGGCAAACGGAATTTCATCTGCCGGATCTTCGGTTAGTGAAACCCTTACAGTATCACCTATTCCATCCGCAAACAACGCCCCGGAACCGACTGCCGACTTTATTCTGCCATCCTCTCCTTCACCGGCTTCAGTTACACCAATGTGAAAAGGGAAGTTCATATCTTCCTGCAGCATGCGGTAGTTCATTAGCCTTACCGTATAGACCATCAACCTTGTATTGCTTGATTTGATGGAGACCACAACATTGAGGTAGTCCTCAGCTTTGCAAATCCTCAGGAACTCCATCACCGATTCAACAATACCTGCCGGCGTATCACCATATCGGCTCATGATCCTGTCTGACAGGGAGCCCTGGTTGGCCCCAATTCTAAGCGCTACTCCCCGCTCCTTGCAAGCACGGATAAAGGGAACAAAGCGCTCTTCAATCTTCTTCAATTCCAAACGGTAATCCTCATCCGTATAATTCAATTTCACAAAGACGGCCCGTTTGTCATAAAAATTACCGGGATTTATTCTGACCTTGCATACGTTTCTTATGGCAATATCAGCTGCAGAAGGATTAAAATGGATATCCGCACACAAAGGTTGGGTGTAACCCCTGCGGTCCAATTCACTCCTGATATTTTTCAAATTTTCAGCTTCCCTGACCCCTTGAACCGTCACGCGAACAAGGTCAGCACCTGCGTCTATAATTCTAATAATTTGATTTACTGTGCTCTCAGTGTCATTTGTGTCAGTATCTGTCATTGACTGAACCAGGATGGGCTCTCCAAACCCCATACGTAGTGAGCCCAGGGTGACCAAGGAGGTCTCCTGGCGCTTGTACTGCAACAAATTTGAGATGTAATTAAAATTCTGATTCATTGTGCCATTCAAATCTTTCCCAAAAACAAGACAAATTTATCCTTTTATTTTGAATAAATTTGATCCAAAATTTCAGCTTCATGTCAGTAATAGTTGAAGATGTTTCCAAAATCTATGGAAACCAACAGGCCTTGAACAATATCTCCTTTTCAGTCGATTCGGGTAGTGTATTGGGAATTTTGGGTCCAAATGGTGCAGGTAAGTCTACCCTCTTAAAAATCATCACAGGATACCTCCTCCCCACCTCCGGGATGGTAAAAATTAATGACCTTAAAGTTGATCCCGACAATCTGTCAATCAAAAGACTAATTGGATATCTACCTGAAAATAACCCGCTCTATCCCGATCTGTATGTTCGGGAGTACCTCCGGTTGATGGCAGGAATCTATAAAATTCCAAAAAGGAATTTAAGGATAGAAGAGACCATTGAAATGACCGGCTTATGCAATGAAGCAACCAAAAAAATCGGAGTCCTGTCGAAAGGTTACCGCCAACGGGTAGGATTGGCACAAGCATTGCTTCATGACCCGGCTTTGCTCATCCTGGACGAGCCTACTTCGGGCCTGGATCCAGGCCAGTTGGTCGAAATCAGGCAACTGATCAGGAACATCAGCAGCAACAAGACAGTGCTGCTTTCTACCCACATCATGCAGGAGGTTGAAGCCATTTGCGATCGGGTCCTGATTCTTAACCAGGGGAGGGTCGTCGCAATAGAGACTCCTGACAATATTAAAAAGATTACCCCAAGTAAAACCAGGAGAATAGAGATTGAATTCAAAGAGGTAGTCCCTATCACATTTTTTGATTCCCTTTCGGGAATTCTAAAAAAGGAACAAACCAGTGATTATAAATTCAGCCTACACACCACCGAGGTGGATCTGAGACCTGAGATCTTTAAACTGGCTGTGAAAAGTAATTTAACGCTTCTGACCCTGCACGAGCAGGAATCATCCATGGAGAAAAGCTTTTTGGAGCTTGTAAAATAAGTGACAAAAATATTGGACTACTTACGTATAATACAAATCAAGCCCAACCAAGTACTTTAGGCACTCTAGTCACCTTAGTTCACTTTAGGCACTTAATAAAAACAAAAAATGAAATCAATTTTACTCTCCCTCTTCTTGCTGACAATATCCTTCTCCATAACTGCCCAGCAATCGAAAGGCACCAAAGGTCAGGAAAGCTTTCGAAGCAGCTATGACAGCAAGACCTTGTCTCCTTATCAGGTTCCTGTACTACTGCCTTACAACCGCTGGGTAGATCCGGCCGGAACCCAGCTCTTCTTTGGAAACAAAAATCTGGAAAACCATGCACTCGATGTAGCCATCTCTCCGGATGGAAAATGGCTTGCCGTAGAAGGACGTTTTGACGTGGTCATCGTTTCAACCTCGGACAATAAAATAGTCTCAACCCTCCAATTGAGCGACCATTTTAAAAATCAGATTAAGAGCAATACTTTTTCGGGAATATGCTGGAGACAGGAGGGAGAATTAAGTCAGCTTTTCTGGGGTGCCATGGCCAAAGATAATTCGGTGGTCATCAAAGCCAACCTTAGTAATGGAAAATTCGGAACGGCTGAAATGATCCCCTTTGCCACAGAAGCACCTGCAGCTACGGCACTTGTCAACGAAGTATTCTACCTGAACGAATCGGGAAATCCTGCCCTCTACATTGTATTAAATGGAAACAACAAGGTGGTTAAGATCAACCCCGACAGCAAGGAAACAATCTGGTCAACAATTGTAGGGGTCGCTCCATTTGGAATAACAATGGCCAATGGAAAGATCTATGTTTCAAACTGGGCAGGCGGTCAACCTGATGCCAATGACCCCAATGTTGCGGGAGTTCCCTGGGGGAATGCCAAGGTAAATGAAATAAATGGTGCCACCCGCGAAGGGACTGTTTCAGTCCTAAATCCTGCAACAGGTGCCCTTTTGAAGGAGATTAAGGTAGGTTTACACCCCAACGATATCATCACAGGTTCAGACCAAAAATTTGTATATGTATCCAATGCCAACAGTGACCATGTAAATGCTATTTCAACGGCTACCGATGCAGTGACCGAAACTATCTCAGTCAGGTTAAATGGGGAGGCAAACAAATATTGGGGCGATTCGCCCAATGGGCTCGCCATTTCGACCGACAACCAAACGCTCTATGTTTGCAATGGGATGGACAATGCGCTGGCAGTCGTTGCACTGGGGAAAAATGCTGCAACTGGATCTGTGGCAGAACAGAGTACAATCCAGGGTTTTATCCCTACTGGCGCATACCCAGGAGCTGCTGCAGTTTCGAAAGATGGATGGATTTATGTAGCCAATATTGAGGCGGCCGGAGCAGGAATTCCCTTCTATACCGAGGGATCCTCCAACCCTAAATACAACTCGCACAAAGAGATGGCCTCAATTTCCATCGTAAAAATTCCCGGCCACAATGATCTAAAAGCCTATACCAAAAGGGTAGAGGCGTCGAACATGCAATTCAGACTGGACTTGACCGCCAAACTTCCGAGAGAGAATATCAAACCGGTACCTGTTCCCGAAAGAGTTGGAGAACCCTCCTCCATCAAGCATGTACTCTATGTAATCAAAGAGAACAGGACGTACGACCAGGTATTGGGAGACATGAAAAAAGGAGACGGAGATTCATCCCTGACTGTATATGGCAAAAAAATTACACCCAATACCCACCAATTGAGTGACCAGTACATTCTTCTCGACAACTTTTATGCTTCCGGGAAATGTTCGGCTGAAGGCCATCAATGGACGGATGCCTCCATCGTGACCGATTACGTCGAAAAATCAGTCAGGGCCTGGTACCGCAGTTATCCACATGTGCAATACGATGCCCTGGTATACTCCCCTACCGGTTTTATCTGGGACAATGCCCTTGCTCATGGAAAATCCGTTAAGATTTATGGTGAAGCCTGCGAATGTGAGTTTGCCAAAGGCCAAACATGGAGCACCATCTACAAGGATTATCTGAACAACAAAAAATTGGAATTCAAGAATGTGACCACCATCAAACCCGTTGAAGCCATCCTTAGCCAAACCTTTCCCTCTTCAGACAACCATCTGGTCTCAGATGTGCAAAGAGCAGACATTTTCATCGAAGAGCTTAAACAATATGAAAAAATGGAAGGCGATCAGTTGCCTGAATTGATGCTGATGGCACTCTCCAACGACCATACTGCCGGAACCCGTCCAGGTTTGCCAACACCTCGTGCGATGGTGGCTGACAACGACCTCGCCCTCGCAAAAGTCGTTGAAGCACTTTCAAATAGTAGATTCTGGAAGAATACCGCCATTTTTGTGGTGGAGGATGACTCCCAGGATGGTTGGGACCATGTCTCTGCCTACCGCACTGTTGGAATGATCATCAGCCCCTACACCAAAACCGGCAGCGTGGTTCATACCAACTACAACCAGGTTTCGATGGTTCGGACCATCGAGCAGATTCTGGGAATTCCGCCTATGAATATCATGGATGCAACAGCCATGCCAATGTTCGACTGTTTCACTACTCAGCCAGACTTTACCCCTTACAAAGCTTTGAAAAATGAAATCCCGCTAGACGAGATGAATCCCGATCTTCGCGCGTTAAAAGGCAAAGCCCTCCACTATGCCAAAAGAAGTATGGAACCTCAATTTGATGGGATTGACGATGGCGATGAGGATCTTTTCAATAGAATCTTGTGGTTTAGTGCAAAGGGCAATGCCAAATATCCCCACATAAAGAAGTGAGCTAGAGTGCCTAGAGTGAACTAAAGTGCCTAAAGTTAAGGACTCCCTTGATACGGAGCGAATAAAGATCGTGCAATAAGTACTTTAGGCACTTTAGTTCACTCTAGGCACTCTAGGCACTTCCTCATCCTATTTGAAGGATTCCCCAAGCCAGTAAAATAAGCAGTCCGACAGTCAGCCAGCCCAGGGCAAACCCTATAAGGTCTTCCCTGTAGCGGAAGAAAAAGTTATGCCAGCGTGATTTTTTGCTCCAACCCGGAAGATCCAGTAACAGGAGATCATCACCGGTCAGCTCAGCCAAAGGCTTTTTCCCGTCAGGACCCAGTTCACTGGCATCCGATTTACGCCGCATGTTGTCGAAAAAAATATCCATTTTCTCCTGCTTTTCCGGCTTAGTCAGTTTACTCACCAGAAAAAAAGCAGCAAAACCCAACCCCATTGACCAGGCAAAAGGGGTAGGTGTCCATTTGTAAACCAAGGTTAGTTGATTGGTAAAATAAAAGTTGACAACATAATAAGTGGTTATCGATACAAGAATGGAAGCAAAAGCGCCATACCGGTTGGCTCTCTTCCAAATAATTCCACCCAGGAACATGATCCCCATAAAGGCAGCAAAAGTTTCGGTAAAAAGGAACGCATGCAATACATTTTTGATACTTAAGGCAAATACTACTGCCATCAAAGAGAGCATCAATCCGGAGATCCGACCCATCTTTAACAGTTTCTTGTCAGCAGCATTCTGATTTACATATCTTTTGTAGAAATTCTGCGTGAACAAGGCACCAATGTTGACCATAAAATTGGAACAAGCCGACATGTTGGCAGCTACGATTGCGGCCAGCATCAGACCGGTAAGTCCGGGACCAAGCAACATTCTGCTTCCATATCCGAAGGCCATTTCAGGATCCTTCAGCGTGACATTGTTTTTGATTACCAGGGCAGCTACTACCAGCCCAGTCAAGGCCCAACCAATGGTTACCAACCTTTTCACCATCGATCCAAAAGTCTGTCCAATTCTTCCTGACCGCTCGGAATGACCAGTGGCGCACATGGAAATCATGTGGGGTTGAGCCGTGATGCCAACAATGCCATTCAATGTCAGCATTGCCAGGGTAAATACAGTGATTCCGCTGTGGGCATTGAAAAGTTCAAAAAAATGATCAGGCAAAACCTGCTTCATTCCTGTAAATCCGTTTACCTCCTTCAATCCCAGTGGAATCAGCATCATGGAGAGCAGAATAATTAAAAAAGACTGGATAAAATCGGTATAGGCAGCCGAAACGAGTCCTCCTGCAAAACTGTAAATCATAAAGGCAGCAGTCATTGCCAGCACAACACCATTGGGGGAGATCAGGTCACCACTGGCAATAGAAATCACCTTGGCTGCCCCCTGTAACATGGCTCCCATGTTGAATACAAAGAAAGCCACCGCAAAAATTGAATAGATCACCCCCAAATTACGGCCATAGCGGTCTTCAATAATCTCACCGATGGTTGTCCTTTCACTGCGTCGATAAAAGGGTGCGATCAGCCAATAAAATGGGGTAATCAGCATATTCTTCCACTGATACCAGATGGTGGCAAAACCATGGGTAAAAACAGCCCCAGCTTGGGCAACAGGCATCTCAGCGTGGGTGCCGGTGCCAAAGGATTGTCCCATCATGATCCACCAGCTGAATTTACGCTCTCCCCTGAAATAATTGTCACTGGTTTTAATCCTTCTGGAGATCCACAATCCGAACAGGGTAATAGTCAGCAAGTAACCAAACAAAATCACAAAATCAATGATAGCCATAGTATAGTTAGTTGAAAATAAATAGCTTGTATCAAATCAACATGAAAATTCAAAACCTCCAAGGATGAATAAAAGAACTAATTCGCAATTCGTAATTCGTAATTCTAAATAATTATTCCTCAAATACCAACTTCCCGGCTACGAACGTTTTTTGAACCCTTAAAACTCCTTCATTGAAAGCCAGCAATACCATATCAGCCCGCTTACCCGGAAGCAGTGCTCCGCGATCCTCCCATCCAAAAACCTTCGCCACATTCCCGGATGCCATATTGATCGCCTCCCCCAGGGTACAACCCGTAAAACGAACCATGTTTTCAACACCCTTCAAAAGCGGCAACGAAGCCCCGGCAAGGAGATCCTGGTCAGCACTTTTCAGCATTCCATCTTCTGTCAGAACAACCGGAGCCCCGGCAAAATGGTACCTCCCGGCAGGCATACTGGCAAGATAAGTAATATCGGAAGTTAGAATCAATCGTTCAGCACCCTTCACTTTCAGGAAGACCATCAGCTCCTCAGGAGTCAAGTGATGGCCGTCGGCTATCACGGTAGGGATCAGTTGGTCATAAGCCAATTGCGGCCAAATAGGATTGTTGTGGCGGTGGATCATGTTGGCACAACCATTCCCTAGATGCGTAGATAGTGTTAATCCTTCCTCACAGGCTCTGCGAATAAGCGAACTTCCAGCATCGGAGTGCCCCATCGCAACCACCATCCCGTTCAATTTACAATGGCGGATCATCACCATTGCCCCCTCCAATTCAGGTGCGATGGTGAGTTGCAAGATTTTTCCTTTTGCAGCTTCCTGGTAAGCTATCATCGCTGCCAAATCGGGTAATGAGAGCTGATCCTCCCTGTGGCATCCCCTGAACCCAGCAAGTTTGGAAAGCCATGGACCCTCCAGGTGAAATCCGGGAACAGATTGCTGAACAGTTGCATCTGACAGGGCATCTGCCAATACCCTGAAGTTGCGAATCAGATTATGCGGAGTATTGGTAACCAAAGTCGGAAGGTAGGAAGTGACTCCAGTTTTCCACATGGAGATGGTAGCTTTCAGGATATCCTCCACCCGGAGCTCTTCCCCTGAAAAATCGACACCTGCGTAACCATTTACCTGGTTGTCAATCAAGCCGGGGGCCACCATGAATATTGGTGCTGACGAACCAGTCTTGTCCAATTCACTGACCGCCGAAATAATTCCGTTCTCCACATCAATCCTAACTGGATGAAGAGTCTCATAGTGAATCGCTTCCAGCGAAAAAGTCATAATTTTACGATTTTGGCGGCCGAATGATCATCCAAAAAAAGATGCCAGTCAGGATGTTGTTTCAACATGGTCGCCGGCACCAGGTTGGTGAGATCATTGAGCATTGTCATCGCTATGGCTTCGGATTTGACCAGATGAGGGACAGCGGAGATGATGATCCTGCACTTCATAATCTGATGGACACTCATCGAAATGGCTGTCCTTGGCACAGCCTCAAGCGAAGGGAACCAACCTTCATTGACCTGTTGCAATTTGCATCGCTCATCCAGCTCCACCACAATATATGGCTCATGGGTTTCAAAATCAGCAGGTGGATCATTGAAAGCAATGTGACCATTTTCTCCGATCCCAATCAAACCGACGTCAATGGGTTTCTTCAAAATCTCCAACGAGAGTTGTGCAATATGGGCAGCTACATCCCCACTCCCATCTACGGGATAAAATCCCTTTGCAGGGATCCTGTTGATGAAACGTTCGTACAAGTATTTGCGAAAACTGGCTGGATGGGTCTGGTCCAATCCGATGTATTCGTCGAGATGAAAAATCTCTACGCAACTCCAATCCACACTGCTTTCTGCCAGCGCAGCAAGTGTCTCAAACTGGGAGCTGCCAGTCGAAACCAATAAACGGGCCTCCCCCTTCTCAAGAATAGCCTCTGTTAATTTAGTGGCAGCCAATGAAGCTGCTCTTTCCCCCAGCATAGAAGGTGTAGCAGAAATGTTGATGTTCATGATAAAAGTGCCTAAAGTGAACTAAAGTGCCTAAAGTTAGTCATTTGACAGAATTCCGCAATTTAGAAGTGCCTAAAGTGAACTAAAGTGCCTAGAGTGCCTAAAGTTATAGACTCCAAGCGAATCACGATTATTTCGAAGTACTCTAGGCACTTTAAATACTTAAGGCACTCTAGGCACTTGTATATTAAATGAAATAAGTATAAATTTGCACCGTGGACGGATTTGATTGATTGCAACCACGGAAAAAAATGCTAAAACAAAGTGTATTGACTTCCCCTTCAATCATCCATCCCACTTAGTTTTTCATCCGTCATGCCAAAAACGTGACACTAAATTTTACAACTATGGGATATTTATTTACCTCAGAATCAGTATCAGAAGGTCATCCGGACAAAGTCGCGGATCAGATTTCGGATGCAGTATTGGATGAGTTCCTTGCATACGATCCTAAATCAAAAGTGGCCTGCGAAACATTGGTCACCACAGGTCAGGTGATACTGGCCGGCGAAATCAAATCTGAAACCTATGTGGATGTGCGTGAAGTCGCACGTGGCGTTATCAACCGGATTGGCTATACCAAAGCTGAATACCAGTTCGACGGAGACTCCTGCGGTGTGCTGACGGCCCTTCACGAGCAATCTCCCGACATCAACAGGGGAGTAGAAAGGGCTGAACTGGAGAACCAGGGAGCCGGAGATCAAGGTATGATGTTCGGTTATGCCTGCAGCGAAACCGACAATTTCATGCCTTTGCCACTTGAATTGGCCCATGCCTTGCTCAAGGAACTTGCCAAAATCCGCAAGGCAGGCAAGGAGATGACCTACCTCCGTCCGGATGCCAAATCGCAGGTGACCATCGAATACGACGACAACAACCAGCCGCTTAAAGTGCATACCATCGTCGTTTCTACCCAGCACGATGACTTTGATGCAGATGATGTCAGGATGTTGGCCAAAATCAAGGAGGATGTTCAGAATATTCTGATTCCAGCTACCAAGGCAGTCCTGCCATTGCGCATCCAGAAACTCTTCGAAGCCGGATACATCCTGCATGTCAACCCTACCGGGAAGTTCGTAATCGGCGGACCTCACGGAGACAGCGGCCTGACGGGTCGCAAAATCATTGTTGACACTTACGGTGGACGCGGTGCGCATGGAGGAGGAGCCTTCTCCGGAAAAGATCCATCAAAGGTTGACCGGTCAGCGGCCTATGCCGCCCGGCATATTGCCAAAAATATGGTGGCAGCAGGAGTTGCCGGAGAAATGCTTGTCCAGCTGGCTTATGCCATTGGCGTTGCTCAACCTGTTAACATCTATGTCAATACCTACGGATCATCGAAAATTGGTTTGCACGACAACGAAATAGCAGACAAAATCAATGCCCTTTTCGACCTCCGTCCCTATGCCATCGAGCAGCGCTTGAAATTGCGCAATCCGATTTACGAAGAGAGCGCATCTTATGGCCACATGGGTCGTACTCCGCGCACCATCCTCAAAAAATTCGAGTCAGCCTATTTTGGAAACAGGGAAATAGAGGTTGAGCTTTTTACCTGGGAAAAACTCGATTATGTCGACAAAATCAAATCAGCTTTCGGTATGTAGTAAGCTGATTATCTAGAAATAAGAAGTCCCATTGCATTGGTTTGCAGTGGGACTTTCTTTTTGAAATCCCTTCTTTTTTCTCCTTTTTTTGGTGTAACTTATGGTAATATATTGAGATAGTGCCCCCAAGTCACGAAGACACAAAGTTAAACTGTAAAGAATTATAAAACATCAATAATGAATCAAACTAAAACTTTCATACCTATCACAAAAGAAGAGGAGGTGATTGGTAAGGCAATTGTAAATGCCGCATACCAGGTTCACAAGGAATTGGGACCTGGTTTATTGGAAAAGGTTTATGAAGTTTGCTTCTGTCATTTATTATCACAAGCTGGTTTTTGCGTTCAGCGACAAATTAATGTTCCAATTGTCTTTAGAAACACTGTTTTTAAAGATGGACTCAGATTAGATGTGATGGTTAATAACTTAGTAATTTGTGAATTAAAAGCAGTAGATAGTGTTAATCCTGTCTGGGAAGCACAAATTCTGAGTCATTTAAAGCTGACAGGTAAAAGGCTTGGATACCTTATTAATTTCAATGTGCCACTTATGAAAGAAGGGATAGATCGATTCGTTCTTTAAGAATCCTTGTGCCTTAGTGGCTTTGTGGCTTCAACATTCAACTTTGATAATTTGGTGTCTTTAAGAATGGAACTACAAGTAATTCAAAACAAGATTCATGAGGTCAGAAGTCAGAGAGTAATGATGGATTACAACCATGCGGAGATGTATGGAGTAGATACAAGAAGCCCGAAGCAGGCTGCAAAAAGGAATGAAAGCCGATTTCCTGCGGATTTTATGTTTGAATTTTCAAGAGATGAATGGGAAAGTTTGATATCACAAAATGTGATACCAAACCGCGGTAGCAATCGATTTCTACCAGGCTCTACAGGAATTGACTGTCAAAAAGGCAATTCCTCGAGAAGCCGCAGGCTATCTTGCTGGCATCAATAATGTATAGACTAAACATTTCAAACATTTCAAACATTTCAAACATTTCAAACATTTCAAACATTTCAAACATTTCAAACAATATATATGCTTCTTGATGATTTCCTCTCCCTCTTCTATCCTTCTCTCTGCGCTGGCTGTCAAACAGCACTGGTAAGGGGAGAAGCGGTGATTTGCCTCGAATGTATGTCCGATTTGCCCAAGACCGGATATGAAAAAATTCCTGAAAATCCAGTTGCCCAATTGTTCTGGGGAAGAGTCGAAATCTGCATGGGAACCTCCTTCTGCTCATTTGACAAAGGGGGTATCATGCAACACCTGATGCACCAGCTCAAATACAAGGGATCGACCGAGGTAGGGGAAAAACTGGGAGAGCTGTTTGGAATCGTCTTGAACCAAGCTGCACCCTACCGGGAAATTGAACTCCTGGTTCCGGTTCCCCTCCATCCGAAAAGAGAACACAAAAGGGGTTACAACCAGAGTGAGGTAATCGCAAAAGGAATCTCAGCGGCCATGGCGATTCCGCTGGTGACGGGAAATCTTATCAGGAACCGCTATTCCAATACCCAGACCAACAAGGGAAGGTTCGAACGATGGGAAAATGTGAAGGAGTTGTTTGGCGTTAAAAATCCGGAAGTATTCGAGGGCAAACACCTTATGCTAATCGATGATGTGGTCACAACCGGTTCTACCCTCGAAGCTTGCGCACAGGTTTTGCTGAAAATCCCGGGCACAAGGGTGAGTATTGCAACACTGGCCTGTGCATGAAAATAAACGCAGAGATACACAAAGCAAAATCTTAATAATAAAGGTCACAGAGAACACGAGATTAATAAATTAATCTCTCAAAGTATAGTCATATGGACACAAATAAGATTACTTCAGAAATAATTGGTATCGCAATCAATGTACACAGAGCGCTTGGCCCAGGTCTTTTAGAATCAGCTTATGAAGAGGGTTTAGCTTCAGACTTAAAGAATGCAGGATTAAAAATTGAGAGGCAAAAGCCTGTGCCAGTCTTTTACAAAGATATCAAACTAAAATGTGGGTATAGAATTGATATTCTAGTTGAAGATGAAGTGATTATTGAATTAAAATCTGTCGAGCAACTTGCTCCAATTCATGATGCTCAAATGTTGACCTATTTGAAGTTCTCAAACAAGAAAATTGGTTTGTTGATAAATTTTAATGTCATTCTGCTCAAGAATGGGATAAAGAGATTCATTCATTAGCAATGCTTTGCGGGGCTTTATCACAGAGTAAATATTTAATCCTCTGTGATCTTTCTTATTTAATTGTTCTCTGTGTACTCTGTGTCCCTTCTTGTCCCCAGCGATACCCCTCATGATCAATCCCAGCCAAATTCAGGACCCTGTTCACGACCGTATCTATCAACTCCTCCATGTTTGCCGGTAAACTGTAAAAAGAGGGTGTTGCAGGAGCGATGATTGCTCCTGCTTCGGTAAGGGTCACCATGTTCCTCAGATGGATCAGGTTGTAGGGCATCTCACGGGGCACGACAATCAATTTGCCCCGCTCCTTTAACATGACATCAGCAGCCCTGGTAATCAAATCATCAGAAACCCCGGATGCGATCCTGCCAAGGGTACCCATCGAACAGGGAAGGATGATCATGGTGTCGTATCCTGATGATCCTGAAGCAAATGGTGCATAAAAATCATTCGGTTCGAACAAAGGGAAAGGGAAAGTAGTTTTATCAACCATCTCTTTCAATTCGTAGTTCCAGATGGCTCCGGCATTCTTCGAAAAGACGACAGAGCAAGCATCCATTTGAGCTGCATGTAATTTCAATTTCTCCAGCAACCGTCTGGCGTACACAGACCCGCTGGCTCCTGTAATGGCTACTACAATTTTCCTTCCCATATCAATTTTTTATCAAGCTTTATCTCGTGTAACTCCTCATCCGGCAATTGACCTCTTAACCGTAAGATACAATTTTTATACTTCCTGTAACTCCGTGAATCAACTTGTTTCTCTGCGCAATTTTTCCTACGTTAAATTAACCCTAATTTTATTACGAAAGGGTCAGTGGTTTGTTAAACTTTTACCTCTGAAATGCTATTTTTATGCCAACTGAACAATCATAATTCAAACAGAATGAAGGAGTACAACCAGGTGGGTCCAAAAATTACGACCCTGCGTCAAGGCAAGAAGGTAACCATGGAGGAACTTGCAGAACGTTGTGGATTTACCAAGGCAATGATGGAAAGAATCGAAAAAGGGGAGACCCTTCCCTCTCTTGGTCACCTCATCAAAGTGGCAAGGGTACTTGGCGTGCGTCTGGGAACTTTTCTGGATGATGCGGATCATTTGGGTCCCGTGGTTTCCCGCAAAGGAAATGCCCAGCAAGGTTCGGGTTTTGCCACCTCCAACAACGAAACCGGTTCCGGACTCACCTTTCATCCACTGGCCGGAGAAAAATCAGGCAGGCACTTCGAACCTTTTCTGATTGATATCTCTGCTTCACGGTCTTCCGTGACCCATCTCTCCGCACACGAAGGGGAGGAGTTCATCTTTGTACTCTCAGGGGAGATCGAAATAGCCTACGGGAAGGAGCTCTATTACCTCACCGAAGGCGACAGCATCTATTATGATTCCATCGTAGACCACCATGTTCACGCTGCCAATGGAGAACCAGCAAAGATATTGGCGGTGGTTTATGCCCCATTTTGAACGTATATTAAGCATGTAAGCAATGCGCATGACCTTTTTCGCATTATCAACAATTGTTCCTTCCGTCCGCCCTTCGGCTTTGCTCAGGGACCGGGGCTTGACTTTCTCTCAATTGATTAAATTATTTCTTCCTTCGGATTCGCTCAGGGACCGGGACTTGACATTCACTCAATTGATTAAATTATTACTCCCTTCGGATTCGCTCAGGGACCGTGACTTGACTTTCACTCAATTGATTAAATTATTTCTTCCTTCGGATTCGCTCAGGGACCGGGACATTATCTCCTTTCCCTTTGTGCTAACGCGGACGGTGAACTCCCTGCATTCGCAAACCCTGGGTTCCACTCCTTCCTCACTACAATACTGTAACCGCTACGCGGTAGGATTAGAGCAGGAGCCAAATAGTGGTCGAAGAACACAGGAGTTCCGATCGTCCCTTCGTCTCTTCGTCTCTTCGTCATTTTCCATCCCTTCTTTTTCTCCGTTTCCCCGTTTCTCCGTTTCCCCGTTTCAATATTTATTCGAAATCCAAAAGGACGACCACAAAGGATCGCCCCTGCACCCTCCATCATTCTTACCACACTTAACTAAAATTCCCCGACTCCCATGCAACTCATCGACACCACCTTCGGCCAGTTTCTTGAACAATGGGCCAGCCAGACTCCCGACAAGGATTTTATCGTCTATCCGGACAGGGGACTCCGATTTTCCTATGCCTCTTTCAACAACAGGGTCGATAACCTGGCGAAAGCCTTGCTGCACCTGGGAGTAAAAAAAGGAGACAAACTGGGTATTTTTGCCAACAACGTGCCCGACTGGCTCACCTATTTCTTTGCTACCGCGAAAATCGGAGGAGTATTGGTTACCATCAACACCAATTACCGGACCCACGAATTGGAATACCTTGTCAAAAATTCTGACCTGCATACCTTGTGCCTCGTTACGGGTTGGCGTGACAGCGATTATGTCCAAATGGTCTACGATCTTGTGCCGGAATTGAAAGAGAGCCAGCGGGGATTTTTGAAAAGCGAGAAATTTCCCGAGTTAAAAAATGTCATCTTCATCGGTCCCGAAAAACACCGGGGAATGTACAATACCCCAGAACTTATTCTGTTGGGAAGCCAACTTGGCAATGAAACCATGACCAAAGCTTGCTCCCTGGTTTCTTGCCAGGATGTTGTCAACATGCAATACACCTCCGGAACGACGGGATTTCCCAAAGGGGTGATGCTGACCCACCACAACATCCTCAACAATGGCAATGCAACGGCCTCCTGCATGAATTTTACGGCCGATGAGCGGTTGTGTGTCTGTGTACCCCTCTTCCACTGTTTCGGCTGCGTATTGGCCCTCTGTGCGATCATCACGCAAGGGGGAACCATGGTACTGGTGGAGAATTTCGATCCACTTACAGTACTTGCCTCCGTTCAAAAGGAAAAATGTACTGCCCTATACGGCGTTCCCACCATGTTCATCGCTGAGTTAAATCATCCCATGTTCAATCTCTTCGATCTCTCCTCCCTGAGGACAGGCATCATGGCCGGGGCTCTCTGCCCCATCGAGACCATGAACAACGTGATGGAGAAGATGAACATGAAAGAGCTGATCATCGTCTATGGCCTGACCGAGTCCTCCCCTGGCATGACAGCGACCCGTGTCACAGACTCACCATTAATCAGATCAACCACCGTTGGGAAAGCCTATCCGGCAGTAGATGTAAAAGTGGCCGATCCCGAAACAGGGCAGGAGTTGAAGCCCGGTGAGCAGGGCGAACTCTGCTGCCGTGGTTACAATGTCATGAAAGGTTATTACAAGAATGAAGAGGCTACCGCGAAAGCCATAGATTCGGAGGGTTGGTTACACTCCGGCGACTTGGGGGTAATGGACGAAAACGGCTATTTCAGGGTAACCGGCCGCATCAAGGACATGATCATCCGAGGCGGTGAAAACATCTATCCGCGCGAAATCGAAAATTTCCTCTATCCTCACCCCGAGATCGAAGCGGTGGAAGTGGTAGGAGTCGCAAGCGAGAAATATGGGGAGGAGGTAGGAGCCTTTATCAAAAGAAAAGCGGGATCCCAATTGAAGGAGGAGGATGTGATCGACTATTGCCGTGGCCAGATTGCCCGTTTCAAAATCCCCAAATACATCTTCTTTGTGAATGAGTTCCCGATGACCGCCAGCGGCAAGATCCAGAAATACAAATTACGGGAGATGGCATTGGAATTGATTGCTTCACAACCATCTTAAAATCAAAATGTTATTTTATTGCTTCAATTCGATCCATATAAACGCTAATCATACTATTCTCTTCAATACTTTTTTCGATCTCTCCCCAGATTGCATAAAGCTTAGAATGAAAATCCTTCATTTTAAGATTACCAAATTTTAGATGTATTACTTTGGGAGGTGTGCCTTTTTGAAGAACTTTTATAGAAAAATCAGAATCTTTGGTAATAATAATATAATTATTCTTTCTCGCATATTCCCATATAAGTTCGTCGCTCCATGTATCATTTAGATCCCTGACATGGAGAATATTTGGTTTGTTCCATAAAATGAAATAGTATGGCAAATTTGCATCTATCAAATACTTTACCATTACGGAATTGCTTTGAAAGAAAATTGATGACCCATTAAATCTGCTGCAAATCTCAAACATGCATCAATATCCTCAGAAACGAGCGTAGGATATTGTTTAAGAATTTCTGCTTTGGTATCACCTGCACTCAGAAATTCCAAAATTGTTTGTACTGTAATTCTTTTGCCACGAATGGTCGGTTTACCATTACAAACATTGATATCTACTGTAATTCTGTCAGTTAAAGATTCCATTCTTTTTTCTTCAAAGTTATAAAAAAATCAAGTTCATTCTTTATTCCGGAAAAAATCGGCTCTGCATATGAGGTTACATTGAATGCATCCGTTATTGCCTAATGCGGTAAATAATTTTGCGTGAACGGCACCCTGTGCAACAATATCAACTATACGGAAATCGTTGCACGCAATCACTTTCCATGCATCGCTTTGCCAGAGCAGACATTTGTTCAGAGGTTGCATGTAGAGACGTTGCATGTAGAGACGTTGCATGTAGAGACGTTGCATGCAACGTCTCTACCCGCCATTAATCAAAAATGCCAAAAAATCGAAAGCCCAAAATTCGTTAATTACCAAAAAATGCCGTAAATTTAATAGAGGACAATACCGTTACGAATGTCTGACAAATTCAAAGAAAAATACCGCATTGCAACTGCCCGTGCCAATTGGTGGGATTACAGGAACCCTGGACTGTATTTTATAACCATTTGCACCCATGGGATGGAATGCTGCCTGGGAGAAATAACAGACGATGAAATGCATCTATCTGCCATCGGAGAAATTGCTGCAACCTGCTGGACAGATATTCCAAAACATTTCACGTTTGTTAAAGTGCATACCATGGTGGTAATGCCCAATCATGTGCATGGTATTTTGGAAATATTGCCTAATACAAATGTGGAAACGTTGCATGTAGAGACGTTGCATGTAGAGACGTTGCATGCAACGTCTCTACGAATGATTCCGGGGATTTATGTACAGACGTTGCATGCAACGTCTCTACCCATACCACCTGCAAAAAACCTAAAAATGGCAGCCATTTCCCCTCCAAAGGGATCCCTGGCATCCATCATCAGATCCTACAAATCGGCTGTTTCCAAAAAGGTACATTTATTCCACTCAACCTTTGACTGGCAAGAACGTTACTACGACAATATCATCAGGGACTTGCCTGCCTACCAACGCATCGAAGCGTATATTGCAAACAATGTAGGCTCCTGGTGCAATGACAAATTCTATCAATAATCCTGAAAATTTGATTGGGTAACCGGTATGCATGTAGAGACGTTGCACGCAACGTCTCTAACAAAAAATCACGCGCCTGCATGTAGAGACGTTGCATGCAACGTCTCTACGAATAATTCCTGACGCACATTTACAGACTTTGTGGTCCCTGAACCTACACTTCACTGAGCCTGCAGAAGGGTCGAAAGGCAGGCAACATCTCAATACACAAGCAACTTCTTATACGGCGCATAAAAATGCCCAGACCTGCTGAATACAAGAGAGACAGGGATTTGATCTATTTTGAATCCATATCAACCAAATTCAAGGAAAGTATTTGTAGATATCAGATCGGTGATCGAATGCGGCAAATGTTACCGTTTGATTTTCAATTACTATCCCAATTCTATAATTACTCAGTCGGATGCGGTATATGTTCTTGTATCCTGCCAATTTTTTCAAATTTGGAAACCCATTCATCTGATCTACAGAAGCTATTCGATCAATAATAGCATAAATTTTTGATTTAAGTCCTGAATCATTACAATTCAAAACCTGTTTCTGAAACTTATGTGTAATCTCAATCTGCATTTAGCTCTGCTTTAAAAGCATCAAAAAATCCTGTTTTTCATTTTCATTCAATGAGCCGCTATTTATACCCTCTAGAATTGAAACTGCTATACCAGTATCTTCAACTTCTTCAAGAGACAATTTTTTGGCAGTGAAGTTAAGCTGTTTAGCCAATTTCAAAATCAACGAAGAATTAATCTTTGATTGACCTCTCAAAATAATCGTTTCCATTTTCTATTCGTTTTCACAAAACTACAAAAAGTAATTCAAAAGTAACGCTAACAAAATCCGCGATTTGGAAATCGCGGCACCCAATCACTTTCCATGCATTGCTTTGCCAGAGGCAGACATTTGTAGAGACGTTGCATGCAACGTCTCTAACAAAAAATCCCGCGCCCGCATGTAGAGACGTTGCATGCAACGTCTCTACAAATGATTCCAGGGATGCATGTACAGACGTTGCATGCAACGTCTCTACCAATAATCCCCCATCCCCCTGTACCAAAAAAAAAAGCCTCCCCGAAGGGAGGCTTTTACTTATAAAGTCGAATGTGTCAATTACAAAAGAATTTTGGCAACTTCGATTTTGTCTGTAAGACCACCGATGTTGTCGTTACCACCCAGTGAACCTGGAAGTGCAGGAAGAACCGGCATCGTCCAACGTGCAACAGCAGCAGCGTCAGCAAGCATCTTAACAGAAAGAGTTGTAGCAACACCAGCACCAATCTTAACAGCGTCAAGATCAATAGCCAATACAGGAGCAGTATAAAGTGCAATGTAAGCTTTCAATGTAGCAATATCAGCAGATGTTAAGGTAGCCTCAACATAAGGAGTTGTAATTGTAGCAGCAATTGCAGCGGTATAAGCAGCACTCAGCTTGTTGGTATTGATTGTAATTGTTGGGTTACCGGAAACAGTTGTGGTAACATAAGAAGCAAAATTACAAGAAGTCAACAGTGGGTTACCAGTTACAGTTAAGGTAGCCATTTCATCGCAAGAAGTTGTCAGAGATGTCAAAATAGCATTACCAGTTACAACCATAACAGAACCTGTACTACCTTCGTAATGTTTGTGTGCCAATGTCATACCGGCAACTTTAGGACAAGTGCTCAGTGTGAATGAATTCACAACGCCAGAAGTAACAACAGTAGCCAAATTTGGAACTGCAGTAAAATTAGCAGTTGCTAAAGTACCACCCAGGGTAACAGAAGTAAGGGCAGCATTACCTGCACCAGCGCTACAAGCGGCTGTAGTAACAGCAGGAATAACAGCAGTAACTTTACCTGAAATGGTGGCGGTAACAGTAGTTGCAGGAAGAACAACAGGAGCAAATACATTGGTAGCACTCAATGTCTTAACCGCACCAATAGTAGGAACAATAGCCCAGTCATGTTTTGCCAAAGTTACTGTCTCAGCAGTTGTAGAAGTGATAGCACCTTTTTCCATTGCAGGAAGCTCAAGTACTTTAGGACCAGTAACAGTCAAACTACTAGTTACAGCAGGATCGTTAAATGAAGTCAGTGTCACAGCGCCAGTAGCACCAGTTACAACAGTTAAGCCAAGAGTACAAGTTTTCAGACCAGCAAGATTAACAGTAGAAGCACCGAAACCTGTGATTGAACCAGCACCAGTAATGTCAGTTGCAGCAGAAATATCGAACGTACAAGCAGCTGTTGCAGAACCAGAAACAGTCAAACCGGCAGCATATTTGGCAGAACCCAGTTTGATTTCAGTAGCTTTTGCAGCAGTCAGAGAAATAATGTCTCCAGCCAAAATAACTTTGGTAGCCAAAGGATAAGAAACAATACCAGTAGCAACACCAGCTACATCACCCAATTTGAAACCAGTAGCAACGACTGCCAAAGGCATATCAATTGTAGTTGTACCAAGTGGAGTTGTGTTAGCAACAACTGCTTTGTTAACCAGCTTCAGGTCACCACCGATTTTAGAGATGCTAGCAGAAGCATAAGGTCCGTCATAGTCCAAAGTAAGCGTACCGCCAACTTGTGACAATACTGGAAGTTTGATGTCAGCTCCGGTAGCTTTTGCAGCACCGGTAACAGTAACTGCACCACCAGTTGAAGTCAAAAGAGAGAAATCAATAGCATCACCAACTCTCATGTTACCAACAGTAAGTGTACCAGCGGCACCACCGATAATAGCGGTAATTTTACCGGTAATCTTGTCAAAATTGGCAAGTTTTCCAGCAGAAACATTGGTTTTGTCAACATTGACACTACCATTGATAATACCCAAAACAGCAAGCTTGGTCATGTAGAAATCAACTTCAGCATCAGTGGTAAGGTTAACGTTGCCATTGTACATCGCTGTGCTGGCTACGATAATGTCCAATTGAGCTTTCTGTGCATTCAACATCAGTTGCAAACCCTGGATGGTCAAAGAAGTAGCTGTATCATTAGCATCGCCTGTTTTGGCAACCATAGCCAATTGAGTTTCAACCATAGCAATCTTGGCCAAAATTTCGGCAGAAGCAGTAGCAGAAGCAGCAGCATTGGTAGCGGCAGTAGCAACGGCAATAGCATCAGCGCTGGAAGTAGCAGTAGCAAGAGCAGTGATTTGATCAGCAACAGCTTGAACAGCAGCAGCCTGGGCAGTCAGTTGAGCGGCAAGACCTGCAATGGCAGTTCCGTTGGCGTCAACACCTGTCTGAACAGCAACAACAGCAGCCTGAAGGGCAACAGTTTTTGCATCCAAAGCAGCAAGAGCAGCAGTCAAAGCATCAACTTTGGTGTCGATTCCGGAAACTTTGGTACCGAGGGCAGTCAGTTGGGCAGCTTGTGCCACTGAAGCATCGATCAAAGTTTTGTTGTCGGCAGTAATCTTTGCAGTCAATGCGGTAAGGTCGGTAACCAATTTGTCAACCTGAGCCTTGGTAGCAGTACCGGTAGCGGCAACAGCATTCAAAGTCGTGGTGATGGCATCGATCTTAACTGTAGTGGCAGTCAATTGAGCTGCAAGTGTAGCAAATTGTGCTGTTTGTGCAGCAGCAGTTGGCAATGCAGCAACGGCAGTTTGCAGCGCAGATACCTGAGCTTTCAAAGCTGTCATGTCAGTGGTCAACTGAGTTACACCGGCAACCTGAGAAGCCAATGCATCCAGTTTGGTGTTGAGTTGTTCGAAATCATCCGCATACTTGTTGCAAGATGAAACGAAGATAGCAACGACCATCAAGATAGCCCCTGCCCTTTTAAGGAAATTCATAGTACCCCCTGTTTTCATAATTCTTGTTGTTTTTGTTAATAAAAAATAATCTCTAGTGTTCATAAACAATCGTTAATAATAATCGATTTTTTATTTTTAATTTTGTTAATGTGTTGTATAAGAACGTATTGATATTAATTTGAAACGAATACCGTCCTCCGGTTAAAGAGAAGATCGACAAATTCGCCACAATATTATCCAAAAGATTCCAAAATTCCTAATTTTTTCACCCTTATCGTCCAAATTAAAGAACCAAAAAGGAAATAACCAGGGGTTTTGTTTTAGGTAGATGATTAAGAAGAGAAATTAGTTGCTTGCTCCAGCTAAACAAAATACAAAAAATCAAAACCGTTTACTCCTTAGATGATCATTGGGCGGGTTTGGTTGCTTCGATTGTAAAAAAAAATTAAAATAATTTAAAATAAATAATAATTTTTGAAAATCAGGCCCATCACTGGTTAGAGAACCGAGAATCCCTTCTACAACAAGGGCTTACAAAACAGTTCTAAGCACAATGTTAGAATTAATATTTTTAAAAAGCAAATCTTTTCAACAGGTTTTCAACAATTTTTGCCTCTTTTTTGGCGAAGGGCAGAACTAATTTAATAAGGGGGGTATTCG
>CAMCBW010000015.1 GCA_945873105.1 Tangfeifania diversioriginum
GGAAACCATTTCGTTCGCTCCGGCCAACCACGACCATTCCATTTTTTTTGATGATGACGGCAAGACCTACATCATCTGGAGTGTTCGGAAATTAAGGATCGCTGAATTAAAGGACGACCTGACAGGTGTAAAGGAAGGCACGGAAAGAGTTCTCATTGAAGATGCCAATGCACCGGTCGGAAAAAATGTTGGACTCGGTGAAGGATCTCAACTCTTCAAGGTGAACGGCAAATACTACCTGTTCAACATTGCCTGGCCTCGTGGAGGAATGCGCACGGTGGTAATTCATCGAGCCGATAAAATTACGGGTCCCTGGGAAGGCAGAATGGCTTTTCAAGATCTTGGCGTTGCCCAGGGTGGGTTGATTGATACACCAGATGGTCGTTGGTTTGCCTACCTATTCCGTGATTATGGTTCGGTAGGCAGGATTCCTTACCTTGTTCCCGTTAAATGGGAAGATGGTTGGCCAGTCTTAGGTGTGGATGGAAAGGTCCCCGAAACGCTTGATCTGCCTGTCAGCAAAGGTTTGATTCCGGGAATCGTCCATTCGGATGAGTTCAGTCGCAAAAAAGGCGAACCGGCACTGCCACTGGTTTGGCAGTGGAACCACAATCCGGATAACAGTTTGTGGTCGGTAAAAGACAGAAAGGGGTATTTGCGTCTCAAAACCGGAAGAATAGATACATTGTTCTTAAAATCAAGGAATACACTGACACAGCGTACGTTTGGTCCGGTTTGTTCAGGTTCGGCCAGGATGGAAGTATCAGGTATGAAAGAGGGGGATTTTGCCGGTCTGTGCGCCTTGCAGCGCAAATTTGGACAGGTTGGTGTCAAAGTCGTGAATGGGGAGAAATTTATTTTTATGGTAAGTGCTGAAACCAATAAGCCGGTGGAGATGCAGAGTCTGCCGCTTTCGCAAAACAGTATCGACTTAAAAATTGAATGTGATTTTCGCGATAAGGTGGATATAGCCTACTTCTTCTACAGTTTGGACGGTAAAACATGGAATCCCATTGGCGAACAACTGAAAATGGAATACACCCTAATGGAGCACTTTATGGGTTACCGTTTTGGCCTGTTCAACTATTCAACCACGAATCCCGGTGGATATGCAGATTTTGACTTCTTTCATCTCAGTGATCGGATATCCCAATAGAATTGAATGTATAGACTTGAATAAACCTCGGCCAATTGTTATTCACCATAAATTTTGAATCAGTTGAAGGCGCTTCAAATTAAAAAATGACAACCTAATATTTACCAGTCAAGAACAAGCTAAAATTATGAGCAATGCCTCCTTAAGGATTTCGACCTTCGAAAAAATCGGCTACAGCCTGGGTGATCTGGCTGCCAACCTGGTTTTCCAGACACTGATTACCTACCTGGCCTATTTCTACACCGATATTTATGGGCTCAAGAGTACCGATGCCTCCATCATCATGTTGGCGGTTGGTCTGACTGCAGCATTTGTCTTCAACCCATTGGTGGGAGTATTGGCCGACAGGACCATCTCCAAATGGGGAAAATTCAGACCCTGGATCCTCTATTCTGCTGTGCCGCTAGGTGTGGTTGCGCTTCTGGCCTTTTCAACCCCCAATTTTTCCTACCAGGGGAAATTGATTTATGCGGCAGTGACCTATTCACTCCTGCTGCTGTTGTATGCTTCCAGCAACCTGCCCTATTCGGCTTTGAGTGGGGTGATCACCGGCGATATGGGCGAAAGGAACAGCATCTCCTCCTACCGCTTCGTGGCGGTCATGTTTGCCCAATTTTTTGTGCAGGTCTTCATGTTGCCGATCATCATTTCTGCGGGTCATGGAGACAAAGCTGCAGGAATTGAGACCGTCATGACCTGGATGGCCATTGTGGGTACCATCATGTTGCTGGTCACCTTTTTTACCACGAAGGAGCGCATCGTTCCAACGTTGGAACAGAAATCATCCATCAAGGATGACCTTTCCGACCTGGTGAAAAACAGGCCCTGGATCATCATGCTCACACTTACCATTTTGTTGTTCATTACCCTGGCCATGAAAGGGGGCTCCTATGTCTTTTATTTTAACAACTATGTGGACAAGGCTGCACTGGCAGATTTTATCAATCCCGTTATTTCGGCCCTTGCAGGTATAGGAATCAACTTTTTTGGATCGGATCCTGTAGCCGCAGGTTTTGGCCTGTTTAACGCAGGAGGGATCATTTTTATGATAGTCGGAATCTCATTTTCGAAGAAATTGGCAGATAAATATGGGAAGCGGGATGTTTTCAAGTATGGTATTCTGGCGGCGACCATATTTATCCTGGTCTTCATCTTTTTCAAACCGGAAAATGTGTCGCTGATGTTCGCTTCGCAGATCCTGCACGGCCTGACGTATGGAATCACCATTCCCATTCTGTGGGCCATGATCGCCGATGTGGCGGATTACTCAGAAATGAAAACCAACCGCAGGGCTACCGCGATCATTTTTTCCGCCATGATGGTGGGACTTAAGGCGGGACTCTCCATTGGTGGTGCTTTGGTGTCCTGGATATTAAGCATGTACGGATACATTGCGAAAGAGAGTGCTGTGGCAGGACAGGAGATCATTCAACCTCCTTCTGTCGCCGAAGGTTCCAGAATGCTGGTGAGCCTCTATCCATCCATTCCTTTCCTGATAGGGGTGGGATTGCTTTTCTTCTATGTCATTGACAAAAAGATGGAGGTAAGAATAGAAGCAGAATTGAGAACAAGAAGGGAAGGGAACAAACAATAATCTAACAATGAAGTATATGAGCATTAAATCTATTTCCGCAATTACCATGCTGGTTTGTCTGGCAACTCTGCAAACCACGGCCCAAAAGACATTGGGTGAAGCCACCAAAGATAAGTTTCTGTTTGGAGTAGCCGTCAACAGCCGTCAAATTAAGGGCGCTGTTCCTGCCGAAAGTGAACTGATAGCCAAAGAATTCAGTGCCATTGTGGGTGAAAACTGCATGAAACCAGAGCCCATCCACCCTGAAGAGAACCGCTTCGACTGGGAGGATGCGGACCAGCTGGTTGCTTTCGGAGAAAAGAACAACCAGGTGGTAACCGGCCATTGTCTGATCTGGCATTCTCAAATCGGTAAATGGTTTTTTACCGATGAAAGCGGAAAAGAGGTGGCACCCGAAGTGCTGAAGGAGCGCATGCGTCAGCACATTTCAACTGTCGTTGGCCGTTACAAAGGCCGGATAAAAGGATGGGATGTGGTCAACGAAGCCTTCGAAGACAATGGCAGCTACCGGAAAAGTAAATTCTTCCAGATCCTGGGCAAGGATTTCATCAAATATGCCTTCCAGTTTGCCCACGAAGCGGATCCCGGTGCAGAGCTCTATTACAACGATTACAACGTGGAAAGACCAGCCAAATGCGATGCAATTGTTGCATTGGTCAAGGAACTCAGGGCAGAAGGTTGCAGGATCGATGCGATCGGATCACAGGCACACATGCACATGAAATCTCCTTCGCTGGAGGCAACGGAGACCAGCCTGAAGAAACTCAAGGCTGCCGGCGTTAAAATTTTGATCACAGAATGGGACATGTCTATTCTCCCAAGTCCATTTGAGGGGGCCGAAATCTCCAGGAATTTCAGCTATACCAAAGAGATGGATCCCTACCGGGAAGCAGTGCCGGAGGATGTCCAGCAAAAATGGAATCAACGCATGCTGGACATGTTCGGACTCTTCCTAAAATACAGTGAGGTGATCGACCGCGTTACCGTCTGGGGACTGACCGACAATACTACCTGGCTGAACAACTTCCCGATCAGGGGCAGGAAGGATTATCCCGTACTCTACGACCGCATCAACCAACGCAAACCTGTCTTGGAGGAGATGATCAGGATGGCTGAAACCTACAAACCAGCGAAATGAAAGAGCCCAAATACCTGGTAGATCACCTTTTTATGGCCGATCCTTCTGTCCACATTTTCGAAGGAAAGCTATACATCTACCCTTCCCACGATCGCGAATCCGGGATCCCTGAGAATGACAACGGCGATCATTTCGACATGAACGACTACCATGTTTTCTCCACTTCAGACATTGAAAACGAACCGCTGACGGATCACGGGGTGGTACTAAAAGTCAGCGACATTCCATGGGCCGGTCGCCAGTTGTGGGATTGCGATGTAGCCTGCAAAAAAGGAACATACTACATGTACTACCCGTTGAAGGACAAGACCGATATTTTCCGACTGGGCGTAGCAATTGCCGATAATCCTGCCGGACCATTCATTCCCCAACCAGATCCGATCAGGGGAAGTTACAGCATAGATCCTGCTGTTTTCGAGGATACCGATGGCACCCACTATCTGTACTTCGGTGGTTTGTGGGGCGGACAGCTGCAACGCTACAGGGAGAACAAGGCGATGGAGTGTGCCTGTTTGCCTTCAGGCGATGAACCGGCACTGCCTTCCCGGGTGGTCCGCCTGTCGGAGGATATGCTGGGGTTTGCCGAGGAACCAAGGCCCGTCACCATCCTGGATCAGGATGGAACGCCAATGAAAGCGGGGCAAACCGACCGCCGTTTCTTCGAAGCCTCCTGGATGCACCGGTACATGGGTCAATACTATTTCTCCTACTCAACCGGAGACACCCATCTTTTGTGCTACGCTACAGGGGATAACCCCTATGGCCCTTTCACCTACCAGGGAGTCATCCTGACCCCTGTAATTGGCTGGACCACGCACCATTCCATCGTCGAGTTTCAAGGAAAGTGGTACCTGTTTTTCCATGACAGCGTACCCTCTGGCGGCAAAACCTGGCTGCGCAGCCTGAAGGTGGTACAGCTGGAATACGACAAGGTGGGGAAAATTACCACGATCGATGGGGGAGGAGCCTGGCTCTTTTAGCGAAGCTAATTCGAATCACACATACATGAACCAGGAGTGCAATATTATGTGCTCCTGATTCGTTTATTTGGCTGGAATGTTGTAACTTACAATAGAGAAATCATATTGTTATTACCCATAATCAGTTTGCGATGTCAGTTGAAAATTGCAATGTTTTGGTGCCTGATGAGCGAGTCATGAGCAAAATTTACCTGACAAGAGATCAAAAAGTAATGATTGATAGTGACTTGGCAGAACTTAATGGAGTTGAAACCAAAGTATTGAAACAACAAGTCCGTAGAAATTCAGATCGATTCCCCGTTGATTTTATGTTTGAATTGACGGACAATGAATTCTCTATCTTGAGGTCACAATTTGTGACCTCAAGTTGGGGAGGAGTCCGTTATTTGCCAATGGTCTTTACGGAACAGTGGGTAGCAATGCTCCCCGCAAACGAATAGGATACAAATGATCTCCAAGCTATATAAATTAATTGCCCTATGTCAGAAGAAATCGCGGCAGTGCTAATTCCCGATGACATCATCAATAGCAAGATATACTTCATCAGGGAAACAAAGGTCATGCTAGACAAAGATCTTGCAGAATTGTATCAGGTTACAACCGGGAATCTAAACAAGGCAGTGGAGAGAAATTTGAAAAGGTTCCCCAAAGATTTTATGTTTCAACTCTCTGAAAAAGAGTTTGAGATCTTGATATTCCAATTTGGAAGATCAAGTTGGGGTGGCAACAGGTTTTTGCCATATGCTTTTACTGAACAGGGTGTTGCGATGTTGTCAGGAATATTGAAGAGTGATAGGGCAATAAGTGTCAACATTCAGATCATGCGGATTTTCTCCAAATTAAGAGCAGTGTTTACAGACACTTTATGCTTGAAACTTGAAATCGAAGAGATTCGGAAAAAGCTTCAAAACCAGGACAAAAATATCGAACTGGTTTTCAGTTACCTGGATGAACTGATCACCAAGCAAGAGAACAATCCACCCCGCAAACGAATTGGATATAAGTAAATGGTATTATCAAAAAATCTGTTTAAGATGTCAGTTGAGAATTGCAGTGTTTTAGTGCCGGATGAACGCATCATGGACAAGATTTATCTGATCCGTGATCAGAAAGTAATGTTGGACAGGGATTTGGCTTTATTGTTTTCGGTCAAAGCGAGACGGTTAAGGGAACAGGTTAGAAGAAATCCGGATAAGTTTCCACCGCATTTCATGTTTCAGCTAAACGAATCTGAAGTTGGAATCATGGTGTCGCAAAATGCGACACCATCGAAGCAATCTTTAGGAGGATCTTTACCGTATGTTTTTACTGAATATGGAGTATTACAATTGGCAAATGTTTTGAATAGCAAAATGGCTGTACAAATAAGCATAAAAATTATAGAAATATTCGTTCGGCTCAAACAAGCCTTGACAGATACCTTGAGCCTCAAATTGGAAATTGAAACCATTAAGAAAAAGCTTCAAAATCAGGACAAAAACATAGAACTTGTATTCAGCTACCTGGAAGAACTAATCACCAAACAAGAGAACAATCCACCTCGCAAACCCATCGGTTACAAGATTATTGGTAAACAGACGCTTTCCTGAACCTAAATGCTTATTTTAGCCTCTATCTAATATCTATACTCATGGCACTAACAACCTGTGTTCATGTTTGGGTAAAGCCTGACAATGTAAGGGAATTCATAGCGGCATGCATGGAAAATCAGCTGCATTCCAGCAAGGAAAAGGGCAATATTCGTTTCGATGTTTGTCAGGACCCAACAAATCCATGCAAATTTTTGCTCTATGAGGCTTATGTGGATGAATTATCAGCCTCCGCCCACAAAGAAACGGCTCATTATTTGAAGTGGCGCGATACGGTAGCATCCTTTATGGAGCAACCTCGAAAAGCAGACAAATACAATATTTTGGCATATTGAGAATATCTATTAAATGAAAAGCTTCTCGTTGGCACGTATTCCTGAATTGGTTTTTGGACCGGGAAAATTGTCGGAACTTCCGGGTTTCGTTCATCGGTATGGGAAAAATTTGCTCATCATAACCGGGCAGCATTCATTTCTGGAATCTTCCCGGGCGGATTTTTTATTAGGAAATCTCCAGCAAAAAGGTTTTCAATGGGAAGTATATCAAATCCATCACGAACCTTCTCCTGCCGATATAGATTTTGCCGTACAGCAGTTCAAAAAATCATTGCCCGATGTGGTGGTAGCCATCGGTGGCGGTAGTGTGATGGATGCAGGTAAGGCCATCTCTGCCATGTTGGTCAGTCCTGAAAAAATTGTAGCCTATCTGGAGGGAGTAGGGACACAACCACCACCGGGAACAAAGATCCCCTTCATTGCCATTCCAACAACTTCCGGAACAGGCAGCGAGGCTACCAAAAATGCAGTGATTACCGAAATTGGTGCAAATGGTTTTAAAAGCTCGCTGCGACATTCCAATTACATCCCGGATCTGGCACTGATCGACCCGGAACTGCAACTCAACTGTCCGGTTGGGCAAACAGCCTATAGTGGCATGGATGCCTTTACCCAGCTGCTTGAATCCTATCTGTCGACCGAAGCAAATCCGATGACTGATTCCATGGCTTTGGATGGAATAAATTTCATCCATCAATCATTAATTCCATTGGTTAAAAATGATCCCGGCAATGTTCAGAACAGGTCAAAAATGGCCTATGCCGCCTGGCTTTCGGGAATCACCCTGGCAAATGCAGGTTTGGGAACAGTGCATGGATTTGCCTCCTCCATCGGCTCAAAATTTACCATTCCGCATGGAGTGGTTTGTGGTACATTGATGGCTGAAGCAAACCGTATCACCCTTCAAAAGCTCACCGATTCAGGGAAGGAAAAGTATTTCCTGGCAAAATATGCTACAGTTGGCCGGATACTTTCGACAAAGAAGCGTGGTTCAGATAGCTATTTTGCCAGTTCATTGATCAATTCCTTGTTTCAAATGACAGAGGAACTCGGCATTCCACGGCTTTCAGAATTTGGGCTAACCAATGCTGATCTGGAGGCGCTGGCTAAACAAACATCGAACAAAAACAATCCGGTAAAGCTTACCTGGTCAGAGTTGAAGGAGATTTTGACCAACAGGCTTTAACTGAAATTTCTCAAACAAGGAGTTCGATCATCAGTAAAACGATGGGCAAAGAAATGAGGCTGACAACAGTTGACACAGCAACATTTGCAGTGGCCAGCTTGTCGTCCGCACCAAATATTTTGGCCATTATTACCACATTGGCCATCCCGGGCATAGCCACCAGCAATACCAGCACCCCTATTACAATTCTGTCCAAACCTCCAGGGATAAAATCAATTGCCTTTGACAATACAAATATTAGCATAACCGGCAGGATGAACAGTTTGCTAAGTGTAAAAATATAGACTTCCCGCCTGTTCAGGAAACCCTTCAGGCTTGAATAGTACATCATGGCACCAATGTATACCATGGAAAGATAAGCCGTAGAATCCCCCAGGCCGCCAAATGATTGCAACAATACATGGGGGAGTTTCACCGAAAAGAGGAACATGACAAATCCGATGACCACTGCAAAGGAGTTGGGATTTAGGATATGCCTGACATTCTGCAAGATGGACAGATTCTTTCCCTGGTTGAGGATCACTACCCCAATCGTCCAGATCATCATATTGGTAACAAGTTGGAACATTCCGGCATAGAGCAGTCCTTCCTCTCCGTACAAGGCCGCAATGAGCGGAAATCCAAGGTAAACAATGTTGCCAAATACGCAGTGTGTTTTGAATATGGATGCTTCTCCCCTGGGCATCCGGAATGCCTTTGAGATAAACCAGCTAATCAAAAGCATGAATGCCAGGGCAAGAAAGGTCAGTAAAAGTATATGCAAGCTGTTGGTGAGTAATCTTGGTGTAATGCTGATTCTGCTAAAATTGGTGAGCAGCATCAATGGCAGGGTGATGTTAAAAATCAATTTTGCCAGGCTATCCTTTCCCGCTGCCGAAATTACCTCCAATTTGGCTCCGGCAATGCCAATGAAAATAAGAATGGAGAGGATGAGGATCTGTTGAAATATGATGTCAATGTGCATTTTAGTAATGTTCAAATAGTAGTGTCGATCTTTTTTCTTTGCGAACTTGGCGTGCTTTGCGCGAAAACAAACTGGTAAGGCTCAAGAGAACGACTGAAAACCTATAACTTTATATTGTTCTCCTTACTTAATTTGCGAAAGGAGTTTTTACATTTTAATATTCGCCTTCAAAAATAGACATTCATGGGTAATAAGCTATATTTGTCTTGAACTAACAACAACAAACACTCTTTGAGAATATTTCCGGAGGATATTGAATTGGTGCCAAAGCTCCAGAAAGGGGAGGTAGAGGCTTTCGACCTGGTATATGCCAAATATGCCGGGAAGCTCTATGGGTTTGCGTTCAAATACCTCAAATCAAAAGCTGAAACGGAAGAGCTGGTTCAGTCGGTCTTTCTCAAGGTATGGGAAAACCACAAAACCCTCCGCAAAGAATCTTCCTTCAAATCCTACCTTTTCACCATCGCCTACAACGAAATCTGCAACAGTTTCAGGCGAAGAGTCCACCTGCAAAAGTTTATAGGGGTGCAACAGCTCGAGAATTCCAATGCCTCCAGCGATACCGAAGAACTGATCAATTACCATTCCACTTTGGAGCAACTCCAAGAGATTATTGCCAAACTCCCGGAACGGCAACGCACCATTTTCCTGAAAAGCAGGCAGGAGGGAAAAACGAACAAGGAAATTGCCACTGAACTTGGTATCTCCTCCGGAACAGTTGACAATTACATCTCGGAATCCCTGAAATTTATCCGGACCCATTTGCAGGACAAAAATTTTTCATTGTTGCTGCTGTTCTCGCTCTTTTTGTCGTAAAATATTTCACACCCTTATTTGCCTATATTACAATTTTATACCAAATTGGAGAAGGTTAAAATGTAGATTTTATTTTCATTCACTCAAATTGTAGCCCACAAAACATCGAATAGAAAAACCTTATTTTCTGATTTAACCTTAGTAGAAATTGATTGATAATTTTGAAATAACCTTATTACCTTATTCTAAAACTTTCATTTATTGGTATCTACATCTATTTATAACATCTTTTTAAAAATAAGGTAATAAGGTTGTGATTCTTAAGGGGCTTCCTTTCTACTAAGGTTAAATTAGAAAATTAAGGTTTTGAATTTGATAACTTTTAACAGGAAGAATCATGTTCAAAAAAATGACAGATTTGAGTATGAGATTGTATCCCACTGATTGTATAATATGACAGAAGGAGGAATAGGATCAAATTCCACTTCCGTCACAAAAAACAAAACATGCTGAATCACACAGAAATAGATCAAATCGAAAAATACATCAGCGGTACCGCTGATGCCAAGGAAATGGCATTCGTTGAATCCCTTTTTTCGCATGGAGCGGAGAATGATGGGTTACGCAACCAGCTCAAAGCGGATTGGGAGGGAGATCCCCAGAAGGATATTCCCTCCGATGAAATCCTTAATGGCCTGCTAGACCGTGTCCATCACCTGATCAGAAACAAGGAAGATCAAAAACGAAAACTTTTGGCCTACCGCATCGTTCGTACCTTTAGCAGGGTAGCGGCAACACTTTTCCTTCCTTTGCTCCTTGCAGGCGGTCTGACGATCGGATATTTGATGCAATCACCGGAAAAAACAATCGAGCAGTCGGTTAGCTCGGTGATCCATGCACCAATGGGATCCCGGGTCTCCTTCAATCTGCCAGATGGTACCAAAGGCTGGCTCAACAGTGGCTCCAGCCTGACCCATTCCTTCCCTTTCAACAGCAATAGAAATGTGGCACTCAATGGAGAAGCATGGTTCGATGTAACGCCCGACCAGCAACATCCTTTTGAAATCAGTGCCGGTAAATCAAAAGTTAAGGTTCTGGGCACCAGTTTTAACGTAAGTGCTTACCAGGATGCTCAATACATAGAAGTGGTACTTCAGCAGGGGAAGGTGGAATTCTACCAGAATAATTCGGCAGAAAAGATAACCATGGCTCCTTCTCAAAAGCTGGTCTGCAGCAACGGGAAAGTGGAAGTATCTGCTACCGATCCATCCAAATACGAAGCCTGGACGGAGGGCAAACTGGTATTCAGGGGCGACAACATGGCCGAAGTGGCCAGGAGGATCGAACGCTGGTACAATGTAAAGGTGGTGCTGGCCGACAAAGACCTTGAAAACTACTCTTTCCGGGCCACTTTCGAGGATGACTCGCTCGAAGAGGTGATGCGGCTGCTTAGCTTAACTTCACCCATCGATTACAAAATAGCGCCGCGTGTCACGAAACCGGATGGAACCATCGGGAAAGTGGTTGTTTCGTTGTACAAAAGAGTTGGCAGGAAAAGCAATAACCCTAAAATATAAAATATGAGATAAACCGATCAGGCTAAACCAAACATCAAAAAAAAGGAAACCGCGCCAACGGTTTCCTTTCAAAATCATCCATTTAGGAATCTTTTATAAACAAACATGTCAAAGGTATGAAAAAAAATTATTCAGACTGGGGAGAGCTCTGCCTATCCCTGAAAAAAACACTACTCATTATGCGCATTGCTCTTGTTCTTTTGCTCGTCGGTTTTCTGCAAACCCATGCAAACGATGCCTATGCCCAGAAAACCAGACTTTCGGTCAGCTTTACCAATACTCAATTGGCAAAAGTGCTTGATCAGATTGAAAACAAGAGCGAGTTTTTCTTTCTCTACAACGAAAAGCTGATTGATGCCAACCGCAAGGTCTCCATAGAGGCCAAGGATGAGCAGATTGATGAAATCCTAAAAATACTATTTATTGGAACTGATATAGAGTACATTATTACAGACCGTAAGATCATTCTGGCTCCTTCAAACATTTCTGAATCACAGCTGATTGGTAAAAAAGTATCGGGGAAAGTCACTGACGCTTCAGGAGCTACTCTACCTGGGGTTTCGGTTGTGGTGAAAGGAACCGCCAATGGGGTGATAACTGACAATGATGGACTATTTTCGTTGGCCAATGTTCCTGAAAATGCAACTTTGCAATTTTCATTTGTTGGGATGAAAGGGATAGAGGTTGCGGTAGGAGGAAAGACAACTCTAAAGGTTATTTTAGAAGAGGAATATATAGGAATAGGCGAAGTAGTTGCTGTTGGCTATGGTACTGCGAAAAAAGTAAATCTCACAGGAGCGATTTCAACTGTAAACCTGAAAGAAGTTGAGAACCGCCCAATTACTAATTCGACACAAGCGTTGCAAGGGGTTTCCGGAGTATATGTAAACCAAGCTGGTGGCCAACCGGGGAAAGATGCTGCGACTATACGTGTACGTGGACAGGGGACCCTAAACAACAATGATCCGTTAGTCCTTGTGGATGGTATTGAGTTTCCGCTGTCGGCTGTAAATCCCAATGACATTGAAAGCATTTCTGTATTAAAGGATGCTGCATCAGCATCCATTTATGGGAATAGGGCTGCAAACGGCGTCATTCTGGTAACTACCAAACAGGGGTCTCAGAATGTATTAAAAATCGAGTACAGCAATTATATGGGATTCCAAAGGGTGAATTACCTTCCTAATCTGGTTAAAGACCCGGTTGAATATATGAAATTGAGAAACCAGGCTCAAAAAAACGCTGGAAGATTAGTTGTAGATTATACAGATGCAACTATTACAGAATATGAAAAAGGGCGTCTGACCAATCCGTATGTGTATCCTTCAAACGATTGGTTGGATATTATGTTCAACGATGCACCGATTCAGGAACACAATTTGCGCTTTTCAGGAGGCAAGGATAAAGTCAGTTATACTTTGTCGGTTGGTTATCAGAATCAGGATGGGGTATTAATGGGTTCCAGCAGCAATCAGCTGTCAGTAAGGTCAAACGTGAATTTTCAGTTGAGGGATTGGATCAAGATTGGGTCAGATTTTTCAACCATGTACCGATATATCCATGAACCGGCAACGACTGCTGCTCAAATGATGTCAATAGTTTTTAAAGCACAGGGGTTTCACCCTACTTACTTGGAAGATGGACGTTATGCAAATGTGTGGGTAAGAACGCCCGGACATAATGTATATAGGCATCCACTTGTATGGGCAAAGGAAGGATACCTGAATAACAAAACCAACAGAATGCTGATGAGTATTTACACGGAAATTAAGCTTCCTTATGGCATTAACTATTTAGCAAAAGCAGGTGCGAATAAATATGATGGATTTCAAGAGCAGTTTGTTCCGGATATTTACATGTACCAGGTAAAGACGCTGGAGGCTTCGCGAGTGGATTTTACTACGTCAAACAAGAACAGACATGTGACCAACCAGGATGACAATAATCTGAATATCACATTATTTAACACATTGTCGTGGAATAAAACATTTGCAGAAAAACATAATTTTAAAGCTTTGCTAGGAGGCAGTTATGAGAGTTTTTCAACACGCTATTTCAGTGGTACTATCGAAGGTTTTCTAGGGAACTCTCTCCACGAACTTAATGCAGGATCGACTAATCCAAGTGTTTCCGGCAGCTCCGCAGCCAATTATCTCATTGGATATTTTGGAAGGATTAATTACGATTTTTTGCAGAAATATTTGTTTGAGGCCAATTTTCGTTATGATGGTTCTTCAAAATTTGCAGAAGGGAATCGCTGGGGATTCTTCCCTTCATTTTCAGCTGGATGGAGGATGGATCAAGAAGGTTTCATGAAAGATCAGAAATGGATTTCTTTACTTAAACTAAGAGCTTCTTACGGGGGGCTGGGAAATGAACAGATAGGCGACTTCAAATATGTGAACATGATGGACTTCAATAAAGAGTACCTGTTCGGGGGAGTAGTAAATCCTGGTGTTGCGATAAGTTCATACAATGATCCAAACATCACATGGGAAACAACAACAATTGCCAACCTCGGTCTTGATGCAAATTTTTTCAATAACAGGTTAAATTTCAATTTTGAAGTCTATGACAAACAGACCACTAACATTTTACGCCAGGTTAACCTCCCTTCCCAGATAGGGAATCTGGCGGGTCCGATAATGAACATCGGGACTGTTGACAATAAAGGTTATGAGCTCAGTGTGGGATATCAAAATAATATAGGGTCGTTCAAATATAAAGTGGATGCAGGTGTGAATTACAATACCAACCAGGTAAAAGAGCTAGATGATCAGGTCATTTATAATGGTAAATATATCACGAAAGAAGATTACTCAATCGACTCTTATTATTTGCTTGATGCAATTGGAATTTTTCAGTCAAAAGAAGAGATAGCTTCCAGCCCATTTCAGAATATTACCACCAAACCCGGGTATCTGAAATACAAAGACCAAAACGGTGATAAAGTTATTAATCAGAATGATCGGGTGATTACCGGCGGAGTTATTCCCAAATACAATTATGATTTGACTTTCAACCTATCGTATAAAAATTGGGCGGTGACTGCTTTTATCCAGGGTGTACAAGGGATCAAAACATATCCTGAAGGAATGGTGGCCACCCCTTTCTGGTTTGGTACTTCTGTTACTAAGGATTGGGTGAACGATTCATGGACACCCGAGCGCCCGGATGCGAAATTGCCTATAATGACCACATATGAGGATTCTCAAAATGACAATTTTATGTTATCTGATTTTTGGCTGCTGGATGCATCATTCTTGAGGCTGAAAAATCTCCAGTTCTCTTATGATGTGCCTAAAACCTTTATTTCGAAGATTGGTATAAAAAACCTGCTGCTTTTTGTAAATGGACAAAATATATTTACAATTTCGAAAATGAAAGATTTTGATCCGGAAAGGAATATTAAACAAGGAGATTATTTCGAATACCCATCTGTGAAAACTTATACTGCTGGGCTAAATGTTTCATTTTAAACTAAATAAATCATGAAAAAAATATATTTATTCCTATTTATTGTCGGATTGATTTCATGTGATTCAATGTTGGAAGTGAACCCATCGGACAAATACAGTACAGCTACTTTCTGGGCTGATGAAGAACAATACAATGCGGCGCTTACTGGCTGTTACAATAATTTTTATAACTCACTTGTCTTCTTTAATGGTGAAACTGAAATGATCACCCCAAATTCCAAGGCCTATAATGAAACCAATGGGACCGACGGAATCGCTAAAGGTTCTGCATTTTCGACTACAGCCCTTTTTTCTTTATTTTGGAAAAATTCCTACCAGGGGATAGGAAGATGCAATACTTTACTCGACAATTTGGAAAAGGCTACTTTTACTGAGGCCAAAAAGAATCAGATGAAGGGTGAAACGCTTTTCCTCAGGGCGTTGAACTACTCCTACCTGATGAATCATTTTGGAGGATGTCCACTCATTATACACACTCCGGATAATGATACTCAGGGACAACTTCCGCGAAACTCAGCTACAGAGGTGTTAGTTCAAATCATTGCTGATTTAGACCAGGCAGCCACCTTCCTTCCATCCAGTTATGCCGGTACACTGAATAAAGGTAGAGCAACAAAAGGGGCCGCTCTTGCACTGAAAGCCAGGATGCTTTTGTATAATGAAAGATGGGCTGAAGCTGCAGTAGCCGCCAAGGCAGTAATAGATCTGGGTGTTTTCGATTTATTCCCTGATTACAGGGGGATGTACTTGCTGAATAACGAAAACAACAAAGAGATTATTTTTGACATCCAGTACACAGCCCCGTATCGTAAACATGATTTGGACAATGCAATAGCAACTCTCAACCGTCCCGCTCCATTGAAAAGCCTGGTCGATGCGTATTTAATGACAGATGGTAAACCTATAAATGAATCGCCTTTATATAATCCAGCTAAACCTTACGAAAACAGGGATCCGCGATTGCTTCAAACTGTTGTTTGCATAGGATACCCCTATAACGGCAAAATTACGACGCTTTCAGATGTTGTAACTACCGGTTTTGGGAGCAAAAAACTTACCACTTTCAGCGACAATACAAAAATATCAGTAACAGTCGGCAACTCAGAAGTGAATCCAATTGTAATCAGATATGGTGAGGTTTTGGTAACTTATGCTGAAGCATTAAATGAATCCAATCCTGCTCCAAATTCTGAAGTATACTGGGCACTCAACAAGATCAGGACGAGACCAACTGTAAACATGCCCGAATTACTGTCAGGCTTGACCAAAGAAAAGATGAGGGAAACTATAAGGTTGGAGAGGCGGATAGAACTGGCAATGGAAGGTCATTATTATATGGACATTAAACGATGGAAGATCGCGGAAGTTGTCAATAATGGAGTCATATATAATTATCAGGGAGTGGCAATTGATAAAAGGGCTTTCAATATTAACCGTGATTATCTATGGGCAATACCGGAAGTTGAGATTCAGGAGAACACAAATCTGAAACAAAATCCCGGTTGGTAACATTTAAATAAGGGAGGTTCTATAAATTAATATTTTGATATTCAGATATATAATGCTATCTTAGCAATACAGAAAACAAAGTTAGCTATTCTATGGGCAAGATGTATAAATCACAGGGTAAAAAGGGTTTGTTCGATGAACATTTTTCAACCGCACACCTTACTACCATGGGTAATCTGCTGGAATCAATCAGTAAAGTAATTGATTTTGAAATGTTTAGATCAACCCTTGAAGCCAGACTTCTGAATACGTCAAAGAAGACCAATGCAGGAGCCAAACCATTTGATGTTTTGATGATGTTTAAATCCTGATACTTCAGCGCTATTACAACCTTGGTGACAGACAGGTTGAATATCAAATCGTTGATCGGACGAGCTTCAAAAAATTCTTAGGGCTTGAGACTGGCGATAAAGTTCCGGACGAAAAGACAGTTTGGTCATTTCGTGAGCGGCTTACCCAGTCAGGCACTGTAGAAGATTTATTTGAGCTGTTTGTCTTTCATCTGCAACAAAAGGGATTGATGTTCAATGAAGGCCAGATCATTGATGCCAGTTTTACCGAGATTCCCCGCCAGCGCAATACCCGGGAAGAAAACAAGATAATCAAGGACGATTGTGGCGATGACCTTTGGAAAGACCAGCCCAATAAGAAGTGCCATAAAGATATTGATGCCCGCTGGACCAAGAAGAACGGCGATACATTCTACGGATACAAAAACCATGTTAAGGTTGATGCTAAAAGCAAAATTATTGGAACATACTATGTGACAGATGCTTCCGTACATGATTCACAAGTATTGGACTCATTGCTAATTGAAAAGGACGAGGGTCAGGAGCTTTTTGCTGATAGTGCATATACCGGATAAGAGCTGGAAAATACTGTTTCAGAACACGGTATGATAAACAAGATTCACGAAAAAGGTTACAAAAACAAACCACTAACAGAAGAGCAAATAGCAAACAATAATTTGAAATCAAAGACAAGGGTACGTGTTGAACACATCTTTGGATTTATGGAGCGGAGTATGAACGGTATGTATATCTGGTCAGTTGGGATGCCCCGAGCCACTGCGATAATTGGCCTAATGAATTTGACTTACAATATTTTTAGGTACGAACAATTGATGAGATAATGAAATAATCTGAATATCAATACAATAAAATAAGTGGAAACCTAATAAATAATCAAACGGCACACATTTTCAGAATCTTGGAGCAATTCCTTCTAGCGATTTTTCGATCAAATTAATCGAGCTGTGATTGAATCAACCAAGGTCGGAAATTATGCCGCCCCCATTTTTAAAGTTTTTCAAAAAAATCAATTTTTAGAACCTCCCTAAAATTAACATTGAATAAACATGAACAGAAGGACATTTCTCAGAAATTCTGGTATTGCAGTTACGGGTGCGTCAATTGTGCCATTGAATTTCGGATGTGGCAGAAAACATCCGAATGATCTGATAACTATTGGGATGATTGGCGTTGGATCTCAAGGGGTTGAGCGTAATTTAAGACATTATCTTAAATACCCTGAATTGTGCCGCGTTGTTGCCGTTTGTGATGTTAGTATGGTAAGGGCAACAAGTGCAATGAACTTGGTCAATAATACGTATAAATCAAAAGATTGTGCTATATATCAGGATTTCAGGGAACTTCTGGAAGACAAAACAATCGATGCCGTTCAAATCTCAACCCCGGACCATTGGCATGTCCCTATCACCATTATGGCGGCCTTAAAAGGGAAACATGTTTGTTGCGAAAAACCAACATTGACAATCGATGAGGGTCGTTTATTGTGCAACGTTATCAAAAAGACAGGGGTCGTTTATCAGGTTTCAATTGAAGACCGGTTTTTGTCTCCTTATCACCAAATGGCTGAAGTAGCTTTAAATGGAAGGTTGGGAGCTTTGAAACATATTGAAATTTCGCTTCCTGTGACGCAATTGCCCAAAGAAGGTCTTGAAGTAATGACCCCACCAAAAGATCTTGACTATGATTTATGGCTTGGTCCGGCACCGGAAATTCCGTTTATCTATTCACGTACTTTTTACCATTTCAGATGGTATGATGCCTATTCAGGTGGTTTACTTACAGACTGGGGTGCACACTATTGCGATACAGCACAATTAGTTACAGGGAATGAACTTTCGGGGCCGACTGAGGTATCACCTGTTGGGGAGACACTTTATTATAATGATGGCATTTTCAACACTGCTTATAATTTTGATTTACACTATAAATATGCCAATAATGTTACCATGAGGGTTAAAAGTGGTAACGCTTCAATCCGGCTTGAAGGCGAAGAAGCCTGGGTTGAAACGGTTGGCTGGAATAGAAAACCTGTTGCCAGCAACGAGAAGATTTTGGATTTAACGGAGAAGAAAATCTCCTTACCTACAGCAAATGATGAATTTATTGATTTTCTTCAAAGCATAAAGGACGGAAGAACAGCAATTTACAGCGCCGAATCTGGTCATCGGACCAGTTCGCTTTTACATTTTGGAAATATTGCTTTAAAACTCAACCATAAGTTAGAATGGAATCCTCAGGCTGAAATTTTTGTTAACAACCTTGAAGCCGAGAAATTGAGAAAAAGGGAGATGCGCGAGAAATGGAGTTACAGCAAAATTTGTCCGGAATACAATTATTAGCTGCAACTAAGGAATACAAGTAATATTTAATTATATAGCTTGTCCCGAGAATCGGGAAACATCATTTTTACAAAGCCGACTGGGAAGAGCTTGATAGGCTCATCGGGCAGCATAAAAACAAAGAAAGGAAGATATTATGATAAACCCGGGGATTTATGGGCGAGGTACGTTCTATTAGCTCAAAAAAGGAAAAACAGAGGGCATTTTATGCCCTAAAGACAAAGGGTGAAAAATATTTTTGACTGGAGTTAAACCAAATTGGCCACGATTAAATAGCCTTTGTTCAAATATCGGATGAATTCCGGTTCAAAAAATTCAATTTGGATTTTTAAATATCAATAAATTAAAATTTAAAGAATATGAACCAAAATTTTTCAAGAAGACATTTTATCAGAAATGCATCCATAGGGATTTCGGGTGCTATTGTCGTTCCAACTATTTTATCCTCATGTGCCAAAGGCGCCAACGACCGGATTTTAATCGGTCATATTGGAGTCGGTTCAAGGGGAACGACGGAACTGCTGAATTATTTTCTTCCTCTCAGGGAAGCGAACAATATTGCCGTATGTGATGTGTTTAGAGACAAACGGGAAAAAGCTGCCGAATACATTAACAATTTCTATAAAGAGAACAAGGTTAAGTCCGATCCATGTTTGGTTTATTCTGATTATGAAGAGCTTTTACAGAATAAGGAAATTGATGCTGTGCATATCACCACTCCTGATCACTGGCATATTCAAATGGCCATCAAAGCTGCGCGTGCCGGGAAACATATAATGCTGGCAAAACCTCTTGGATTGAGTTATCCGGAGTATAAGATATTGATTAAAGAATTGAATAAAAACGATGTACGCTTCCATTACGGGCCACAACAGCGTACATATGATCATTTAAAGCTTGGCTATGATATTATCCGTGATGGGAAAATCGGGGAGATTGAGCGGGTGGATGTATGGGCTCCGGAAGGGCAGTCTGTCTCCCCGCCTTGCAACGAAGCCAGTGTGCCGGATGATCTGGACTACGAAAGATGGATAGGCCCTGCTCCCATGCGGCCTTATTGTCCGGAGCGCACAAAAAACCTTGGTTCATGGTTCATCAATGATTACAGTATCGGATGGCTGGCAGGCTGGGGTGCACATCCGCTGGATATCATGGTCTGGATAGTAAAGGAAAAGGTCAAAGGGGGATATACCGTCACTGGAACCGGCAAAATCCCCCCTTCCGGAAGTCTTTTTGATACGGTTTATTCCTGGGATGTTGCCTTTGCCTACCGGAATGGATTTGATTTACATTTTTCCAGCTTTGAAGTCGCCCGGCAGAATGGCATGATAGGTAACCGCAAGGTTGAAGAATCCAATGGTACAACGTTTTATGGCAGCAAAGGGTGGATCTCTTTAAGCCGTAGATCGGCAGAGTCAAATATTTCTGAAATACATGACAAATTGAACAATTTCCCTAAGACCAAAGATGGATATATTTCCAGTGAAAACAACACAATGGGAAGAAGGTTTATCTCAGTTGTCAGGGAAAAAGAAAAGGAACTTTGTCCCCTTGATGAAGCGATCATATCTGATACAATCAGTCACATGGGGAATATCGCCATCCGGACAGGACGTAAAATAACCTGGGACCCGAAGCAAGGACAAGTTGTGGACGATTCCGAAGCAAATAATTTATATTCCAGAGAGATGAGATCGCCCTACTTGATTTAGAACAAAATATGTCCAAAATTCAACTATTAAAATTTGTATTCATGAAAAATCTATTAATAGGCCTACTACTCGGATTTGTAATAATGGCGAACCCAGTGGCTGCTCAGAAGAAGAAAGTGAATAACATTTTATATGCCCAAAACACTTTAAAAGGTTTCACAAACACTCCTAAAACTGCCCGGGAGAAAGCTAAAATATTAAAAACAATTGGTTATGATGGTTTAGAAGGGTTTGGATATGGGGACTTTTTTGAACTTAAAGATGCTCTCGATAAGGAGGGTTTAAGAATGCCTGTTAATTATGTGGGTCTTACATTCGGGGCAGATGGCAAACTTGGGGATACTTTGGCTGCTGAAATTAAAGAAATGATTCGGGAGACGGCAAAGGGAGATATAATCTATTTTCATATTCGTAGCCAGAGTTATAAAGTTAAATGTGAAGCGGGCGATGATATTGTTTCTTCGATACTTCGTGAACTCTCTGATTATGCAGCATCTTATGGTGTTAAGTTATGTGCATATCCGCATATAAACACTTACTGCGAGACAGTGGCTCATTCCGTAAAACTGGCTAAGATGGTGGACCGGAAAAACTATGGTGCTTCCTTGAACCTTTGTCATTTGCTTAAGGTAGAAGGGTCCGAAGGAATTGATGATAAGATAAAGGAGTTTACCCCATTTTTGTTTGCGGTAAATATATGCGGAGCTGACGATGGAGATACCAAACAAATGGGTTGGGATCGTTTGATTCAACCATTGGGGCAGGGGTCGTTTGATACTTATCATTTTATTAAAGTATTGCTGGACAACGGGTACAATGATCCGATCGGGTTGCAATGTTTTAATCTTAAGGGTGATGCTGTTGAAACTTTAACACAATCACTGGAAGTCTGGAAGGAATACAAAAAGCGATACGAAGAAGACAGATAAAGATTTTAAAGATTTTTTATTAGAGTTCGATCGGGTAAAATTCTTTTTAATATTTTTTAATTCTTAAAATACTTTAATATGGAACCAGGTAACATTGATTTTGCCATAGATCCGGTTATGCCGAAAAATCGGAATTCCAGGATAGGTTGTATTGGCGCTGGCTTTATTATGGCCGATTGCCATCTTGTGGCTTATAAGGATGCAGGGTTTAATCCTCAGGCAATCACTTCCCTGAGTCTTGATGAATCGAAAGCCGTAGCGGCACGCCATAATATTCCCAAAGTATATAAAAACTGGAAAGAATTAATCAGTGATCCTGATATTGAAATTGTGGATATTGCCATAGCTCCCGATTCACAGTTGGGTGTAATCAGGGAACTAGTGAAACAGAATGATCATATTAAAGGAGTACTATGTCAGAAACCTCTTGCGATGAATTATCAAGAAGCTCAAATGATAGTTGAGCTATGTGAAGATTCAGGAATAAAACTGAGTGTAAACTCTAATATGCGTTACGATCAATCTATCAGGGCATTGAAAAGTATTTTAAATCAGAATTTTCTGGGGGAACCTGTTTTGGCAACCATTGAAATGCGGGCAATTCCGCATTGGCAAGATTTTCTTAAAAAATATGACCATTTAGAGATCCTCAACATGGGAATCCATCATATAGACACTTTCCGGTACCTTTTTGGAGACCCTGAGAGGGTTACTACCATCACACGACAGGATCCAAGAACTAAATTTAGCCACATTGACGGCATTTCACAATATACTTTTCAGTATTCCAATGGTTTTATGGCAACAAGTCTAGACGATGTTTGGGCATGGCCCGGTGAAGGGACCGAAAAGGATATTTATATTAAATGGCGTGTTGAAGGTATGGATGGAATGGCCCAGGGAACTATCGGCTGGCCAAAATATCCCGAGCCAACACCGAGTACACTCGAATTTACTTCTAACCATTTCCCGGGAAAATGGATCCGTCCTCATTGGAATAAAGTCTGGTTTCCCGATGCATTTCAGGGTACAATGGCCCAATTGCTCGTGGCTGTAGAAAAAAACGCCGAACCGGAAATCAGCGGCAAGGATAATTTGGTTACCATGGCAATTATCGATGCATGCTATCAATCCATTAAGGAACAACGAACAATATATTTATCAGAAACAATTAAAGCAAATAAGGAGGCTCGATTATGATCTCAGTAGGAATTTTCAATGGTTATTTTCCCTATACTTTGGAGGAATCGGTAAAAAGAATTAAAGCACTAGGTTTTACTGCTGTTCAGCTTGACCTTTCGTTTAAAGGAATGGATCTTTCATTTGATTCTTTGAACGCTGAAAAGTGCCATTTCATAAGGGATTATTTTCGCGATGCCAACCTGCCAATTGTGGCGGTCTCAGGTTATACTAATCTCGTTCATCCCAATTTGGTGAGGCGTGAAGAGAATATCAGAAACCTGAAAACACTATTAAAGTTTGCCCGTGATCTTGGTTCTCCTTACGTAGTCAGTGAAACAGGGACTTTTGACAAAGATAGTGATTGGGTTTACCATGAAAAAAATGGAACACCTGAAGCTTATGAAACACTTTGTGAAATTGTAGCTGAACTGACGAAATTTGCACATGATAATGGCTCTGTATTTCTTGTTGAAAATTACGTTAATAACATCATAGGAACGGTTAATCAGTTATTACGGTTATTTTCAGATGTGAATCACCCTGCCCTGGGCTTGCTGATGGATCCTACAAATTACTTCTCCGATATTAATATTGAGGATGTTGATGGAGAGCTTAACAGAATTTTTAATGCTTTAGGTGATAAAATAAGAATTGCGCATGCAAAGGATTGTAAACGTGCTGATAACATTGCTGAAAAACATGCCGACATTGATGCAGATGAATCGCATACTTTCAGGGGTGCCGGGTCGGTAGAACTTCCCGCTCCAGGTCTGGGAATATTAAATTACGACCTCTATTTAAAACGGTTATCTTCAATTCATCCCAATATTCCGATTATCATTGAACATCTCGATGAGGCTGATATTCCGAGGGCCAAAAAATTTGTCGATGACAAACTTAAGAAGGCAGGTTGCTAAATATTTTAAAAAATCAATTTTTAATGAAAAGGAATAATTATTCATTGACGAAATTCATAAAAAGTAAAGATAAATAGATGGAACTAAATATAAAGCGTATAGTCCCTTTTGGTTTGGCAATAACTGCTTGTTTTAATTTGAATGCATTAACCACAGATCATAATGTAAAACCAAATGTAATTTTAATCCTGACCGATGATCAGGGTAGTATCGACTTAAATTGTTATGGCGCAAAGGACTTAAAAACTCCAAACCTGGACAGATTAGCACAAACAGGGATTCGTTTTTCCCAATTTTATTCGGGATCTTCTGTTTGCTCTCCTTCAAGGGCTTGTTTGCTGACAGGAAAAACCCCACAAGGTGCAGATCTGACTGCTAATGCTCCTTCTACAAAAGGACTGGCTGGTATGCCAACTGAGCAGGTGACAATTGCTGAAATCTTGAAAACCGCGGGTTATAAGACCGGGCATATTGGGAAATGGCACATAGGTTATTCTCCTGAAACAATGCCATTAGGCCAGGGATTCGACTATTCATTTGGCCACATGGGGGGTTGTATCGACAACTATTCGCATTTCTTTTACTGGGATGGTCCTAATCGGCATGACTTATGGGAAAACGGTGAAGAAGTATTTGAAGATGGATTATATTTCCCCGACCTGATGGTCGAAAAGGCCAGCGAGTATATCAAAAACAATCAAAACAATCCGTTCTTTCTCTATCTGGCTTTTAATACTCCGCATTATCCATTGCAGCCGACTCAGAAGTGGAGAGAATTTTACAAAGATTTGCCTAGCCCAAGACGCGAATATGCAGGTTTTGTTTCTTCCGCCGACGAGCGTATAGGAAAGATAATTGATCTTCTGGACAATCTTAAGATGAGAGAAAATACATTGATTGTTTTTCTTTCCGACCAAGGGCATTCCTATGAAGACCGCACTGGTGGTAGTGGTGGAAATTCCGGGCCCTACAGAGGAGGAAAATTTTCATTGTTCGAAGGAGGTATCCGTGTGCCGGCAATTTTTAATTGGAAAGGGGTCATCCCTGAAGGAGTTGTCAATAACGAGATATGTATGAGTATGGACATTTTGCCAACTATTGCAGATTTCTGCGGAGTAAAGGAGGTACCGACTGAAGTAGAAGGGAAAAGTATTAAGTCCGTTATCTTTGAAAATCAGGCATCTGTGCACAAAGTGTCCTATTGGCAACTTGGAAAGCAATGGGCAGTTCGAGCCGGGGATTGGAAAATGGTAGGAAATCCGGTTGATCCTTCAACATCAAAAAACAATCTTCATTTTCCTATGGATAATATATTCTTATCAAACCTAAAATCAAATATTTCTGAATCAATTAATCTTGCTGAACAATACCCCGAAAAAGTTAAGGAGATGATTGAATTATATCAGGAATGGAAATATGCCAAGGAAGAATATATAACACATTAAACTAAAAAACTAGAATACACTCTAATACTGACCGAATAGCCGGCATTCGTTCTGTGAAGTTAATACCGACGAAAAAACACATAAACGTAATTCTTTAATCCCTGATCTTCTCCATTGCTGATTGAATCGTATTCCTTGTTTCCCTGGTAATACCATATTCCCTGGCAATGGCTCCCCATTGGCCTATTGCTTCCTGAACCTCTTCAATAATGGAGGCAGCGTTTTTCATCCCGAAATGTGTGGCCAGTTTCATCAGCTCTCTTCGTCCCGGATTTTTACTTTCACCGGCTATCATGGTACTGTGAAACCCATAGCCGGAATACGAAAAGGTTAAGTCATAGGCTGGTGCAAACTGCCATTCTCCTTTTGCATTCATCAGAAAAGAGAAATTTTTGCTGTGATCGTCCCGGTTATGCGAATAGACATTGAATGCAGCCAGCCTAAACACTTTTTCATAAGCTTTTACGTGCTTTTCCAAACGGAAAGCGCAATCCATCAGATGCCCGTAATCCAATGTACTCATTCTGAAGTTATCGTGCATGAGTCCGGAAGCCGTGTGGGTATGCAGACGATTATTCGTTACCCGGTCAAACCGCTTGGTCCCAAAATACACTTGTCCTGATTTTCCTTTAAAAAGGAGGCATTCACTCATTTCAATGCCTGCCATTAAGGCCATTTGGTGATAGGCAATTTCAATATTTGCAATCTCCCTGCTATCGGCGGATGACGGGAATTTGATGATCCATTCGTCATATCCTTCAGGGACATTGTCCGTACCGTGTATCAACTGGTCGGTTAGCGGGTTGTAAGAGGCAAATATCTTTGGTCTGGCTCCGCCGGAAGATCCTCCCAGAATAAACAGCTCCTGGATAATCTCTGAACTGTTGCCCTGTAGAACGTGATTCATTTCATCAGCAAGGATGTCCAGTGCAGGGAAAGGCTCCGATGTATTTTTCGTTTTGATTTCCGGTCTGTAAACAAGTGCTCCCATTCCCCGCGATCCGACATGCGCCAGCCGGTCTAATGGAGTTATTGTTGTCATGTCAATCCCTTTGGCGGATAAGAAACGATCCAGTAGCAGTCTGCCCCAGCCGTCGGGCAGTGAATCGTTGAATACTCCAAACAACCCGTCAAATGGTTGTTTATCTGCACTTGCTATATCATTTGAAAAAGGGAGTTTTATGGGTGAAAGACTAAGTCCGGTTTTAAGAAAATCAGTATGGTACCTGAAATATATTTTTTGGTTGGAAAGCACCAGTTCCCCAACGTCGAAGTTGTGCCCTTCGAGAAGCAGTGATACATATAATTTATTGATAGCTACCATCTATTATTTTGTTAAGAGTTTCTTAACGTTATCGATGTTTTCCGTCGGAAGCATGAGGTTGTCAAATTCATTTAACCGTCCTAACAGGTGCATTAGTCTCAGTAGTGAATCCAACGATATTTTCCCGGTATTCTCAAAACGCTTTAAGCTTCCTAGAGATAGTCCCGAACGATCGGCCATTTCTTTCTGCGACATTTTTAGATGCTTTCGCAAAGCGCGATGTTTTTGGGCCAATGCCTTACTTATATCTAGTGGAGTTGGTTCTAATGAATACATCTTAATTGGATAATATATTATCCAAATATAATAAAAAATTACACAAATAGCTAATATATTATCCAATAAAATTAAGAGTTTCTCCTTCCCGTGTAAGCTATTATCTTACAGGGAAGTGTGAGCCTACACTTAAAAAAGCACGAAAGATCAGTAAAATACTAAATATTGAACCTTCCATCATTTTGGGGGTAGGATAGCTGTTCCGGACTTCATCTTCCGTCAATTCGCCTCCCCGTCTCGCCGTTTCAAAAGATAATATTTAGACGTTGCATGCAACGTCTGTACTGTAGTTTTTTTCATCACTCCCTGCCCGTCAACGCCAGCAAACCATTGATGATCGTCAATGGATGCGCCGGGTTACCGGCAATGTAGAGATCTACCCGGTTATTTTCAAGGAAACTGCGGTCCAGGGCAGGGGAACCTTCAAAGATGCCGCCGCTGATGGCGTCAGAGCCACACAAGACTACCATCTTCGGATCAGGAGTGGCGTCGTAGCAGATTTGCAGCGGTTCAGCCATGTTGGCCGTTATCGGACCGGTAATGACAATCCCATCGGCATGGCGGGGGGAGGCAACGAACTCAATCCCGAAACGGCTTAAGTCGAACTGCACGTTGTTGGCAGCATTGAGTTCCCATTCGCAGCTGTTGTCGCCTCCGGCCGAGACTTGCCGAAGCTTAAGCGAAGAGCCAAACAATAAACTGAAATTTTTCGGGATAATGGCTTGGTTAACTTCAACAGGTTGGTCTACGCCTTCTCTGATGATCAACCTTTCCCGCTCTGTTTCAAATCCGCAGAGGCTCTTCCAGACTTGTGCAAAAGCAGTGGAATGTCTTACTACCGTATCCCCCTGCTGGCCCGGGTCTTCGACCCTTGTCTTGCTTTGTAAAAGCAAAAAAATCAAATAGTTTTTCAACCCGGTTACCATCGGGTCGACATCTGCAAATGAGGGCAAAATTGCACAAATCATGGATTTTGAGAATTGAATCTCATATTGAAATCCCCTCCGCCCTTCGATTGGAACAAAGGTGGGTTGTTTGGTTGAGGTAAGGTATGTTCCTGATAAGATGTCTAATTACACCCATTACTCCATCAGCAAAAAGTCGGCAATTTATACATGTTTTACTCAAATATTAGGCTTCGATGGCAATTATTACATGAGATAAACAAATCCTGAAATAGTTTTGAAAAACAAAACTTATTGGTATATTTATATTGTAAAACAATACGCAATGAAAATAGTATCACACAAAATACTATTCGATTTTTACCAAAAGTACCATGAGGCTGAAGTGCCATTAAACCATTGGTTCAGAACGGCAAAGAGTGCTAAATGGAAGTGTTTTGCCGACATCAAAAAGGATTTTAACAGTGTGGACAGTATCGGCAACCAGAGATACGTATTCAATATAAAAGGAAATACCTACAGATTGGTAGTGGTCATTCAATTTTTACATGGCTACATCTATATCAGATTTGTTGGAACTCATGCCGAATATGATAAAATTGATTGTAAAACAATTTAGAATCCCATACAATATGGAAAGAATAATATCAGAAGACGTTTATAAAACCGCATTGGAGAGGATAGAAGAACTTTTGCCCATGGTCTCAGACAGTACGCCAATATATGACCGAAAAGCCATTGAATTGAAAATTATGTCTGATATAGTGATTGAATATGAGGAGCATCATTTTCCAATTGGCAAAACTTCGCTGGCAGATGTGGTAAAAATGAGGCTGGAGCAAGAAGCCATGTCACAGCGCGAATTGGCGAAAAAAATAGGCGTTTCTCCCTCCCGTGTTAGTGAGTATCTTACCGGCAAGAGTGAACCTACCCTAAAAATAGCCCGAAATATCAGTAAAATACTCAACATCGAACCGGCCATTGTTTTAGGTTTATGATTTCTGTTTCAGCATCCAAAGCTATCCAAATCACTTTCACTCCCAATCCCCGTATCTCCGTTTCCCTGGTGCGGGTCTGCGACCCTTGCCTTGCTTGTAGGACCCAAAAAGTCAAATAGTCTTTCAACCCGGTTATTATATGGTTGACATCTGCAAATGAGGGCAGGATTGCATAAATCATGAATTTTGAGCATTGAATCTCCTATTGAAATCCCCCCTGCCCATTGATCTAAGCGAAGGGGGGTTACTTGGTTGAGGTGAGGTATGTTCCTGATAAGATGTCTAATTACACCCATTGCTCCATCAGTAAAAAGTCGGCAATGTATACATGTTTTACGCCGTCTATATTGTCTTTCCAAAAATCATCCATTGTTACCACATATTTGGGATGATTGTCTTTTATTTCCAGTAGTGGTTTAAATTCACGGTCAATTGTTGATTGCTCCGTCATTTTATAAGCAACTTGAATATATATTTTGTTGTCATTTTTTTCACCAACAAAATCAATTTCCCGCTCTCCCCATTTTCCGGTAAAAACTTTAAAACCCCTTCTTTTCAATTCAAGCATAACAATGTTTTCGAGCACTCCTGAAATCATTCTGTCTTTGTATCCCATTACGGCGTAAATAATTGCCTGATCCCCTGCAAAATATTTTTCATAGGTTTTTAATATTTCCTTTCCCGCCAAATCGTATCTTGGAATCCGGTCGATGATAAAAGCGCTTTCAAGTGCATTCAGGTAATTGTAAACTGTATTCAGGTCAATTTTTCTGTGCTGGCTTTTAAAATAGTCGGCCACATTCTTTGCAGAGAACTTATTCCCGACATTATCCAATACAAATTTCACAACTCTTTCCAGAAGTTCCACATCGCGTATTTTATTGCGCTGTATGGTGTCACGTAAAATAGCTGAAGAATAAATATCGAAAACTATTTTGTAAGCCGATTCTATCGGATAATCAGCGACGTGTAATACCGGGAATCCACCCATTCTGAGGAAAGTATCAAATTCGGTTTTGGTAGTTAATTCCGCAATACCTGTTCGTGCAGTCTTAAACCGAAGGGTTTCTGAAAAAGAAAGCGGATATAGGTGGATTTCCACGTAACGACCGGTAAGATAGGTAGCAAGCTCGGAGGACAAGAGCCGGGAATTGGAACCTGTTAGGTAGATATCAACATCAAAATCAGCAAGAAATGAATTGACGGCTTTTTCCCAGGATTCAACTTCTTGTATCTCATCAAGAAGTATATAACTTCTTTTGTTTTTAACAATTCGCTCTTTTATATAGGCATAAAGCTTTTCCGAACGTTCGATATCGGAAAACTCAAGACTTTCGAAATTCAGATAAATTATTTGACTTTCGCCAATTCCCCTTTCAAGTAAATCTTCTTTTAACAACTTTAGAATTACCGATTTGCCACTCCTTCTGATACCGGTAATTACTTTTATTAGCGGTTTGTCTACAAAGGGTTTGATTTGTTTTAAATACAAGTCTCTTTTAATCATTTGTAATTTTTAAGGTTATAACCACAAATATGGGAATTATTACTGGATTATTTATGGTTATAACCATAATAAAGTTACATTATAAGGTAGTTTTACAGGTTATAATGTCATATAAAAATTAATAACGGATTCCAAAATGGGGATACTGACTTATGACCTGGCGCGGGTCTACGACCAATGCCTTGCTTGCAGGAGCAAAAAAGTCAAATAGTCTTTCAACGTGATGTTAAGTGCTTATCTTTATATAATTAACAACATCATATTTCAACCCTTATTTTGCATCGGAAATGAAATTTAAAATCAGGTTAATAGCTATTGGTACTTGTGCTTTTATTTTGACTCTGCCCAACCTGACATCGATGGCGGCTAAAACCAACCCAATACCATCGTTAAAGGCACCCAACGTGATCATTGTTCTTAGCGACGATCAAGGTTATGGCGACTTGTCGCTGACAGGGAATCCAATTTTAAAGACTCCCAACATGGACAAATTGGCTCGCGATGGGGTGCAATTCTCAAATTTTCATGTGGATGCCTATTGCACACCCACGCGCTCCGCATTGTTGACCGGGCGCTACAGCCATCGGGTAGGCGGTTGGGGGACAATCAATGGCCGTAACATGCTGCGCGATGAAGAAGTGACGATGGCAAATGTTTTTCATCACAACGGCTACATAACAGGTCATTTCGGCAAGTGGCACCTCGGTACCAGTTACCCTTACCGGCCTATAGACCGGGGTTTTGACGAGTGGCTCGGGCATGGCGATGGCGGCACTGGTTGCACCTCCGACTACTGGGGCAACGATCGGGTTAACGACTATTACATCCACAATGGCCTGTGGGAGGAAAAACCGCACACTGGGTATGAGTGTGATGTTTTTTTTGATGCGGCGATGCAATTTATCAGCAAAAATAAAAACCGGCCATTCTTCACCTACCTGGCGCTTTATAATCCGCATGGTCCGTGCAGTAATCCTGATCCGGAATGGGCGAAAAGCTACCAGGGTGAGAAGGTTCCTGGCGACTTCTATGCTGCCATCGTCAATTTGGACGAGAACCTTGGCCGGCTCCGCCAATTCCTCCTGAAGGAGGGACTCACGGAAAACACCCTGCTGATTTTTCTTTCCGACAATGGCTCGGCACAGGGAGAAAAAGTATTTAATGCTGGCATGCGCGGCAAGAAAGGTTCACCCTACGATGGTGGCCACCGTGTGCCGTTTTTCCTTTATTGGCCGGCGGGAGGATTCGAGATGCCAGCAACGTTAAATCGGCTAGCAGCCCATCTGGACTGGCTGCCGACATTGGTCGACCTGTGCGGATTGAAGCTGCCTGAACAGATCGCATTTGATGGGATAAGTCTGAAACCATTGTTGGAGAAGAAAGACTCCTCTTTGCCAAATCGAACCATTATTATGGGTACCCCGGGAAATGATACCGGGGCAAATCCGCAATCGCCAAAATATGGCCAAAACTGTGCTGTGATGACTGATCGGTGGCGGTTGGTGAATAACCAGGAACTCTATGACATGGCAACTGACCCGGGACAAATGTTGAATGTTGCCGGTGAGCACCGCGATGTGGTCAATGAGCTGCATGCGGTTTATCAAAAGTATTGGGAGGATGTCAGTGCGAAAGACAAGGGCTGGAGAGGTCGCCCTGTCATAGGTTCTCCCAACATGCCTGAAGTTGCACTCTGTGCGGAGGATTGGTACACAACCGAGGGAAATTGTCCCTGGAACCAGGGGGCGGTGGCACTCGGTTCAGTCTCATTTGGCAAATGGCCGGTACGTTTTGCTGAAGCGGGGACCTACCGGATTGAACTTCGCCGATGGCCACGCGAACTGGATACACCCATGGCTGAGACTCCAGCCATCGAAAAGACTATCGATGCGTGGTTGAATGGAAAACCGGTGAGCAACACGCTGTACAACGCTAAACCAGTGGCATTGCCGGTAACCAAGGCACAACTACGGATTGGTGAAAATGTGCAGGGATTGAAGGTAGCACAGGGGGATAAAGTAGCAGTGTTCAAAATGAAAGTCGGGGCTGGCCTAACCGACATCTCAACCACATTGTTTGACGAGCGTGGCAAGCCACTGTGTAGCGCCTTCTATGTAGAAATACGGAAATTATAAACAGACCTGCCGGTCCCAAGAACATTAAAATTTAGTATTCTGCAAGCGAAGTATGGATGGAGAAAGAAAAAGACCAACACAAATTTACCATAAAATGAGACTGATAATTTATTTACTTAAAAGGAGCAGTGTTTTGGTTGTTGCACTTTTAGCCTTTTTGCAATTTGAATGTGCTGCGCAGAAATCAGAAACGGAGCAATCCATTGACCGTATCCGGAAGGGGGCAATCCTTGTAAAAGCAAAGCCTGGTGCGAAGGTGCAAGTGGAGCAGGTTGCCCATGAATTCTGGTTTGGTTGTGCCATCCCCAACAGCTTCGTCGACGGTTCGATGTCGGAAAATGACAAGAAACAATTCGAAGAGAAGTTTCTTTCCAATTTTAATTCGGCGGTAACCGAAAATGCCGTGAAATGGGGCACGATGGAGCGCCGGAAAGGGGAGGTGAACTATTCAGTCATTGAGGACATTTTAAAATGGACCGAGGCGAACAAGATCCCGATCCGGGGACACAACCTCTTTTGGGGGATTCCGCAGTTTGTCCAGCCCTGGGTGAAAGAGCTGTCGGATGAAGAACTGGAACGCACGCTGAAGAACCGTGCCGAAACCGTAACTGCCCGCTACAAAGGCAGGTTTGTAGAGTACGACCTGAACAATGAAATGGTTCATGGAAATTATTATGAAGACAGGCTAGGCGCCGACATTACAAGTAAAATGGCGAAATGGTCGCAAAATGGCGACCCGGACATCAAGCTCTGGCTGAATGATTACGACATCCTGACCGGTAAAAAACTGCCGGAGTACATGGCTCAGATCCGTAGGTACCTAAAAGAGGGGGTCCCGGTTGCAGGGATTGGCGTACAAGGCCACCTACACGCCGAAACATTCGATCGCCTTCAACTCAAGAATGCGCTCGATTCGCTGGCACAGTTTCATTTGCCCATCCGTGTAACAGAATTCAACATCCCCGGCCAAAGGTCAAAATATTACGAGGACCGGAAATTGAAACTGACCGAGGAAGAGGAGCTGCAAAAAGCAACTGAACTGGTGGACTATTACAGAATCTGCTTTGCCCATCCTGCAGTTGAGGGAATGATCATGTGGGGATTTTGGGAAGGGGCCAACTGGATTCCGGTTTCATCGCTCTACAAACGCGACTGGTCGCCAACTCCGGCGGCAGAAGCATACAAAAACCTGGTCTTCAAAGAGTGGTGGACCAGGGAAGAGGGCAAAGTCAATCGTAAGGGAGAACTTTCCATTCCGGCATTTTTCGGAAAATACAAGGTCACCGTTGACGGCAACACCAAAACAGTTGATTTGAACAGAGCGCAGGGGAATGTGTTTGTTACTTTTTGAGAGGATTACTAACGAGCCATTTTTGTTCGATTTTGAGGGTTTAGCGAAAGGGTACCGCGAATTCCAATTCGCGGTTGATTTTCGGCGAATCGGAATTTGCAGTTCCCGATAGCCAATCTATCGATTTAATAACGTATTAATTCAACTGGAGAAAGCTCGGTTTAGTTTTCTGAAACCGCTGTTTCATTTTCTAAAACCGCTGTTTCATTTTGACCCTGATCTGTTATATTTCGACCCCGGTCACGACCTCTTTTACCTCGGTCTGTTTCATTTTAACCCTGATCTGTTATGGCTGGACCCCAGTCTGTTTCATTTTTATCCCGGTAACGCCCTCTTCGACCCCGGTCTGTTACATCCCGATCCCAGTCTGTTTTAATTTGACCCTGATCTGTTATGTTTTGACCCCGGTCTGTTTCATTTCAACCCTGATTAAGAAATAGCCCCGGCAGCACTTACACAGCCCTGACTGCCGGGGCTACTAAAATTATTGGACAACTAAAGGAACATCAGGTTGATTGGATCTTCCCTGCGGAGCATACAAAAGTCCCAGGTCGTCGACAATGCTCTTCGTACCGGGTACGTTGAGCGAGGCGGCGATCTTTGACATCTTGTAGGTAACCCTTGCAAACTGGTAGAGTTCGGCACCGGCCAGCATGCGGGTATCACTGACCATCTCGCTAAGGCGGCTCAGCTCACGCTCTACGGTTTGCAATTTGGTGTATAGCGCAAGATCTTTCTGCGCTTCATTGAGCAAAGGTGGATTGGGAGAAATAGCAGTCTCACGGGAGGCATATTAAATTCCGGCTGTCCGCCAAAATACCTAATTTTAGCCATGGCCAACTTTTCTGTCCGGAAACGCAAAGCAGCCAAACCGGGTTAGGCTGGAAACTGTCTGATCCGGTCAAATATTTGTGCCGGCGGGCAGTGAATAAAAAGAAGGGAATAGGCAATGAACAGGTGTCCATCCCACAAAAGGGGAGGTAAATGCATGGGCGAGTTCCATGGGTACTTACTGATATACAATAATTTAATTTTTCTATTGATGAGAACCAAAATCAGCATCCTGGCAACCATTATCGCCATTTGTACGATGATTTCATTTGCGCCAAAGAAAATCCGTTGGGTGGCCATTGGCGATTCAATTACCTATTTGAACGAACACCCCGGTGAAACCCAAAACAGAATTGCCAAAGGCTACATGACCCTGGTGGTCGAAAAACTTCCCCATATCAGCTACATCAACCAGGGACACAATGGCTGGACATCGGGCGGGATAGCCGAAAAAATTGAAAAATTAGGGTTAATTCCTGCCGATGTATATTCGATTTTCCTTGGCACCAACGATTGGTGGCAGGGCCGTCCGGTTGGTGCTATGTCTGATTATCAGAACAATACAGGGAACAATACGCTTTATGGCTCTTTTCGTATCATCATCGAAAAACTTCGGAGTCTGAATAAAAATGCCCGTATCATTCTGATAACCCCAATGCAACGAGTTGATTTTGTCTATATTAACAATATGAAAAACAATGCCTGGGGTTCTTACCGGGATAAAAACGGCCAGTCGCTTGGCGCTTTTGCCAGGGCTATTTCGGAAATTGGCAAGTTCGAAAAATTTGAGGTGGTGGATTTGTACCATTCACCTGCCTTAAAAATGGAGGACCTTGTGAAATACAAACGTTTAAAAGACCCGCAAACAGGCGAATATAAAAATTATCCCTACCCACATTTTATTGATGTTCCCTTTCATCCTGAAACCGACGAATATCCTTATCCGGCCGAATCCATCCATTTAACCTACGATGGTTTGCATCCTTCGGACAAAGGCTACCAGATCATTGCGGATATGTTGACAGAAATTCTTAAGAATTAAATGGATGTTGCCCGCGTAAGAGCCCCTGGTTCCGCTGCGCTTCACCTGGGGATACCATACTGTAACCGCCATGCGGTAGGATTTGAGCAGGTGCATAAGTGTGGTCAAAAAAGAATTTTGTCGGCGAAATTTAGGATGGACGGCCACACAGGGCCGCCCCTGCAATCTCTGTTGCATCGTTTCCCCGTTTCATTTCTCCGTCTCTCCGTCATTCTCTCCGTCATTCTCTCGTCCCTCCGTCATTCTCTCCGTCATTCTCTCGTCCCTCCGTCATTTTCCGTCCCTCCGTCATTCCTCCGCTCGTCCCGTCACCGCCAGCATCCCATTGATCACCGTCAGTGGGTGCACCGGATTGCCGGCCATGTAGAGATCTACCCGGTGGTTGTTGAGGAAACTGCGGTCAAGGGCAGGGGAGCCTGCGAAAATGCCCCCGCTGATGGCATCCGTACCAGCCAAAACCACCATCTTGGGATCCGGAACGGCATCGTAGCAGATTTGCAGCGGTTCAGCCATATTGGCCGTAATGGGACCGGTGATGACGATGCCGTCGGCATGGCGGGGGGAGGCCACGAATTCAATGCCAAAGCGACCCATGTCGAACTGCACATTGTTGGCTGCATTGAGCTCCCATTCGCAACTATTGTCGCCGCCGGCTGATACCTGTCTTAACTTCAGGGAGTTGCCAAAAAGCGAGGTGAATTCTACCGGAATCAGGGTCTTATCCATTTCAATGGGATGGTCTTGCCCCTCTGTAACGACCAACCGTTCCCGTACGTTGGTGGAGAGCTTGTAATCGGTGGTAAAACGAATCTTTTCCGGGAAAGCAAAGGCACATTCACCGCAAAAAGTACATTTTCCAAGGTCTATGGCAACCGGTGCAATGGATATGGCCCTGGTTGGACAACAGTTAACCAATGCCTCCTCATCCACCTTCTCCAGCGAAATCACCGGCCGACCCCTGAATATCCCGGGTACTTTGGAACTCCTTACATCCGGAATAAACTGCTTCCCCTGGTGGTACCAGATTTTAAGATTACTGAACATAAACTCAATTTTTATATGTTTCTTCCAATTCAGCAAAAAATTTTCGATTTTGGATTTTCGATTTTGGATTTTACCCCAACCACGAATTACACAAATTACACGAATTAAGAAAAAAAGTATAATCCTGATTACTGTTTACTTATTCTGTAAACCTATTTCAGGACTAGACACTATTTTCACATTTCCACATTTCCCAATTTCCACATTAATCAAAGATCATGCCCGCAGTACGACAAATTGAAACTCTTGTTGCAGATCGGAAAGTCGGATATTTCATTGTTCCTTACCGCAAGCGCCAATGCCAGCCAGTTGTGGAAGGAGGGATCCTTGACCTTGTAATGGACCAACTCCCCCTTCGAACCGGTGACGGCACAATGACAGATTTCTCCCCGCCATCCTTCCACCAGGGATAGGGCAAAAAGCCCTTCCCCGGGAGCTGAAAGCGTGGGGATAGGTTCCTCCGTTGGAAGATTGGCTGCCATGCTTTTCAGGTAACCAATTGACTGTATCACCTCGTTTTTGCGCATCTGCACCCGGGAATAGACATCCCCGTGCCGCTTGACCTTGATTTCATGCCTAAGTTCAGGATAGAGGCTGTGCGGATGCGTCGTCCTGATGTCCCGCGGTACACCACTGGTACGGGCAGCCATCCCCACTGCACCAATCGCACTGGCATCTTCGGTGGAGACGACGCCTGTCCGCTCGAACCGTGAAAGCGCACTGGGCAGACTGAAAAGCTCCTTGTTCATCTCCAGAAAATCGGGCGTAAAGGCATCCAGTACCTCTCTCAGCCTGGCCGCCAGCTCGGGCGTAAACCTGAACCGGTTTTGTCCGGGCCGGATGAAACCTTTGGAGAGGCGGTTACCACCCCACTCCTGCATGAAATTGATGATGGGGGTGCGCAGTCGGCCAAATACCGAACTCCCCAACTGGTAGGCTATGTCCGTACAGAGGGCACTCAGGTCACCGGTATGGATGGCGATCCGTTCTAGTTCGAGCGCCATTGTACGCGAAAAGTCGATCTCCCGGGTAGTTTTGAAACCACAGAGACTCTCCCAAATCTGGGCGAAGGCAGTGGTATGGCCAATTACCGTATCCCCGGCAATGCTTTCTGCGAGGGTAACCAACCTGGATAGCTCCCTGTTCTGTACCATCAACTTTTCGATACCCCGGTGCTGGTAGCCCAACTGGATCTCCAGGTGCAGGATCTGCTCCCCGTTGCAGATAAACCTGAAATGTCCGGGTTCAATCACCCCGGCATGGATGGGGCCTACACCCACTTCGTGCAGCTCTTCACTGTCGATCGAATAGAAGGGATAATTGGCAATTTGTTGGGTCTGGTCTGCACGGTCAATCGGGTACCTGACAGGTTTTAACCAGGGATGATCACTGTATTTTACGCCAAAATTCTCGTGGATCTCCCGTTCAAATTTTTCGAAGCAAAACAGCTTTGCGGAAAATGAGGGTAAAATACGATCTGGCTGGATTTTACAGCTGGAGATCAGAATTACCTGTTCCAGGTCATCGGCCATGCAGCAGATCAGTTGGATCCCATCGGTTTCGGGAATTCCAAAATAGTTGACACAGTGAATTTCAGGCTTCTCTGCCACCAAACCGGTATTCAGGGCAAAGAACGCCTCATAGCTGAATTCCGGAATGCTGGAACGTGGAATGGACTGGTTATTTTTGATGGAGATGGGTTTCATGTTCAATGGGGTAAGAGGATGATACTGTCGTTGATCAGCTGAACAAAAATGGGGGGTGGATTCAGTCCAAGGTAGACAGCCAAGGCCAGCAGCAAGTATTGGGACAATGACTCCCACTGACTGATTTTGACCACCTGTGAATCGTCAAAACCTTCGACGGGTACGAAGAGCACTTTGAATATGTTCTTGCCGAATGCCCAGATAATCATGGTAAGAAGCAGTAAAACCACCACCAGCAGCAAGATCTGTTTGGCATCGAAGATGGACTTGAAGATCAGGAATTCACTCACGAACAGTCCGGAAGGGGGCATCGCGGCAGAACTGACAAAGCCGAGCAACAGAACGATCGCTCCGGTAGGATTGTATTTGAAGTAGTTTCCCAGGTGCGTTATGCTTTTACTTTGAAACACCCTGTAAAGCTGGTTGTACTGAAAGAATAAACTCGATTTTACAAAGGCATGCAGCACAATGTGCAGGATGGCCGCATAATAACCGATACCCCCGGCAGCGATACCCAACATGACGATGCCCATGTGTTCAATGCCGGAATAGGCGAACATCCTTTTGATGTTTTTGACTTTCAGCATGTAAACAGTCGCCACAAAAAGCGACAGAAAGGCCGCTGAACCCACCACCAGTTGGGCCCAGTGCAGGAGCGGAGTGTTGGCAATGACCACATAAAACCGGAATATCCCGACGAATCCAAGGTTCATCAGCACACTGGCCATCAGGGCTCCGGCAGGGGCCGGAGCAGTATCCTTGGCATCTATTCCGGCCGTAAACATCGGTACTAGTCCCAGTTTGGCGGTGAATCCGGTGAAAATAAAGAGGAAGGCCATCCTGAGCCAGACCGGATTTAGCTCTTTGCTGTTGGCCAGGAGGTTGCTGAAGGAGAGATTGTCGGATCCTGCTTGTTGCAGCGAAAGGCTAAGGAAAAGTATGCCAATGAAAATGAAGGTGATGCTGATGGCACAGATGAAGACATATTTCCAGGTGCCCTCCAGGGCCAGCTTGTTGCGGTGGTGATAGATCAGGGCGGAGGCGCTAAGGGTCGTGATCTCGGTGAAAATCCAGGTTACTGCAATATGGTTGGAGAGGTAGCCGGCAGTGATGGCCATGATCAGCAGAATCATCGAAGCAAGGTACAAAGACCTGGACCTGGGGGGCTCGTGGTGATTCTCGATGTAAATATAGCTGTGAATTGCGGCGGGTATGGCGATGATGGTGAGGGTAACGAGCAGCAGGATTCCAAGGGAGTCGAAGGTGAAATAGACGGAATCCGTTGTGCCCAACAGGGTTGAGGCCTTGAGGGTAAACCAGGATTGCCAAACCAAAAATAATCCCAGCAAAGAGAATACAAACTGTTTGTTCCTGCTAAAAAAGAGGGTCAAAACAACCGCGATGGAACCTAATAAGTAAATGATAACCATTGATTTCGGGTGTTTGAATTAATAATCTTTTAAGTTGCTCAGCTGATCCACATCCACATCCTTGAAAACGTCCCCAATCTTGTTCATAAAGATGCCCAGGATCAGCACACTGGCAAAAATATCCAGCATGATACCCAGGTTCACCAGGATCGGCATCTCGTTCCCGATGGCCAGGGAGAGGACAAAAACGCCATTCTCAATCACCATGTATCCCATAACGTGGGTGATGATTTTGCGACGGGTGGCAATCAGGTACAACCCGAAAAAGAGGGTGGAGAGTGCCACCACGAAGAAGATCTTGTCTAGATGAGTGTCATCAATCATCGTGGCAATCAAAATATTGACAACCACAATGGAAGTGGTAATCACCAGTGAAACAAAATTGGGCAGGAAGGGCTCCGCTTCGCGGGTAATATTGTTCCGCTTCAGCAAATAACTCAGGAAAATGGGCACTGCCAGTGATTTGAATACAATGGTTTCAAGGAGGATCAAGGTTAGGTTCACCACGCCAATTTCACTCAGCTGAATAAACACGACGAAAAACAACAATACCCCCTGAAAAGCCAGCACATTGATGTAGGTCATCATTCTGTTGGCAATGGACATATAGAAGAGGGTGATGATAAATACAATCAGGAGTACATGTATCATAAGTTCCTATTTTATTTGAGATGTCTAGATAAATTTTTGGAGAATCAGCAGTACTCCGAAAAAGATGAGCAAGCTAACAGAAGTGAGTACAACAATAAACTGTGGATTGTGACTCATTCTGAAACGGGCCATAAACGATTCGATCAAACCAATGGCTACGGCCATCAGAAACTGAATGCCAAAAAAAGCAGAAATGGCATACTGGTAAGGAATTACACCAATGAAAAGATTGACGATGAGCGCTCCGTACAAGGCAAATTTAAGGTAGCCGGCCGTCAATATCAATCCCAGGTCAAAACCACTGTTGTCGAGGATCATCACCTCGTGGACCATGGTCAATTCGAGGTGCGTCTTGGGGTCATCAATCGGCATGCGGCTGTTCTCTATCATGGCAATCATTAGCAGGACAAAGGTTGCCAGGGCAGCCATTGCGTAGCTGATTTGGGATCCAATGTGCAGGGAGGCAAAAATCTCCTGAAAAGAGGTGTGTCCCGAAAGCAGGGCAAGGGAGCCCATCAGGATGAAGAAGGCAGGCTCTGCAAACATGGAATAAAGTGCTTCACGGCTGGCTCCCATCCCCTCAAAACTGCTGCCGGTATCCAGGGCTGCGATGATGCTGAAGAATTTTCCCAGAGCCAGCACATAGGCGAAGAAGATGAAATCACCATTGAAACTGAGCACTCCCTTCGACTGCCCGAATGGTACCACCAGCATGGCCATCACCACAGAGGCGAAGTAAACGGTGGGTGCCAGTTGAAATACAAAGCTGGTGGTTTCGCTGTAAACAGTTCCTTTGCGGAACAACCGGAGAACATCCCTGATTGGTTGCATTATTCCCGGACCTTTCCGGCCCGAAGCCAGACTCTTGGTCCGGATAATGATCCCTGTAAAGAACAGGGCAGCCAACAATATCAATGTAACACTCAGCATGGTTATAGAAGTTTTAACAGTTCAATGAAGGATACAACATACCGGTAAAGCACCGGAATACCAAGTACAGTAACGATAAAAACAATCCCATACAAGATGTAGAACTGTAGTCTACCATTGTTCAGGAAGATAAACCGGCCCATGAAATTCTTGTTCAACTTCAGGATCCGGTCTATCAGATTCTTTTCAACTTTATCGTAGGAATGGGTTTTATACCCTGCCTCATTGGGGAAAATCCCCTTCACAGTGGTCTCCTCTTTTTCTACCAGCAGGACAGGAGCAAACAATTTGCCAAAGGTCCTGACAAAAGAGCCTGCGGTATATTGTTGCTTGACAGTGGGTGCCACGTAACCGCAACCCCAGGTCGAAGCAGTGCTTACCCGACTGCGGGAGCGAAAATAGCTGCGCAATCCGAAAATCAGGGCCACCAGTAGTACAAGCAGCCATACAGCCAGGCTGATCGGTTGCAATACTTCAAACACACCATCCTGCAAGGGATTGTTCGTCCACATGGTACCTCCGGTAAACAGACCGACCGGCATGGACAATAACCTGATGAAAAGCATAGGAAACAATCCGATGAGGAGAATAACAGCAGCAAGCAGATAGGTAGGAATCAGTTGTACGAAGGGTACCTCCCGGCAGGTGGGAGGCAGGGGAGAGCGTTCATTTCCAAGGAAGATGATTCCAAATGCCTTGGTAAAGCAAAGCATCGCCAATCCACCGATGGCAGCCAATCCTACCGTTGAGAAGATCGCGGCAAGCATGGAAAAGAGGTTGCCACCGGAGAGCCAGTTGTACAATCCGGTATAGAGGATAAATTCAGAGATAAAGCCGTTGAACGGTGGAATTCCGCAAATGGAGATGGAGGCTATTAAAAACAGCAGGGTGGTTTGGGGCATCCTTTTAACCAATCCCCCCAGCTTTTCTATCTCCATGGTATGGGTTGCCTGGTAAACATTGCCAGCGGCATAGAAAAGCAATGATTTGAACAAGCCATGGTTGAGGGTATGCAACAATGCTCCGGCGAAACCAAGCGTCGTCAATACCTGGTTGCCGGTGCCGATGCCGATACAGCCAAGTCCGATCCCAATTCCGATGATGCCGATATTTTCGATGCTGTGGTAAGCAAGCAGCTTCTTCAGGTTGTGCTGGATGATGGCAAGCATCACCCCATAGAGTCCGGAAATCACGGAGATGACGAGCAGGATGTATCCGGCTGTCAGGTAGTCAGTTTTGACAATCAACAACATACGGAGAATTCCAAAGATGCCAATCTTGATAATCACCCCCGACATCATCCCGGAAATATGGGAAGGGGCAGCGGGATGCGCATAGGGCAACCAGGTGTGAAAGGGTACAAAGCCGGCTTTGAGGGCAAATGCCACGAAGAAACAGAGGAACAGCACCAGGGAGGCCATCCCCGGCAGGGAGGCAGAATAGGTAGTGATGGCTTGGAAATCGTAACTGCCGGTTTTGTTGAGGACCCACAGGAATCCGATCATCAGAAACACAATGGAGAAGTGAGCCTGTATCAGGTAGTTGATGCCGGCTTTGATGGTTACAGGATTCTCGTGCTCGAAAATAATCAAGAAAAAGGAACTTAAGGCCAGGATTTCCCAGGCAATCAGGAATACCAGACTGTTCTGTATACCACAAATGCTGATGATGGAGGTATGTTGAAGCAAAAAGGCTATGCTGTGCAAGGTAAGGCTGTTGTTCCGTTTTTTGTAGGCTTTCAGGTAGGAGTAACCATAGATGGCCCCGGTTAGAAAAATCAGGTTGATGATCAGGATAAACCATCCGGACAGGGCATCAATCCTGATCGGAATAGCTCCCGTGACATAACTTCCCGGTAGGGTGGTGGAGAAGGGAGTACCCAAAAGACTTTGCACCGCCAGATAACCGGAGAGGATTATATTGACCGTTAGCAACAACAAGGTGAGCATACCTTTCCCCTTTACCTTCAGAAAAGGGAAAAATAGCATCCCGGCAAACGGTATCCCTACAAAAGCGGTGATCAGATTCATGCTACAATGTTAAAAATCGAGAGCAAGATCATGGCAAGCACAAAAACAATTCCATACAAAACGTACGATTGTATGCGTCCGTTCTGTATGAAGCTGAAGTAATTGGCCGAATTGACCATCCAGTCGGCCAGGGGAAGGATCAGCTTTTTCTCAAAAAGATCCTGATAATGCGATCCGTAAGATTTTCTGGCAGGAAATATTTCGCCCTGTTTCAATTCTTCAAATTGCTTCTTTTCAATCACCAAAACATTGAAAATTTTAGACAATGGCTTGGAAAAAGATTTTCCGGTATATTGCTGCCGTTGATTCGGAGCCACATAGCCGCAGCCCCAGGTCGCACCTGCCTTGATACTTCTGTTTTTTAGCAACGAAGCGCGAATCAGCCAGGTGGCAGCGACAATCCCCACCAGTAGCAGCGAATAAAGGCTAATCCGCATGGAAGCTGTAACAATGCTGTCAAACATGGAGGGATCCGACTGCATGGGATGTATCATGACCAGGATGGTGCCGACGAATTTCAGGTATACCTGGGGAAAGAATGCAACACTGAGCATCAGGGCAATTATAACGAATTGGGGCACAAGCATTCTCATCGAAACCTCCTGTGGCTGGTGGTCAAGTTTGGTACGCGGTTGTCCCAGGAAGATGGTGCCAAACGATTTTGTAAAGGTCAGCAAGGAGAGACCCCCTACAAGGCTCATACCTGCAAGGGTCAATACAAAAAGGATTGTTTGACTGATACTGCTGCTGTTCACCCCTGCGACCAATCCATTGTAAATTAAAAATTCGGAGACAAAGCCATTCAATGGAGGCAACCCTCCAATGGCCAGTGCACCGATAAGAAATACAACCGCTGTTTTCGGCATCGATTTAATCAATCCTCCCAGATTTTCCATGTTTTGGGTGTGGGTTTGCTGGTAAATGGAACCGGCAGCGTAGAACAGCAATGACTTAAAGAGGGAGTGGTTTAGTACGTGCAGCAAGGCCCCGCCAAAACCGAGGTAGTACATCAAAGCGTTGTTGATGCCAATTCCCATCAGTCCGATTCCAATGCCAATTCCTATCACACCAATGTTTTCAATGGTACAGTAGGCAAGCATGCGTTTGAAGTCCCTGTGAACGGCGGCATTCAAGATTCCGTAGAGGCTGGTCAAAATGGAGAGGGTTAGGATGATTTCGCCCAAAAGCAAAAAATCAGCCTGCAAAAAGGTAATCATCCGCAATATCCCATAGATCCCCAGTTTTACAATCACTCCAGACATCACACCCGAAACATGTGCGGGAGCAGCCGGATGTGCATGGGGCAACCAGCTGTGGAAAGGGATAAAGCCGGCTTTAATGCCAAAACCAACGAAAAACAGCAGAAACAACCAGAGGTTTTGGTTGGTTTGGAAATAGGTCTGGATGGCACTGAAGCTGAATGACCCGGTTTGGTTGTAAACCCAGATGAATCCGATGGTCAGAAAAGTTACCCCAATGTGCATCTGAACAAAATAGTTGATGGCTGCCTTGAAAGTTTTGGGATTTTCATGGTCGAAAAGTACGAGCATCATGGAAGTGAGCGACATGATTTCCCAAACCACCAGAAAGGCAAAACCGTTCTGTATCATGCAGACAAAAAGCATGGAGAGGTGAAAGAAGAGAAAAAGGATCCAGTGCATCGACCGTTTAGCCCTTGAAAGCTGGTAACTTTTAAGGTATCCGGTGCCATAAAAGAATCCAGTCACTACCGTGAAGTTGATGATCAAAATAAACCAGGAGGAGAGTCCGTCCAATCTCAAAAGTACCTCCCCGGCAAAATTGCCAAATTGGAAGGTCATCTCAAAAGGTTGAAACATCAACGCTTGTAAAGCAATCCAACTTGTAGTAATTGAGGTATATACAACAGCAATTGCCGAGATCCAAAATAAAAATTTTTGGGGCAATACCAGCATCAACAGAAAAACCAACGCTGTCAACAGGATTGTCCCGTTCAACAACGCGGCACCAGAAAAAATTTCCACTATAGCAGTTTTGGGTTTCTATTTACAAAGTAAGGCTATTATACAGTGTAATCAAAGAAAAAAGGCCACAAATCCCAATTTTTAAAGCATGGGGCATAGGGCATGGGGCATAAGGCATGGGGCGTGGCGTATTGCGGTGATGAGCATGAAGAAAAGGAAAACAGGAAAGGCTTGGGAGCGCAGTACTCCAAAATCGAAAATCGAAAATCGAAAATCCAAAATAGTCTACTGTTTGTTGAATCTACGTTTGAACTTACTCTCGCCGTTCATGATGGCCTCAAGGATGTACCTTCCCTTTGGCAGATAGGCTACATTGTAATTAAACCTGCCCTGTTTTACACTTTGATACTCATGTCGTTCAACCAGTTTGCCATCGGCAGTAATGGTCACTTCCATTTTACCCGGAAGATCTGAGTGATAATCCAGGGCTATTGAATCTTTGGTCATTCTTGGATACAGCACAAAGGCATATTGCGAATTGCAGGTATCAGGGCGGTAGGTTGGGGAGGTAGTGAAAGCCAAAAATTGACCATTGCCACAATCACTTTCAAAGTTTTTAATCAACCGGCCATGAAGATCCAGCAAGCGAAGATACCCAAACCCTTGTTCCGCCTCGTACCAAAATTCCAGGCCGTTTCCTGCACTGTCGTTAAGCATCAACTCATATTTACCTGCTTTGAGTGAAAGGGTATCAAGGTACATCGTTCCGGGGTTCGTCTGTTCGGGGCTTTTTAGGTAAACACTTTCACCTGAACTGTCAACGATGGTGATGGTATTGTCTTTGGGATGGTTGTTGGTAAGGTACTGGACAACAAATTTCTCTGGCAGCACCACGGGCGATTCAAATTGTGAAACCAGGGAGTTGTCTCCACTCCATTCATCTTTTCTTCCGTTCGGGTTGTTAAGCGTTACCTGAAAATGATGGTCGGATCCGGGGGCTTCAATGGTGCCGGGCAGAATTACCTCCTCAGATTTTCCGAATGCAAGATTTCCCTTCCAATGAAACAACTGTTTCTTTCCTCCAAGGGTCTGGTAGACAATGTCCACCTTGTTGAGCGGTTCGCTGCCAAGATTCCGGATGACAATCCTCGGACGAAAGTTGGCCGGATTCATCCGGTTGTAAAGCTTGTTCCCATTTGGAACCAGAATTTCTTCGATGGCAACATCATTCTTGCTGTTGGGACCCTTGTATTGTACCAGGTAGGAGGCAATATTCTCATTGGCCTGTATGTTTTCTGTAGCAGCATAAGGCTCCATTGCCAAATGAAGGAGATGTTCCCCCGGTTTCAGGAACAGGTCGTAGCAGTCGGCCGGCTGCAGATCGCCGGGGCACCACATGCCACGGTCAAAGATCCAGGTACCCCCTTGTGGATAGAGGGGATTTGATCCGCACTCCTTCCACAGATTCTTCCGCTCAATGGTTGTTCCGTCCACTTGAACCTCCCGCCACCTGCTGCAAAATTCACTGCATCCTTTGGGTTTGTCCATGCCATGCCCGGTTTGCTGAATTCTTAACCGGTTCACAACACTGTTTTTTTGCGTTACCACAGCCATGGGGGCAAGTAGTTTTTCTATGGGTTTATCAGGATCGCCGTATCTAAAGGAGCCATTCCACATAGGTTGGATGGAGATAGGATCCAATACGGGCTTTCCTGTGGTAATTTCGAAATCTACGGTTAGTGCCCAACCTACAGTCTGGGGTTCATAGCCGGAATGGGCATATTCGATCTCCACACTGTCACGCAGCAACTGCGAGAAATCTGTCACATCCACTGTCCAGGTAAAATCCCACCCTTTGTTGTAGATGCTGCCATAGGGGGTTAACATCCTGCCCAACTCATAATTCAGCGACTGACCATTTTTTCCACCTTGTTTCAGCAAGGTGATATGATCCAGGTAATCCCAGTGCGCACAGGGTAGCGTATCCGGACAACCCAGCGTGACATGCAGGAGAATCTTTCTGATTTCAAGCTTTTGATCCGGAAATTTACTCCATACCGGAAATTTTCTTAATCCGCTTGGATGGGTTGTCACGGTTACTTTGTTGTGAGTGGTTACATGCAATGTTGGGCCACTTTGGCCATTGCTGGTGATTGCCAGCAAAAGCAGGAGGGTGAAAAGATATACTTTCATGTGTTTATAGTCTGTTTTTCAAAGGTGGCATAGAAGCATAAAAGTAAATTTTTTGGTTGGATTATCGCTGGCTATTTTCTGTCTGATTTTCAACGAAAGATGTCCCTCCTGCAGCGGAGTGTTAAAAAACCTGCTGTAAAACATATTAATAAATTAACTTTGTATGTTTCATTGAATCAATAAGTTGAAAATAATTCAAAATTCTTTTTTAACATTTTCTTAATGCGGGTAAGTATATCTTAACACTTTTTAATAAAAAGATGTAATTTAGTCGTGGAATTGAAATGAAACGTTGTTATCGGCTTTTACTAAAACTAAGTGTTTATTCTATCTAAACTATCAAAGAGTGGGTCTCAAAACCCGCTCTTTTTGTTTTGTATGGTTTTCATCCGGACTGGCCGAAATAACTTAATACAAAAAGATTGAATTACAGTTGGTAGAAAGAGAAAAGTTGTCTATTTTTGCGCCACTCAAATTACGAGTATATTGTTGAATGTAAATTTTAAAAAAGTATGTTGAACCAGTACGAAACCGTTTTCATTACTACTCCCGTTTTGTCTGATGCTCAGATGAAGGAAGCGGTAGGAAAGTTCAAGGATCTTATCACCTCCCATGGTTGTGAATTGATTCATGAAGAAAATTGGGGATTAAAAAAATTGGCTTATCCCATTCAAAAGAAATCGACAGGGTTTTATCAACTCCTCGAATTCAAAGCCGATCCTGCCTTCATTGGTAAACTCGAGACAGAGTTTCGCCGTGACGAACGTATCATCCGTTTCATTACCGTGAAATTGGAGAAATATGCTGCTGAGTATGCAGAAAAGAGAAGAAAGAAAGTTAATGCAAAAACTCAATCAGAAAATTAGTCATGAGCACAAATTCCAGCGAAATCAGGTATCTTACTCCTCCTTCGGTTGAAGTAAAGAAGAAGAAATATTGTCGTTTCAAAAAAAACGGTATCAAGTATGTGGATTACAAAGATCCTGAATTCTTGAAAAAATTTCTCAATGAGCAGGGTAAAATTTTACCACGCCGTCTTACCGGTACTTCCTTGAAATACCAGCGTAAAGTATCACAGGCTATCAAGCGTTCTCGAATGATCGCATTGCTGCCTTATGTAACAGATTTGTTAAAATAATTAGTAGGAGGTACGAAAATGGAAATTATTCTGCTTCAAGATGTTGCAAATCTGGGTAGCAAAGATGATGTATTAGTTGTGAAAAACGGCTATGGTCGTAATTACTTGATCCCCCAGAAGTTGGCTGTATTGGCCACCACATCGTCAAAAAAGGTTCTTTCTGAGAACCTTAAACAACGCGCTCACAAAGAGGCCAAACTGAAAGAAGAGGCACTCAAACAGGCTGAGATCATCAAAACTATATCCATTGTGATTGGCGCAAAGACCAGTTCAACAGGAAAGATTTTTGGATCGGTCAACAACATTCAGGTTGCTGAGGCGTTGAAGGAAAAAGGATTTGAGGTCGATCGTAAACAGATCACCATCAAGGAAGATTCTATCAAGGAGATTGGAAAACATACTGCCAAGGTGAAATTTCACCGCGAAGTGGTGGTTGAACTGGAGTTTGAAGTCGTTGCCGAATAAGGCACTGAACGATACACCAGGTTTCCGAAATCATTTACAAAAACAGATAAAAAGCTGTCTCTGCCATGGAGACAGCTTTTTTTTGGTATTTTTGCTTTAAATCAAACATCTTGGAAAAACTAACCAGACAAAAATTAACAGACCTCTTTCAACAAAGATTTCAGGAAGAGGTGATTTCAGCAGAAATGCTTCCGCCTTCAGGTTCCTACCGGGAGTATGTCCGGTTGAAAAGCATCCATTTTAGTGCCATAGGTACCTGGAATGAAGATGAAAAAGAGAACAATGCATTTGTTAACTTTTCAGGACACCTTCGATCAAGCGGGGTAAAGGTCCCTGAAATCTACGAATACGATTTTAAAAACCGAATCTACCTGCAGGAAGACCTGGGGGATGTAACCCTTTTCTCCTTTCTGACCGAAATCCGCGCCAAGAGCGGTTTTGTCTCCGAAATTACAGATGCTTACCGAAAAGTTGTTCGGGAATTGCCTGTTATTCAGGTTACTGCCGGAAAGTCGATCGATTTCAGTTTTTGCTATCCCAGAAAGGCCTTCGATCGCCAATCGATGATGTGGGACCTCAATTATTTCAAATACTATTTTCTGAAACTTGCCAAAGTTGCCTTCGATGAGCAAAAATTGGAGGACGACTACACAGCCTTCTGCGATTACCTGTTGAAGGCTGAAAGTGATTTCTTCATGATGCGGGATTTTCAGAGCAGGAATATTCTGCTCCGCGGTGAAGAGCCTTGGTTCATCGATTACCAGGGAGGACGGCGCGGTGCTCTGCAATACGATTTGGCCTCCCTGCTCTACGATGCGAAGGCTGATCTTCCCCAGGCAGTAAGGGAGGAGCTTATTGAAGAGTACCTCGACCATTTGACCACGCTGCATCCAGTGGATCGCACAGAGTTCAAGCAATATTTTTATGGTTATGTCCTGATTCGTATGATGCAGGCCATGGGAGCCTATGGATTCAGAGGATTTTATGAGCAAAAGGCCCACTTCTTGAAGAGCATTCCATTTGCCCTTGAAAATCTGAATATCGTCCTGCAAAAGATCGATGTACCAATTCAGCTGCCGGAGCTCTACAAAGTTCTCCATTCTCTTGCCGAGTCGGAGGTGTTAAAAGCCATTGTTTCAAAAGAGACCGAACTAACCATTTCAGTCACGAGTTTTTCTTACAAAAAAGGTATTCCTGCGGATCCTTCCGGCAATGGAGGTGGATTTGTTTTCGATTGCAGGGCATTGCCTAATCCAGGTAGATTGTCAGAATACCAAAAACTCACCGGAAAAGATACCGAGGTTATCGCCTATCTTGAAGCCTACCCGGAGGTGGATGCATTTCTGAATGCAGCATTCAACCTGGTGGATCAAAGTACAAGGGTCTACCTCGACAGGAAATTTACCCACTTGACCGTTCAGTTTGGCTGTACAGGGGGGCAACATCGCTCTGTCTATGCTGCTGAGCGACTGGCAGCGCATTTGAGAAACAATTTCCCGGTAAAAGTCGTACTACGACACAGAGAACAAGATTAATATGAATTGTTTAGGATGTTTGAAGAGTTTGAAAAGTTACGGTAATTCAACATTTCAAACTTTTTAAACATTTCAAACCCTTCAAACCAAATTTTTTATGGCCAAAAAGAAATGCGAAGACAAGGATTACGAAAAACCGGAACATCCAAAATTTGAATGCAAGAAATGTGGAAGAACTTCAAAAAAGGAGGATAAGGTTTGTAAACCCATAAAATTGAACAACCAAACCTTCTGAGCTCCATGAAGGCACTCATCTTAGCAGCTGGATTGGGCACCAGGTTGGGCCCTTTTACCAACGACAAGCCCAAGGCACTGGTCGAATTAAATGGTGTCACCTTGTTGGAAAGAGCCATCCGCAAAGTGACTGAGCTGGGTGTATCAGAGATTATTGTGAACATTCACCATTTCGGAGATCAAATCATAGAATTTCTAATTAGAAACAAGAACTTTCATCTTCCAATCAGCCTATCCGATGAAAGAGACCAACTCCTTGATACCGGTGGTGCCCTATTAAAAGCCCGCTCATTGCTGGGTGACAAGGAGCCATTTTTGGTTTACAATGTGGATATTCTCACCTCCCTGCACCTGGAAGATCTACTGGCCTATCATACCCTGAAAGGTGGCCTGGCGACCATGGCGGTGCGAAGCAGGGAGACACAACGATACCTGCTTTTTAATCCTCAAATGCAGCTTGCAGGTTGGAGAAATACCAAAACCGGAGAAGAGACGATTGTCAGGGATGATAATGACCTGCAAAATTTAGCTTTCAGCGGTATTCAAATTGTTCAACCCGAGATTTTCCCGCTCATTTCTGAAAGTGGCAAATTTTCGGTCATCCAACTCTACCTTCGGTTGGCAAAGAGTCAAAGTATCTTCGGTTTCAAGGATACATCCACTCTTTGGATGGATCTTGGCAAACCAGAACAACTCATTCAGGCGGAGAAGTTAATGTGAAAATTGGGAAATGTGAAAATTTGAAAATGGAGATTTGTACGAATGCAACATTGACTCATTTATGACAAAAAAATGGGTTATTAAACCCAAATCATGATCAATGCTTCCTCATTTCCACATTTCCACATTTTCACATTTCCCAATTTCCATATTTTCACATTTCCCAATTTCCACATTGCAAATTACCACCGAATCGGTTCAATCCCATGTTGTTGCAGATAGTCGTTGGTTCTGCTGAAATGCTTGTTTCCAAAGAATCCCCGGTAGGAGGAGAGTGGGGATGGGTGAGGGGAGGAGAGTACCAGATGCCTGTTACGGTCAATAAACTCCCCCTTTTTCTGGGCGAAGGATCCCCACAGCAGAAAAACCAGGTGCTGGTGTTCCGCTGCTAGTATACGTATGACACGATCGGTAAACTGCTCCCACCCTTTGTTTTGGTGAGAGCCTGCCCGGCTGGCTTGGACAGTCAAGGTTGCATTGAGCAGCAGTACCCCTTGCCTGGCCCAGCGATCCAAATTTCCGCTGGAAGGAGGTGATATGCCAAGATCCTGCTGAATCTCCTTGAAAATGTTTTGCAACGAAGGTGGTTGATCCACTCCATCCGGTACTGAAAAGCACAACCCATGTGCCTGCCCCGGTCCATGGTAGGGATCCTGTCCGAGTATGACAACTTTGGTTTGGTCAAAGGGGGATTGATCAAAAGCATGGAAGATCAGCCTCCCGGGAGGGAAAATTTGCCTGGTACCATATTCCTGCCGGATGAATTTCGTCAATTCAATGAAATATGGTTGTTCAAACTCACTGGCCAATCGCTGCTTCCAGCCGGATTCAATTTTTACTTCCATTCAAATAAGTTTTGTATAAAAGATAATGTCGTATTTCTTTTTGCGGTCTTAGCGTGCTTTGCGCGACAACATCTGGTAAATTGCTCAAGACTCAAAAATAGATACTACGACATTTAATTGTTCTTATTGCTTAAATAGGCTTGTGTGAAGGCATAAATATAGTGATTCAACTCAAACGACCCCTTTGCTGCTTAGTTTTTTCTTATTTTTACCATTCTGAATTCGAAGCACTCATCGCTAATACTACTTTTAACAAACATGCAAACCTTAGAAAACATTGTAGGTGTTGATCTGGGCGGTACCAGTATCCGCGCAGGTAAAATAGTGGATGGCAAAATCGTTCATCTTTCCAGGTTGCCAACCCCCTCCGGCGGAACAGTGGAAGAGGTTCTGAGTCAACTATATGCTGTAATGGATGAATGCATTGATTCTTTTACCCAATCTATAGGGGTGGGTGTTCCTTCGGTGGTGGATGTTGAAAGGGGTATTGTGTATGATGTCATGAACATTCCCTCCTGGAAAGAGGTTCCGCTAAAGGAGTTGCTTGAAAAACGTTACGGTGTTGCGGTATTTGTTAACAACGACGCCAATTGTTTTGCTGTGGGGGAGAAATACTTTGGAAAGGCAAAATCCTATAAAAATATTGTGGGGGTAACCCTTGGTACCGGATTGGGTTGCGGACTCATTTTCAATGGGAAATTGTACGAAGGGTCCAATTGCGGGGCAGGGGAATTTGGAAATGTTCCTTATCTTGCTCACACTGTGGAATACTATTGCAGTGGTCAGTTTTTCTCCGATGAAAAGAAGGTGAATGCCGTGGAGATCTATCATTTGGCTCAAAAAGGGGACAAATTGGCAATGGCACTCTTTGCCGAGTATGGTTTTCACCTGGGACAGTCACTGAAATCTATTATTTACGCCTACGATCCTGAAATTGTAATGCTGGGTGGTTCTGTCGCCCGCTCCTTTGAGTTTTTCAGGGAGGCCATGTATTTGGCCATGCAGGATTTTGCTTTCAGCAACGTATTGGCAAATATGAGGATTGAACTTTCAGAACTGGACAATTCAGCCATTTTTGGTGCTGCTGCATTGCCACTGATCAAAAAATAAGTAACATAAATCAACCAAATACACCTCGAATGAAACGTAACTATTACATGGTCTTTCTGGTCTTTGTCGTCTTTTTCGCCATCTCCTTTTTGACAAATATTCTGGGCGCAATTCTCCCTGTTGCCAAAGACGATTTTCATGCCAGTAACACCATGGCAGCATTTCTGCCCCTCTTTTTCTTCATTGCGTATGGCGTCATGTCCATTCCCGCCGGTTTGATGACGGAGCGATTCAAAGAAAAAAAGGTCATGTTGCTGGCCTTTGTCTCAGCCTTTGCGGGGGCCCTGATTTTTGGACTTGTTCCAAAATTTGGGGTGATGCTAGGCTCCCTCTTCTTTATTGGTGCTGGTATGGCTATACTTCAGGTAGCCATCAATCCGCTTTTACGCGTTTCAGGTGGAGAAGAACATTTTGCCTTTAATTCAGTCATGGCGCAGCTCTTCTTCGGAGGTGCATCTTTTCTGAGCCCGATGCTCTATGCTTACCTTGTAAGCGAGCTGGGTCCACAGGGTACTCCAAACAGCGCGGTGAAATTTTTAGGGACGCTCGTCCCTGCCAACCTGACATGGGTCTCCATTTATTGGATTTTTGCCATCATAGCCTCTATCATGTTTTTGATTGTATTGTTTTCTAAATTCCCCAAAGTTGAATTAAAAGAGGATGAAAAAACAGGAAATTTGGACACCATCCTGCATCTGCTTAAAAACAAGACGGTGATCGTATTTTTCTTTGGAATATTCGCCTATGTAGGAACAGAACAGGGGGTCGCCAACTGGATTTCAGAGTTTTTAAAAACCTACCATGGAATGCGTCCGGAAGTAGAAGGTGCACAGGCTGTACAATGGTACTGGGGACTGATGACCATTGGTTGCCTCTTGGGACTTGGATTGCTTAAGCTTGTGGATAGTAAGCTGGTTTTGAGATTATTCGTACTGGGCGCTATGGCGTGCTTGTCAACGGCACTTTTGACCTCAGATCCCAAAACAGCATTTTATGCCTTCATTGCCATGGGATTCTGTGCTTCAGTGATGTGGTCCATTGTATTTTCAATGGGAATGAATTCGATCGCCGAACACCATGGTTCATTCTCCGGTATCCTCTGCTCAGGGATCATGGGTGGTGCAGTTACACCATTGATAGTTGGTTCATTGGCCGATCATTTTGGACTGAGAACCGGAATGATGTTCAACTTTGTCACGCTCTCTTTCCTGCTCTTTCTCTCCTTTTGGGCAAAGCCATTGATATCCAACCAAACCATTTTCAAAAAGAGTGAACAATAGAAAAACAGAGGAGGGAGCTTTTGGCTCCCTCCTCTGTTTAAAATAGATTGTTGATCAATGATTGTTCCTCGCTGATCGGGAACTGCTTGTCCAGGGCAAAGTGCGGTCTCCTTTTAATCCACTGCCCCCTGGTGAAATCAGGGAAATCAACGGAGGCTCCGCCCCTTGCAACAGACATCTCCGACAATGCAGAAACGGCACTCCAGGCAGCCGCATCGTAAGCATCCAGTGGTACTTCAATTTTACCACGGACAGCATCAAAGAAGTGGTTCAGCATGATGAAGTCCATGCCTCCATGTCCGGCACCCAGAGCTTGTGCACCTTTCTCCCGCCACAATTGGTGGTCATATTTTTTCAGCCAAGGCTCGGAAGGATCCCAGACATGCGGTTTGCTTTGTCCTTCCACATAGATTTGTTGGGCAGGATCCTGCCAGTTGCCACTACCTTCACCCCGCCAGATACCATTGGTGCCTTGTACCCTGAATCCAAGCGAGTAAGGACGTGGTAAGTTGGTGTCATGGGTAACCAGGATCGTTTCGCCATTGGCGCACTTGATCATCGAGGTGACGATGTCTCCTAGGTTGAACTGGATATTCCGGTAGATACTATCCTTGGCAGCATGGTCGTTGACGAAATCGTGCAATCCCCTTGATTTGGTTGCCATGGCTGATAGCGTAAGGAAACGGTTGCCTCTGTTGATATCCAGATAGGTACCGATAGGTCCCAATCCATGGGTAGGGTAGAGGTCACCATTGCGGCGGACAGAATGCAACCCCCTCCATTGTGCCTCTGAGTGAGCCTCTTTGCCAATCTTCAGGTCATTTTTCAATAAATCGAATTTGACAGAACGCAAATCGTGCTCGTAACCACACCTGGCATGAACCAACTCTCCGAACATATTGGCGCGGACCATATTGAGAATCGCCATTACGTCCCTGCGGTAACATACATTCTCCAGGATCATCAACTGTTTGCCGGTCTCTTCATGCACATTCACGAGATCCCAGCACTCTTCAAGGGTATTGGCAGCAGATACTTCTACGCCGGTATAGGGTACGCCAGCCTTCATGGAGGCGATCGCCATCGGTACATGCCATTCCCATGGGGTGGCAATAATAACAGCATCCAGCTCTTCATTCTTCAGCATCTCCTCGTAGGCATGATCACTCCCGGTATAGAATTTGGGTTCTTTTAAGCCGGCTTTGGAGATAATCTGTTTGGTTCGTTCGATGGATTGTGCACTGATATCACAAACCGCCTTAATTTCGATCCCACCAACCGTTATGGAGTCATGTACATGACCCTGGCCACGACCACCGACACCAATAAAACCAACCCTGACGATGCTTTCATCCCGGGGTTCGGCTTTCTTTCCTTTCTCCTTTTTCTGGGCAAAAAGATCCTCGCTGACCATGGTCATGCCGGTAAGTCCTACTCCTGCCATACTTCCCTGTTTGATAAAGGTTCTCCGATTTGTACTCATAAAGTTGTTTTGTTAGTTTTTATGTAATTATCTTGATATGAAGTTTTGTAAAATATTGAAATGTAAGATATTATTTCCAAAATAAATAAGCTCGTCCTTTTGATTTGTTTCAATCTGCATGGATAAATACCAAACACTTTAGGGCAAAATGCCGACCTCTTGACAAAATTGAGCATTTGCATTCATAAAAAGAATAATTTTGATCAGTTTTAATTAATATTTTAAGAAATGATGCAAAAAAGGTTTTTGTGCACACAAAAACCAGCTGTAACGTTCAGCAAATGGGGAAGGAAGGGTTATTCCATTTTTGCCAGCATGCACAAAGTCGTAAGGATTGCCACACTTAGCGCAGCCTACCTGACTTTTGCCATTCCCGCCAATGCAGAGCGTTTCATGCTAGTTGTTGCCTCAGACACCATCCAGCCTATGCAGGAAGTGGAGGTTGAAGAGGTCGTTGTAAGTGCACAGCGTGTACCGGTCGCATTCTCCCAGACCGCACGCATCGTACAAATTATTGGAAAGGAAGAATTGGCGAATGCGCCTGTCCATGACCTCCAGGATTTACTGAATTTTGCCGCCAATGTAGATATTCGGCAACGTGGAAACAATGGCGTACAAGCGGATATCAGCATACGCGGCAGCTCTTTCGATCAGGTTCTAATTCTTTTAAATGGGATTCCACTCAACGATCCCCAAACAGGTCACCACAACCTGAACCTTCCAGTCAGCTACGATGCAATCAATCGGATTGAAATTCTGGAAGGTCCCTCCGCCAGACTCTATGGCCCAAATGCTTTCAGCGGAGCCATCAACATCATCACCTCACAAGCCGCAAATACCTCAAATGCTTTCATTTCCGGCCGACTCAGCGGCGGACAATATGGCTTTTTCGAATCAGCATTAACAACTGATTTTGTGGCAGGCAATATGGTGCACAGTATTTCTGCTGATTACAAAAGTGGTCAGGGTTCACTCCCCAATCGGGATTTCAAGATTGGCAATCTATTTTACAGTGGCAACTGGTCTTATCCTACCGGGAATGTTATGTTCCAGGGTGGTTACTCCGATCGCGGATTTGGTGCCAATGAATTTTATACTCCAGCCTATCCAAATCAATACGAACGAATTAAAACATCTTTTGCCTCAGTAAAAGCCGTTTCAAAGGGCACGCTTCATTTATCTCCCTCTTTTTACTGGCGAAGAAACCAGGATCGATTCGAACTTTTCAGGGATTTTGCAGGTGCACCTGCCTGGTACAAAATGCACAATTATCACCTGACTGATACCTATGGTGCAACCCTTAGCGGCTGGATCAATTCAAATTTTGGAAAGTTGGCCTATGGTACTGATCTCAGAAGCGAAAATATCTGGAGTACAGTACTTGGCAAGGAAATGAACACGCCAACCAATGTACCCGGCGAGACAGGCATTAAATTTAACCATACAGACAGCAGGTCGAATATCAGCCTTTTTGGTGAATATACCCACCATATTGGTCCCATTGATTTTTCCGGAGGGTTAATGGCAAACTGGAACTCTTCACTGGGAAGGAAATGGCAATTTTACCCAGGAGTGGACATTGGATGGAAAATAGTGACTCCATTGAAACTCTTTGCCTCCCTTAACAAGGCACTTCGATTGCCCACCTTTACCGATCTTTATTACAAAAGTGCCACAAACATTGGAGATCCTGCTCTTTTGCCGGAAAAGGCCTTGTCACTTGAGTCTGGTCTGAAATACAACAATGCTTGGATAACTTCCCACGTTGCACTGTTTAAAAGGTGGGGAAGTGACATGATTGACTGGGTAAGACAGCCTGAACAGACCATCTGGTACGCAAAAAACATTACCAGTCTTACTACTTCAGGGATTGAATGCTCTGCCAAACTCAATCCTTCAGAATTGTTTGAAAGGAAAATTTTGATCACATCGTTGGATATCTCCTATGGTTATCTCACACAAACCAAAGAATCTGGTGATTATATTTCCAAATACCTGCTGGACTACCTGAAACACAAGGTTGATATCCGGCTCACACATACCATTTTCAATCATTTTAGTGCGAGCTGGCTGTGCTCTTACCAGGATCGAAATGGAACCTTTACCCAATGGGAGGGGACCAAATATGGCAAAGAAATAGGCTATGAACCATTGTGGCTGATTGACGGAAGAATTAACTGGGTGAAAAACCAGTTCAACTTTTACATCGAAGCCAATAATCTTCTCAATACAACCTATGTGGATTATGGAAATGTTGAGCAACCCGGAATTTGGGCAAAAGTGGGAATGATCGTTAAATTGGCCAAACAGTGAAGCTAACAATTTAACTTTCTTTAAATTACGTTGAATCGGTTTAACTAATTTTTACCGCATCTTTGCAAGTAAGCATTGAGCATTTTTTTCATAGTTTTTGGTTAACTAAAAATGAAGCCGTCTTGATACCCCTGTCAAGACGGCTTTTATTTGGTGGATTTTTTGTTTGGTAGAATTACAGTTGCGTTACTTCAAATTAAAAATTCACACAAAGTTCAAAATTTTAACATTACAACTTGCTGTCAATCAGTTTAACCAATTCGTTGAAGTGTGCTTCCTCAAATCCTTCGGACAGATAAATAATCTTACCCTCTTCATCCATTAGAAAACTTCTTGGGATGGTTTGCTTTGCAAACTTGCCATATACACCCCTCTTGGGATCAGGATAAAAAGGAAATGTGAATTTATTGTCAGCTTTAAAATTGTCAACCTCTTTCCACGTATGTTCCCGACCAAATGTTAACATTAAAAATTTGGGATTGGAATGATGCTTGTTCCAGATCTCTGCTTCTATCTTGGGCAATTCGGTGCGGCAAGGACCGCACCACGTGGCAAAGAAATTGAGGAGTACAACTTTCCCTTTTAAATCGCTGGAAGAGCCACTCTTTCCTTTGGAAATCTCGTAGGTAAAGCCGGGCATTTGCATTCCCATGGAAACAAGGGTAGTAGTAACATTGGGAGTACTTTGCGCCCAGGAAATTCCCAATGAGAAAATTGAGAAAACCACACTCAAAACTATTTTTTTGTTCATATTGCTGGTTCAATGGTAAAAAATGGAATGTCAACCGGTCAAAAAGTAATTATGATTTGCTTAGAAATGTTGAAATATTCTTATAGATTCTTTCATTTACATCTTCCAGCCCTGCTTTTACGAAACTGTCTCCGGTAATATGCTCGAAAAGCTCGATGTACCGCTCAGATATCTGATCAACAAATTCATCACTCATAAAGGGAACCTGCTGACCCTCCTTGCCCTGAAAGTTGTTTTCAATGAGCCACTGACGTACAAACTCTTTGGACAGTTGTTTTTGATTTTCCCCTCTGGCAAGACGCTCTTCATAACCTTCAGCATAAAAGTACCTGGATGAGTCAGGGGTATGGATTTCATCGATCAGGTAGATGACGCCATCTTTCTTGCCAAATTCGTATTTGGTATCCACCAGGATCAAGCCCATTTTTGCTGCTATTTCAGTTCCTCTCTGGAAAATAGCCCTGGTAAAATGCTCAAGTTTGGCATACTCCTCTGCAGAAACCAGACCCTCGCTGATGATCTCCTCCCTTGAAATATCTTCATCATGGCCCTCCATTGCTTTGGTGGTTGGCGTAATGATTGGCTCCGGAAATCTTTCATTTTCCTTCATGCCATCAGGCATTTGGATACCGCACAAGGTGCGCTTGCCGGAATTGTACTCCCGCCAGGCATGGCCGGTCAAATAACCACGAATCACCATTTCTACCTTATAGGGATCACACAAATGCCCAACCGTAACCATTGGATCCGGTGTGGCAATTTTCCAGTTTGGAACAATGTCTGCAGTGGCATCCAGAAATTTTGAGGCAATCTGGTTCAGTACTTGCCCTTTATAAGGAATTCCCTTGGGCAAAACAACATCAAATGCAGATATTCTGTCTGAAACCACCATGACCAGGTATTCATTGTTGATGTTGTAAACATCACGAACTTTCCCAATGTAGGTACTTTTTAAACCGGGGAAAGTGAAATTTGTGGCAACTATTGCTTTGTTCATCGGATTCAAATTAATTGAAGGTTTATTTTATTTTATTTATTTTATTATTAGGTACTTGTACCCACCTTAAATTTCGATTAAGAAATGATTTGTTATTCAAAACCCACACCCCTTTTTCTCCTTTACCATTCTCCGTTTCCCCGTTTCTCAGTTTCGTTGCTCCTCTCTCTTCTCCTCGTATCGGTCGAAGGCCATAACAATGTCCTTAACCAACCTGTGTCTGATAATATCTGTATGGTCAAAATAGACGGTAGCTATTCCTTCTATTCCTTTGAGAATTTTCAATGCAAAGATTAATCCCGATTGCTGGTGTCTGGGTAAATCAATCTGGGTAACATCTCCAGTGATCACATATTTGGTATTTAGGCCCATTCTTGTTAGAAACATTTTCAATTGGGGCACTGTTGTATTCTGTGCCTCATCAAGTATGACAAAGGCATTACTAAGTGTTCTGCCACGCATGAAAGCCAAAGGAGCAATTTGTATGATACCATCCTTCAGATACTCTTCTAGTTTCTTGGCAGGAATCATGTCCAACAGGGCATCGTAAAGGGGCTGCAAATAAGGATCTATTTTTTCTTTGAGATCCCCGGGTAAGAATCCAAGATTCTCACCTGCTTCAACAGCCGGTCGACTCAGAATAATCTTTTTTATCTCCCTGCTTTTTAGTAATTTGACTGCCAATGCGATAGCGGTATAGGTCTTTCCTGTTCCGGCAGGACCGATGGCGAACATTAAATCAACCTCTGAACAACTCTCTACCAACTTCTTTTGGTTAAGGGTTCTGGCCCTGATCGGCTTGCCTGCATTTCCAAAAAGCAGTACATCGCTGTTGTTGAGCATACTTTGATCTGCAATCTCCGGATCATTGACCATAATTTGATGTACCGTCTCGTCTGTAAGGGTATTGAACCGATAAAAATGTTCGAGCAAGAGCTGAAATTTCTGCGAGAATTGGGTGACCTGCGTCTCGTCGCCCTTCACTTTGAGTGAATTCCCCCTGGCTATGAGTGATAGATTTGGACAGTATTTTTTGATTAAATCCAGCTTTGAATTCCTGACTCCATAAAAATCAGCAGGTTCAATGCCTTCCAGTTGAAAAGTATTTTCAATCATAGGATGGAAATTCCTTCAGTGTATTTTATGCAAATTAAATAATTTTTTGACACAGATTTCTGGAAGTTGGGGAGGAATTTTTAAGCCGCTAAAAGTGTATCTTAGCAAAGATCAATATGGCACTTATGAGAAGGGATGAGGTAAAAGAGATTTTCGGTAGGTTACTAAATATCATGGATGAACTGCGGGAGAAATGTCCCTGGGATCGCGAACAAACCAATGAAACACTCCGCAAACTTACCATTGAGGAGGTATATGAACTTGGTGATGCTGTCTTGGAAAACAATGTCCTGGAAATCAGGAAGGAGCTGGGTGATATTTTGCTCCACATCGTGTTTTATGCAAAAATAGGGGAGGAGAAGGGTCAATTTGACATCGGTGATGTGATGAATAATCTGATAGACAAATTGGTATATCGTCATCCGCATGTTTTTGGCACAATTGAAGCTAAGGATTCGGAACAAGTAATCCAAAACTGGGAAAATCTGAAATTGGTTGAAAAGGGTGGAAACAAACGTGTATTGGAGGGTGTACCCAAAGCATTGCCAGCACTTGTTAAGGCCAACAGGATCCAGGAAAAGGTGAGAGGAGTGGGTTTTGACTGGGAGTTTAAGGAACAAGTATGGGACAAAGTGAAGGAAGAGTTGGCTGAATTGGAGGTTGAAATGAAGGCCGGCAAAAAATTGGAGATGGAGAAAGAGTTTGGTGACCTTATTTTCTCCATGGTAAATGTAGCCAGATTGTATGGTATTGACCCGGAAAGTGCACTGGAAAGAACCAACCAGAAATTTATCAGAAGATTTAACTATCTCGAAGATAATACCTTGTTAAAAGGAAAATCTCTTCAAGAGATGACTCTTGAAGAGATGGATGTTTATTGGAACGAAGCCAAAAAGTTCGACAAAAACTAAGGTCTATCCCAAAGTTCCGGCTGGCAATTCCGGCAATGTGGAGTTTTCATCCGGTTTGGTTTGTTGGATGATTTTGGCAATTATCTTATCTTTTGCCTCATTCAACTCAACCGAAATGGTATCACCCTCCGCAATTTCACTGCCAATAATTACCTCTGCAATTTCGTCTTCCAAATATTTTTGGATGGCGCGTTTCAGCGGCCTGGCGCCAAACTGTGGGTCAAATCCCTTTTCGGAGATAAAATCCTTAGCATCGTCTGAGATATACAACTTGTATTTCAGTGCCTCAATTCGTTGATAGAATCCTTTCAGTTCAATGTCAATAATTTGATTTATATGTATTTTTTCCAAAGAATTGAACATGACAACATCGTCCACACGATTCAGGAATTCAGGAGCAAAGGCTCGTTTTAGTGCTTTTTGAATGACATATTTGTTGTGTTCATTCTCATCTTCCGGCGATGTCCTTGTATTGAAACCAACACCCTGTCCAAAATCTTTCAATTGTCTGGTTCCGATATTTGAGGTCATGATCAGAATGGTATTTCTAAAATCAATTTTTCTCCCCAGGCTATCTGTCAAACGACCTTCATCCATCACCTGAAGCAAGATATTGAACACATCAGGATGCGCTTTTTCTATCTCATCCAGCAGAATGACTGCGTAGGGCTTTCTCCTTACTTTTTCTGTCAATTGTCCCCCTTCCTCATACCCGACATATCCGGGAGGTGCTCCTACCAATCTCGATACAGAAAATTTCTCCATGTACTCACTCATATCTACCCGAATCAGGGCATCGGTGGTGTCGAAAAGATATTGAGCCAATACTTTGGCCAATTGTGTCTTACCAACCCCTGTCGGACCAAGAAAAATAAATGAGCCAATCGGTTTGTTTGGATCCTTAAGCCCAGCCCTGTTCCTTTGAATGGCTTTGGTAATTTTTTCCACCGCTTCATCCTGGCCGATGATGTTCTTCTTCATGTCATTGTACATCACCTGAAGTCGCTTACCTTCAGCCTGGGCAATCTTTTGAACAGGAATGCCTGACATCATGGCCACAATATCAGCTACCTGGGGCTCATCCACTATTTCACGGTGACTTTCCAGCTCGCGCTCCCAGAGCTCCTTTTCCTTTTCTACCAGGGAGAGAAGGTTTTTTTCATTGTCACGGTAGCTGGCAGCCAATTCAAAATTCTGTCCTTTTACAGCCAGAATCTTCGATGCCCGAACCTCTTCTATCTTCTCCTCCAATTTAATGATGCGCTCAGGAACGGTAATGTTTGAAATATGCACCCTGGAACCAGATTCATCGAGTGCATCGATCGCCTTATCAGGAAGGTGACGGTCGGAGATGTATCTGGCTGTGAGCTTGACGCAGGCCTCAATTGCTTCCTTGGTGTAGGTAACATTGTGATGGTCCTCATACCGTTCCTTGATGTTGTGCAATATCTCAATGGTCTCTTCTACCGAAGTGGGCTCAACCAATACTTTCTGAAATCTCCTTTCCAGAGCACCATCTTTTTCGATGTGTTGCCTGTATTCATCAAGCGTGGTGGCACCGATACACTGGATGTCTCCTCTGGCAAGTGCAGGTTTTAACATATTGGCAGCATCCAGCGAGCCGGTAGCTCCTCCTGCTCCAACTATGGTATGTATCTCATCAATGAACAAGATAATGTTGTCCACTTTGGCTAGTTCATTGAGAATTGCCTTCATACGCTCCTCAAACTGCCCCCTGTATTTCGTGCCTGCAACGATTGAGGCCAGATCAAGACTTATTACCCGCTTGTCAAAGAGAATTCTGGATACTTTACGTTGAGAAATTCGCAAGGCTAATCCTTCTACGATGGCTGATTTTCCAACTCCCGGCTCACCTATTAAAACTGGATTATTCTTTTTTCTCCTGCTAAGAATCTGGGCAATTCGCTGAATCTCATTCTCCCTGCCAACTATAGGATCCAAACTGCCTTCCATGGCAGCCTTTGTGATATCTACCCCGAAATTGTCCAATACCGGGGTATCGGTTTTCGGATTGGTATTTCCTTTTTGACTCTGCGTGGATCCAGCGGACGATCCGCTACTCCGCCCGAACATATCTTCTTGATCATCACCTTCTTCTGGAAAATCTGATTTATTTTCCACACGCGATAGTTCTATGATCTTATTTTTTACCTCATCGTAATTCAAATCATTCTTTTTAAATATTTCGAATACCAAACCATCTTTCTCTTTTAAAATGGCCAAAAGCAGATGACCGGTATTTACAGTGTCCTCATTCAAGGATCTGGCTTCGAGGAAGACAATTTTCAGCGATCTTTCTGTATTTTTTAGCAGGGGAATACTTGAATCCATAGGTAATGAATTGCCTTTTCTCAGATGCAATTCAATTTCGTTTCGGATTGAAGTAAAGTCTAAACCCAATTGTTTCATGGTATCTACAGCAATACCTTCTCCATCCCGGAGTATTCCTAAGAACAGATGCTCAGTGCTGATGTGATCATTTCCCAGCCGAATTGCCTCTTCTCTGCTATAGGTCAAAACATCTTTAATTCTTGGCGAAAATTTTGAATCCATTTTGCTTTTTTAATTTCTTTACTTCAAAAATCGTTCCTTCAACAAAATAACAAAAAAAATCAATTAAAACAATCACTTGATTTGGGTAATTACAACAATCTTTGAGGTTAAAAAAAAATATATATTATTGATATTTAATGGTTTGATAATATTTTATGCCAAGTAAAAATATTTTTTTTAGGGCAAAGATACGCTTGCCAATTTGTCACAACCAATAAGCATTTTAAATACGAATGAAATTAGCTATTTTAGGGTGGGGTTATTCCTTGAATAACTTTAAAATGATTATTTTTGTGATGGTTTTTTAACTAATTTAAATACAAACAAGATATATATGTCTGATTTAGAGAGAATTATTCCGATTAATATTGAAGAGCAAATGAAAACCGCTTACATTGATTATTCAATGTCAGTTATTGTTTCAAGAGCTCTCCCCGATGTACGTGATGGGTTAAAGCCTGTTCATCGTAGGGTATTGTTCGGAATGAGCGAGTTAGGTAATTTTTCAAACAGACCTTATAAAAAATCCGCCAGGATAGTGGGGGAGGTATTGGGTAAGTATCATCCTCATGGAGACTCCTCCGTTTACTATGCCATGGTCCGTATGGCTCAATTATGGTCTTTGCGATATCCACTGATTGATGGCCAGGGTAACTTTGGTTCTGTAGATGGAGATAGTCCGGCTGCCATGCGTTATACGGAAGCCCGCCTGAAAAAAATTGCAGAGGAGGCGTTGGCTGATTTGGAAAAAAATACGGTTGAATTCCAACCTAACTTTGATGAATCTCTGTCTGAACCAACTGTTCTTCCTACAAAATTCCCCAACCTATTGATCAATGGAACTTCCGGAATCGCTGTGGGAATGGCAACCAATATGCCCCCACACAACCTGCCGGATACTATTGAAGCCATTATTGCCTACATTGATGATCCGGATGTTTCTATTAATGTGCTGATTGATAAAATTAAAGCACCTGATTTTCCTACCGGAGGAATCATTTATGGATATGCTGGGGTTCGTGAAGCTTTTGAAACAGGCAGGGGTAGAATTGTCGTTCGAGGCCGCGCAGAGATTGAGACGACTGAAAGTGGTCGTGAGAAATTGATCATTACAGAAATTCCTTATATGGTTAATAAGGCTGAAATGATTATCAAAATTGCTGAGATGGTCAATGAAAAGAAAATTGACGGGATTAGCAACATCAACGATGAGTCTGACCGAACAGGAATGAGGATTGTCATCGATATCAAACGTGATGAGATGGCAAGTGTGGTCTTAAACAAACTATACAAGTTTACAGCTCTCCAAACAGCCTTCAATGTGAACAACATTGCGCTGGTCAAAGGAAGACCACAAATGCTTAACCTAAAGGATCTGATCCATTACTTCGTTGAACACCGACACGAAGTGGTTATCCGCAGAACCCAATATGATTTGGATCAGGCAGAAAAAAAAGCACATATTCTTAGAGGACTGATTATTGCTATTGACAATTTGGATGCTGTAATTGCAATAATCAGGGCTGCCAAAACTCCGGATGAAGCACGGGAAAATCTGTGTTCCAATTTTGATCTCGATGATATCCAGGCTCGTGCCATACTGGACTTGCGTTTGCAAAAACTTACTGGTCTTGAACGTGACAAGATTCATCAGGATTATACAGAATTGTGTAAAATGATTGAATGGTACAAACAAGTACTAGCAGAAGAGCCGTTGCGCATGCAAATCATCAAAGATGAACTTCTGGAGATAAAAACACTATACGGGGATGAACGAAGAACAGAGATTGTCTATGCTTCAGAAGAGTTTAATCCTGAAGACTTCTACGCCGATGAGGATATGGTTATTACCATTTCACACATGGGTTACATTAAGCGTACACCGCTAACTGAATTTAGAACCCAGTCAAGGGGCGGGATAGGATCCAAGGGATCCAGTACAAGGGATGAAGACTTCCTTGAGCACATGTTTATAGCGACCATGCACAATACCCTTCTATTGTTTACTGAAAAGGGTAAGTGTTTTTGGTTAAAAGTCTATGAAATTCCTGAAGGAACCAAGGTTTCAAAAGGCAGAGCTATTCAGAATCTTATCAGTATTGAACCGGATGATCAGGTGAGGGCTTATATCAATGTTAAGTCTTTAAAGGACGAAGAGTACATTAACAACAATTATATTATACTTTGTACCAAGAAGGGAACAATTAAGAAAACTTCCCTGGAAGCTTATTCAAGACCAAGACAGAATGGCGTAAATGCTATTACCATCAGGGAAAACGATCAATTATTGGAAGCCAGGTTAACCAATGGTGAGAACGAAATGATGCTAGCGGTCAAATCAGGTAAGGCCATCAGGTTTCATGAAAGCCATGCCAGGGCAATTGGTCGTACAGCTTCGGGAGTAAGGGGTATCACACTTGGAAGTGAAAGTGATGAATTGGTTGGCATGGTTTGTGTTGCCAACGAGGAAGATGATATATTGGTTGTTTCAGAACATGGCTATGGCAAAAGGTCCAAAATTGAGGATTACCGTGTTACCAATAGGGGAGGGAAGGGCGTTAAAACCATCAATGTTACTGAGAAGACAGGTGCCTTGGTCTCTATTAAAAATGTTACCGATGGAGATGATCTGATGATTATAACTGAAGCTGGTGTTACAATCAGGTTGCCTGTTGGAGAAATTAGAATGACTGGCAGAGCTGCACAAGGGGTGAAATTAATCAATCTCAGGGAAGATGACAGGATAGCATCTGTAGCCAGAGTAGAGATTACTGAAATTGATGAAGTTATTTTGGATGCAGTAGAGGATTTGCAAGAAAATGATATTGAAGAAGATAAGATTGAAGATAATCTCAATTAGTAATAATTTAAAATCAAAAATTGTTTGTAATGAAAAAGATTCTTTTAGTAGTGATCCTGCTCACAGTGAACGGCTTATTGTTTGCTCAAAAAGGAAAGGTCAGCAGTGCTATTTCTTACAAGGAGAGTGGTAAGTTGGACAAAGCTTGGGAAGCAATACAAGAAGCGATCAATCCTGCCAATCCCAAATCAGAAAAATCAATTAATTGGCCCGACAGTTGGGAAGCAAGGGGCGAAATCCTTGAAGCAATTTACAAATCACAGGACGAGAATTATAAAAAACTTGTAGAAAATCCGCTCGAGGAAGCCTATAAGTCTTTTATGAAGGCGATAGAACTGGATCCCAAAGGAGGTAGTCCTGCATTGAAGATTAAGTTGCTAAGTAGTTTTATACCAACACTTTCAAATGCTGCAATAGAAGCGTTTACAGCACAGAAATACGAGCAATCCAGCGATTATTTCGAAAAAGTTCTGAATATTGAGGCTGCACCGCTTTTTAAAGCAGACAATACTATTGATACAGCTATCATGTACAATACAGGTTTGGCCTCTATGAATGCCAAGCAATATGATAAAGCTATCAAATATTTTACATTGACTGCGCAACATGGATACAATCCTGGTTCATCCTATTCCCAGATTATTAGTGCTTACCAGCAAAAAGGGGATACCCTTGCTTCTGTAAATATTATGAAGGAAGCGTTTAACAAATATCCTGAAGATCAAAGTATTTTGGTTCAGTTAATTAACTACTATATTACTACAGGAAAAATCGAAGATGCCATAACCTATCTAGATAAAGCTATTGCAAAAGAGAAAGATAACCCATCTTTTTACTTGGCCAAGGGTATTGCACTCGACAAGTTAGGTCGTCAGGATGATGCCATCAAAGAGTATGAACTTGCAATAAAAGTGAAGGCTGATTATGCGGATGCATATTACAACATAGGTGTGATCTACTTCAACAGAGGAGTTAAACAATTTGATGTTGCTAATGCTGTTCCAACCAATGAGCAGGCGAAATTTGAAGCTGAAAAGAAAAAATCTGATGATGAATTCGCTAAGGCTGTCCCGTTTCTGGAGAAAGCAGTTGAATACAATCCCAAAGATACCTATATCAAAGATCAATTAAAGAATTTATACTATCGTTTGAAAATGATGGATAAGTTTGAAAGCATGAATAAGTAACAGATAAAGGAGTCCTAAAAGGCTCCTTTATCTACCCTATTATTATTAAACATAATATTAATTATAAGACAATATGGAATATTGTCTTTCTCCAGTCAAATAAAATTCAGAAGCACTATGACTTGGATTTTGTCGTAGCTCTCTAAATTATCCTGGATGTATATTCTGAATAATCAGTTACTATTGGATCATACTGCTGGTGGAATAATGGAGAAGAAATAATAAAATCCGCAGTTGACCGGTTTGAAGCTGTAGGAATATTGTACATAACAGCAATTCTTAGCAACGCTTTGACATCAACGTCATGTGGCTGTGGTTGCATTGGATCCCAAAAGAAAAAAAGCAAATCCACATTTCCCTCACATATCAAAGAACCCAACTGCTGATCGCCACCCAAAGGCCCTGATTTCAATCGTAATATTTCTGGCGGAACCGCATCATTCTCTTTGCATTTATGCCGAATCGTTTCATCCACCAACCTACCTGTTGTTCCTGTACATATCATACTGTGCTGTGCAAGTTCCTTCCAGTTGTAGCTTACCCATTCGACCATGTCGTTTTTGCGGTTATCATGTGCAACTATGGCAATTTTTTTCTTGGATTTCATTTTAGTTTTCATATTGATTTCTTGGTGTAAAAAGTACATTTCTAAGGTGTTCTATCCTAAAAAACATTTCCTAAGTAACTCTTAATCAGTTGGAAATAGTTTATTCTGTATTTGAAATATTCCTTTTTTATAGTTACAAGATCATACTTTTCATAGTCATTTTTTCGAATTATGGATTCAACCAAGGAAGCATACTCGTCTGTTTCATGGTAATTCTTAAGTAAGTTTACCAATGCGATCGAAGATCCCCTCTCCCATCGCTTTTTTCTGAATTTTTCATAGCTTGATAATCTGGCAGTGAAAAAATAATAGTGTTCAACTGATTGATTTATATCGCTATAGCTTCTATAATAGGCTTCTGTCTGCTGTTCCGGATTCAGGAATTTACGGCGCTGTTCCTCACTTGAAAAGGACATGATTCCAAAGGGATTGTTTGCTTTCGAAAAAACATTGGAAGTGCCCCAGCCAGACTCAAGAGTTGCCTGTGCCAATACCAGGCTGATTGGATGTGGGAAAAGTCTAATTTTTAGATCCTTAATTGATGTCGCATCATATTTCTGCATCATCTCCTTGAAAAATTGGAGATCCTCACTCCTGAGTGCATTTTTGTTAACCATTCTGCGCTCAATAAACTCTACATGACGCAACAGGTCCAACAATCTTTCATGTTCAATCACAATGGCAGGTAGCATGTAATTGATGAATACTATCTTTCTAATGCTATCGGGTATCGTGTCAAAATCAAGCGTTCCAAGATACTTTACTGGTTTTATGCTGTTTTGCTCCTGTAAAATTATGGATTGACTGCTTGTGACAGTAATTTCTTCAATATCAATGCGATATTCAGGATAAATATAATCAAAAGTAGAAATTTCGTTGATAACAACTGAAACGACAACCAGTAAAAGTACCAACAAGCTTACCTTAAGAGTCTTCAGCATGAATAATGTATAGGCATTTGTTTGCCTTTTAATTGCCAAAGGTAGGAAATAAAGCGAAATGCTTAGCCTAATTCATTTTCAAGTTGTCTGGTCCAGTTTTGTACCCGCTCATCGGTTAATTTAGATTGATTTTCCTGATCCAGCAACAAGCCAATTAATACATTGTCTCTTAATGCTTTGGATGATTCGAAAGAGTACCCAATGTTGCTCGTAAATCCAACGATATCAGCTCCTTTCGCCGCAAATATGTCTGCTAGAATTCCAACCGCATCACAAAAATTTTCAGGATAATTTTTCTGATCTCCTAACCCGAATAATGCCATTTTCTTGCTTCTAAGATCGAGTTGTTCCAACGCGGGCAAAAGCTCATCCCAATAATTGGGCAATTCTCCGTCGAACCAGGTCGGTACACTTAAAATATATGCGTCATAGAGCAGGAAATCATTCGCTTTGCTAACTTCTACATTCAAAAGGACTGTTTCGAAACTCGCCATTTGATCGGCAATTTTTAACGCGATTTTTGCTGACTTGGTGGAATTGAAACTATAAACGATGGCTACTTTTTTCATTGTATTTGCAATTTTATATTGGCTTCAAAATAGATCGATACGAATTAATTAATATTTCATCAATGATAAAGCAGCTTCATAAATTCTATTCTCATTGGGCAAAATAGCAGCTTCAAGAATTCTGTTAAAGCCAACAGGAGTAAATTCCGAACCAACTCTTCGGATGGGGGCATCAAGAAATTCGAATGCTTCTTCTGAAATAATGGAGGCAAGTTCACCTCCAAAACCACCGAATACTTTGTCTTCATGCACAATTAATACTCTTCCCGTCTTTTTGACAGAATGAACAATGCACTCTTTATCCAAAGGAACCAGCGATCTTAAATCAATAACCTCAATCTCAAATCCTTCCTTTGAAAGCCTTTCAGCAGCCAAAATTGATAAATGAGTAGTATTTCCATAGGTGATAAGCGTCATATGAATACCAGAACGTCTAATTCGGGCTTTTCCAAAAGGAACTTCAAAGTCATCAGGTACAAATGCAGAGGCAACCGGTGAGTTGTAAAGTGCTTTTGGCTCTAAAAAGAGCGTTGGACCTTCAGAGCGCAATGATGTTCTCAATAGTCCTGCTGCATCATCCGCATAAGAGGGATAAACAATTCTGATACCAGGAAAGCAGACCAAAGATCCTTCGATGGTTTGAGAATGGTAGAGTCCACCTCCGATATACCCGCCGGAAGCTAAGCGAATGGTGACATTTGGTGCAAATTGTCCGTTTGTTCGCCAATATTCATGCGTCATCTCAACAAATTGCTCCATAGCTGGCCAGAAATAATCCGCGAATTCTGCACCTTCAACCACTATCCGGATTTTTTTGTTATATCTGGACATGCCGTTAGCAGTTCCTGTTATAAAGTCTTCAGCTATAGGTCCATTAAAAACACGTTGCTTTCCAAATGCTTTTTGAAGACCCTTTGATACATTGAAAATGCCCCCTTTTTCTTTATTGGCAATATCCTGACCCCAAATAAACGTGTCAGGATTTAGCGTGAATTCATTCTTTAAAGTTTCATTGATGGCTTCAATAAGCTTCTTTCTTGTACCCTCAGTTTCCTCCAGTGGCAATCCTAGTGGATACTTCACCGATTCATAAGCAGTTGCATAGACGAAATTGTGAATGCTCTTGGGATCCGGATCGGGTGAATTCAGTGCAAACAAATGCGCTTGCTTAACCTCTTCTTTGGCTTTTTCTTCAATAGCTGTAAGCTCGCTTTCGGTAAATCTCTCATACCTCAGCAACAATCTTTTAAACTTTGACAATGGATCATACTCTTTAACATAGTTTAATTCAGCTTCATTTCTGTAAAGATCATGACGGTCAGAATTTGAGTGAGAATGTATGCGAATGCAGTTTGCTTGAACAATGCAGGGCATCTGATGTTCGATTACCCATTTTTTTGCCTCTACCATGGCATTCATTGAGTCAAAGACATCTTTTCCATTACAATGTATAACACGAAGGTTTTTGAATCCGATAAAATTGTTGGCAACTTTCCGATTGGCAGTTTGATCTTTTTTAGGTACAGAAATCCCATATCCATTATCCTGGAAAACAAAAATAACAGGCAGTTGTTCTGTCGAAGCCCCATTGATAGCTTCGTAAACATATCCTTCGCTTACAGAGGACTCACCCTGGGAACTTATTGAAACTCCTTCGCTTTGGTAATACTTAATGGCACGAGCTACCCCTGCTGCATGCAAAGTATGATTGCCTGTACTGGACGAAACATTGTGGATGTTCCATTGTGGTTTGCCAAAGTGATTTGACATGTGTCGTCCACCGGAATTTACATCATCAGCCTTCGAAATCCCATTTAAAATTATCTCCTCCGCTGTAAGTCCGGCAGATAAATTTGTCAGTAAATCTCTGTAATATGGAAATAAGTGATCCTTTTCCCGGTCAAATATCTGACCTATTGCTAACTGTATACCATCATGCCCTGCATAAGGGGCATGATATGACCATCCAATCGCCTGTTTGAGATAATTTGGAGCTTTCTCGTCCAACATGCGTCCCAGAACCATTAATTGGTACCATTTTTGAAGATTAGCCTTCTCTGTATTTATAATTGAGTATTTTTTTTCAACAGGTGAATCGTATAAGTTATTCATATACAAAAAAATTGTTTTAGGGATTTTTGGAATCTACCAAAAAATAAAAGATGTGTTGTTATTAAATAATTTTAAACAGAATATATTGATGTATAATTGATTAAATTAACTTTGTTATATCAATCGTTTAGTATCAAAATCCGCAATAAGATCCGCGATACGCCTGAGAAATCTACCACCAAGCATACCATCTACAACCCTATGATCATATGAAAGAGAGAGAAATACCTTGTGTCTTACAACTATTGCATCACCCATGGGCGTTTCAATGACAGCAGGCTTTTTTTCGATAGTTCCAATTGCCAAGATGGCTACTTGTGGCTGATTGATAATTGGAGTCCCCATGGAATTTCCAAATGATCCAAAGTTCGTGATGGTAAATGTTCCACCTTGTAAATTGTCAGGATTCAGTTTTTCATTCCTACCAGCTTCTGCAAATTGATTAATCTCGCGTGTTAGACCATACAAATTCTTTGTGTTGGCCTCGCGTATTACCGGTACCATCAAATTTCCGCTATTTGTAGCGACCGCAATGCCAACATTGATTTTTTTCTTTACAATGATCTTATCTCCATCTACTGAAACATTGATCATTGGAAATTCAGAGAGCGCCTTTGCAGTAGCCTCAGCAAAGAAAGGCAGAAATGTGAGCTTTTCCCCATATTTAGCCTGAAATGCATCCTTGTATTGATTGCGCCACAATACCATTTCAGTAGCATCTGCCTCTACAAATGAAGTAACATGCGGGGCAGTTTGCTTGGACATAACCATGTGTTTAGAAATCAGCTTTCTTACACGGTCCATCTCTAAGATGGTATCTTCAGCACCAATTGAATAGGCGATGACAGGTTTTACAATTGCTTCAGAAAGGGGGGGATTCTGACTTATTTGTTCCTTTGAGTGCGAAGGACTAATGTTTGCGGTTGTGGCACCCTCTTCGATAAACCGAATCAAATCAATCTTCTGAAGCCGGCCCCCAATTCCGCTACCTTCAATAAGATCCAGTTCATTTAACCCAATACCCTCTTTTTTAGCAATCTTTTTTACAAGAGGTGAATAAAACCTGGCATTTTTACTCTTTTCAGGGATATGATCTACAATAGGGATCTTCATGCCTTCCGTATCTTTTGACTTAAGTGTCATGGGAATCTCTGCCGATAGGTGTGATTCTATTTTCCCATTGTTCAAATCAATTACCATTGCAACTTTTCCAACCGCAAGTAATTCATCTACATGGCAATTAATAGATCTTATAGTACCAGCTACGGGGGAAGGAATCTCCGAATCAACTTTATCTGTAGCAACTTCAAACAACAGATCATCCTCCTTAACGCTATCCCCAATATTCACAAAAATCTTAGTGACAGTGGCTTCCTGAATACTCTCTCCCAGCTTGGGGATTAAAACCTCAAATTCCGACATAATATTATATTATTTATAAATCCATACCAAGAATGGAGTAACATACTAGACGGGATGATATACGGAAGTGCATCCAGAAAGTAACACAACGCAGGTCGGAAAGTGAATGGAAGAGGTATTAATTTTACTTTGGAAAGAAATCAAAAAGATCATAATCGGGCCATTTATTAACTTTTCTAAGGGTGCTGCTCATCACCCTATCCATTTCAATGGCAAGATGAGGTCCTTTGTAATTGCTGGTATTTGTAATCATGACCCAAGAAATACCATTTGGTTGCCTTTTGACAAGTACAGAAGAACCCGGTAGTGACCCAGTTCTCCACCATTCACCGCTTTCATTGGTGCTTCTCCATCCCAATGGATCCAGTCCCTTTTCATCGACATGGGTCATTTCATCAATACTTTTCTTGGTTAATATATCTCTGATTTTGCTTGATCCGTCAACCACTACCAATAATTTCATTAAATCCACTGGAGAGGCAATCCAGCCCCCTGCTGAGCCCAAAAGAGCCATATTTGTACTCCCATATACCTTTGGAACCAATCTGCCACTGCCATCATAGGCTTCAGCAGGTAGCGCATCCTCAGGCAAATAATACCGGGCCTCCTCTAAGAGCTTTTCATTTTCGAAGCTTCCACCAAGTTGCATGTCATAAATAAAAGCAGGCTTGAGTATATTTTCCTTAACAAATTGCTCATAATTCATTTTTGCAACAGTAGTCACTACTTCACCCAATAACATATAGCCAAGATTTGAATAGGCACTAGAGCTTCCTGGTTCAAAATGAACCCGTCTGGAGGTTACAAATTTAATGTAAGATGATATATTCAATGGCATTGGATCTCCTGTCTGTTCTGAAACAATGCGAGGTAGAAAAGCAATGTCACCATATCTTTGAGTCCATCCTCCTGAATGGTTCAATAGATGTCTTATTGTAATGTTTTCCAATCTTTTATCCTTGATTGAAAGGTATTTTTTATCGTTGAGAATTCCATATTTTCCAAACACCTTACTCTCTAGCTTGATTTTTCCATTCTCAACAAGTTTCATTACCGCAATAGCCGTAACCAATTTTGAAACACTGGCAATTCTGAATAGTTGTTCTGGGGATGCCAATATTTTAGCCTCCTCGTCAGCATATCCATATCCTTTGGCGAAGATAAGCCTTTCATTTTTTACAATGGCAACAGCCAAACCCTTTAAATGATTCTGTTCTCTAAATCTGGAAAAGCTTTTGTCGAGTAAATCAGTATTTTCTGAAGCAATGATTTTCCTTATGATTAATTTATTGATTCGCTGCTGTTCTAGGATAGCAACCTTATCACGTACGCCAGAAGGAGTTGTCACCAACAAGGAAGGTAGAATAAAACAGGCGAAAGTTACAAATGTGAATCTAATAAATTGAAAAACCATAGCACGAAAGTTACATTAGTAAACCATATTATTGAGGCACAGTAGGGTGTGTGTTACAATTGTAATTCACCAATGATTTCGTTTATGGAATGAAATTTGTGTCTTTCAAGGTAATCGTCAATCCCTGAGATGATATGCTGAGTTGCCAAAGGATCAATAAAATTAGCTGTTCCAACTTGAATTGCGGAAGCACCAGCCAGAAAAAACTCAATCGCATCTGTAGCATTCATTATTCCTCCCATACCAACAATCGGAATCTTGACTGAATTATACACCTGCCAGACCATCCGTAGGGCAATGGGTTTAACGGCTGGCCCAGATAAGCCTCCAGTAACTGTTGATAGGACCGGTTTTCTACTTTCTGCGTGAATAGCCATTGCCAATAACGTGTTTATCAAAGATATGCTATCCGCTCCCTGGTTCTCAACCACCCTTGCAATCTCAGTAATATCGGTTACATTTGGTGAGAGTTTAACCATCATGTGTTTTCTGTAAACCTTTCTGACAGATTTGACAACTGCTTCTGCTGCCGGACAACTGGTTCCAAAAGCCATACCGCCTTCTTTAACATTTGGACAGGAAATGTTAAGCTCAATTCCAGTTATGTGTTCCAGATCATCGATTTGTTCCGCACATGCAATGTATTCCTCTACCGTTGAACCAGAGACATTTACCAATATATTGGTGTCGAAGCGAAGCAATTTTGGATAAATATGGTCCACAAAATACCTTATTCCACCATTCTGAAGCCCCACAGCATTAAGCATTCCTGACGGTGTTTCAGCCATTCTGGGATACGAATTTCCTTGACGTGCGTGAAGGGTCGTACCTTTAACTACAAATGCTCCCAATGTATTTATATCATAAAAATCCTCGAACTCTGTACCGTAGCCAAAAGTGCCGGAGGCTGTAAGCACCGGATTTTTGAGTTTCAGGCCGGCAATATCAATATTTAAATCTGCCATTTCAATCGTTTTATGTCGAAGACGGGACCATCCGTACAAACACAACGGTGCCCGTCAATTGTTTCTGTGATACAGCAAAGGCAAACCCCGTAACCACATGCCATGGTATTCTCAAGCGAGACCTCACAATTTACATGATGAATCAATGCCAGTCTTGCTACTGCTTTCATCATGGGTTCGGGCCCACATGTGTATATTTTGCCAAATGAAGAACATTCTTCTCGAAACAGCGAATGATCAGTAACATACCCTTTTGTGCCATGGGTGCCATCTTCAGTGGTAGTATAAACAGTACCATATTTAGCAAATTCTTCCAGCTCAACCAGATCCACTATTCTTTTGGCTCCCAACAAGATGACTACCTGATGACCATTTTCCTTCAGCATTTTTGCCAAGATCATTAATGCAGCAATTCCAACACCTCCACCAACAAGTAAAACTTTGGTTGGAGTTGCAGGTAAAATGAATCCATTTCCAAGTGGAAATATAACACTTAATTGATTTCCAATAGATTGATCGGATAAAATACGCGTCCCATCGCCGATTGCTTTTATTAGAACAGAAATTGTATTACAATTGTAATCTACTAGATAAATCGAAAAGGGGCGTCTTAGAAATACTTTTTGTGATCCATCAACCAAGATATTGGCAAACTGCCCTGGTAATATTCCATCCAATTTTTCATCAGATTTTAGTTCAAGTACAACATGATCGGAATTTAACCTCCGATGAGATATTACCTGCAAATTCTGCACGGTTTTTTTCATGAAATTATCCTTGTTAATTCTTAGTTAATCAGAGTAATTAATAGATTTTAAACCTAAATTCAGACCCATAGAAAACTATTACATCTCTTGCTTTCAAATATTTGACTCCATGAATTAGACGATTCCTTCCACCATAGCCAGAAGAATATAATCCATAGGTTGGATGCACAAATATAGCCAAAAAGGGTTAGGAAGGCTTGTAGACAGTGAAAGTTTTATCCTTGTAAAAGAAGAGAATTTGCTCAACCTCTCGCAAATCATCCAAAACGGCTGGTAATGAAGTTATCTGGTCTGATACTGTTTTCCCACTTAATACCTCTTCACCCGAGTCTGGAATAACGACCTTTGGATTATCAAAATTCTCAATTTTAATTATATCTCTGTTTGTTTGAATTTTGGAGTTATCTCCAATAATTGCAGAATCAGTCCTGGCCGAAAATATACCCTTGCTTTCTGCAGGATCGACTTCCGCTATTAGTTCATTTTCTATAATTTGCGATTCATTCGATATTAAATTCATGGGTGCTTTTGCCAAAATGTGCTCTAACTCCTTGGTTTCATCATTCATTTCACCATCACCGATCATTAACCATCTCGGATTTAACAAAGGAAATGTTTGAAGCATCTTTTGGAGGAATGAAGCGCTTGGAAAATTTCTCCCATTTAAAATATGAGACATACTTGAGCGTTGAACACCAATTTTATCAGCAAATTCAGAAGGCGAAATCTTCTCAGAGATTAGAAATTTAACGATCCGGTCTTTCATACGTAAATAACAGTATTAATTTGTTGAATTTCAGAGCGTACGTATGGAACTCGCAAATTGATTTACATCGCCTTTTGTTGACTTAGTACTTGCTCGTTTCATATGATTATCATTTTTACACAAATGTAATTAATATATTCACAAAATGCAACAAACACCAAAAGCACGGACATTACATATGTTAACCACTAAAAAATACATATGTCAATCTCAGGTATTACAATCCGCGAATCAAGCAGTGATATCTCGAAACAAAAATATTTAATTGAATCGTATATAACACTGGTTTTTAAGTATATATAAAGTATATCGTACGTGTATTTGCTTTAAAAAGCTATTAAATATACAAATGTTAATCAATGGCTTGATTAAATGATTTATATGATAAGTTTAAAGTACTGATTATTACTACACTATAATATATATTAATGATGCAAATTTAGAGAAATCACCAGGCATTTTAAGTGATTACATATGTGATTTGTGGTTTTATGTCTTTTGAGTTGAGTGAACCTCAGACAACCTTGTGGGCAACGATTTAAAATCATCTGATTATATACCGCTGAAATTGACAGAGATGATGAATTCCGATGCAAAACGTTGCGTATTTTTTAAATAGGATTCCCTCCATCCAATTTTTATTGGTGCAATGAAACGAAGAAAATGGCATTCACTCATAATTTCCCCTCCATAGGAAATGAGATTCTTGTCAATAGAGGAGGATGTATCTTGGACTGGCGAAGTGATCCAGGAAACATCATAGTGAATACGTAGTGTAACCCTTTTTAAGTAATATAGACGCCATATGTTCCAATCTGGTGAAAGTAATGGGAATACATAATCACCGCGAAAAGTACTTAGTCTGTTGTTTTCCAAATTGTTGTAACCTCTGGCATAGTGTACCAGATCATTAAAATAGTTTCCTGATGTTTTTTTCTCTTGATATCCAAAATATATTTTTATCCCTTGATTCCTGAAAAGTCCCGGAAATAGGAATGTCCCTTCTGCTGCAGCAATTGAGCCAAGTTGCCGATCTCCCATTAGCGTGTGTCTGTATTGAATATCAAATATTTGTCCCCACTTTGATTGAATATCACGAGGTGCAGTCTTTGTTAAATTGTGCGCATACAACCTGTAGGTGAATGGGATGTAACTGCCCCTAAAAATGGAGGCAGGAGTTGAATTATTCTGCCATTTGTAAGAATAGCCAATCTGAAATTCAGGTTGAATCATCCGGTACATCTTGCCACGAGTTAAATTTAGGGGGATTGCAACATCGAAATGTGTATTTAGGACTTTTTGTGTGAAGTTTACTGCAACTGTGTCTTGACCTGCAAGACCATTTGCCATACTAAAATGCTTGTTAATTTGATAATAGGTAGATTTTTCCCTTCCATAGTCGCTATATAACCTAAGAATGGGGAACCAACCCAAATATTCAAATTTCCCTATCCATTTTCCTGATTGATTGTTCGTATTGTAATCATAACCAATTTGGGTTATGGCGGTTGATAATTTATTTTGTGAAGCAATAGAAAAACCGGCATTGATAACTGATCGGTCCGGATCAATGTAAACAGGTGACCAGCTATGAATTTTAAATAAATTTCTAAGTTTAACATACTTTTTGCTTTCATATTTACTGGTATCAAGGCAGGCAAAATCAATTGCGCCATTTTCCTGAGCAGTCAATTCGTCAGCCAGGGCATCATGATAGGATGAAATGGAATCATTTATAGCTTCAATTGGCAGGATTAATTCATTAAGTACCATTTTAAAGCCATTTGCAGTATATTCTGCAAAAAGTAATGATTTAGTATTGGGAGAACATTGCAGGTCCCTAATGCCATATTTGGACGAGGCTACACGATATTTTTTTCTAGATATCAAATCAAGGATATATCCTTCTAATTTGCCATATTGATTACCACAATAGAACAAATAATTTCCTTTGTTTTGTGGTTTTTTAATTTCTCCAATAGTCGGGGTTGTCAAATATTCAATTTTCCCATCGGCAACATTGAGTTGAAAAAGCGATTTCCCTTGCTTATCCAATTCAACTGCATAAATGAAATCACCTTTTTCTGACCAAGTGGGTGTTAAATAATTTTGATAGGATGGTGCTTGAAACTCTTTGATTGTATGGAAGTTCTCAGGATTGATTAATACAATGGAACATTTGTTTTGATCGTTATATTTTATAGCTGCAATACTTTTCCCATCTGGTGAAATTGCTGGTGCAAAAAGCTTCTCTTTAAAGATCCTCTCCATTAAAACGTTTTTCTCAATATCAAGAATTCGAAGCAAGGTTTTTTGATTATAAGTCCATCTGATATCAGGAACTGATTCTAACCAAATAATCTTTTGATTGGTAACACTCATCGACTCATCCAGGATTAATCCGGGTTGAAAGACTCTTTTTTCATTTTGCTGCCTGTCTATCTTGACAATTTCGGGAATATTATCCAATGATGTTTTTAAAGCAATATAGGTGGTGTCATTGAGGAAGAAGGCATAACTGTAATTGGAGTAGCAATCTTCTTCTTCTAAAATTTGCTGGCCGATAAATGCCGTATCCAATGAGATTCCAAGTTCGAATGGATGGTTTGACTTTAGGTTGTTCATAACCAACTTGTAATGGGCATCCTGATTTTTTCCTGTGGCTAACTTTAACCCCTTTGTCAGGGAATTTAAACCCAAAGGGTGTCTTGCAATGTAATGAAGTACTTCACTCCATACTTCTCCCCCATTCCGAATTCTAACATTCGAAACAATTTGATATCCAAGTTGATAATAGTCTGGTACATAGTCTTTGTAAGACCCAAGGTAGGCTTTGTCAAAAGAGTAGATTCCCTTATTGTCTACCTGAGCTTTTAATTCCATAGAAAATGAGGATAATCTTCCCCTTCCTGTTTTACTTAATGCCGTTTCATTTACAACTGCATCTCCTTCCAGAAACCAAAAAGGCAAATAGGCACCGATAACAATCGAAGCAGCCTGCTCTCCCAAAAGGATTCTTAAAATAGATGGAAGTTCAGACTCAATTTTGTCAATTTGCACATGGTGTCTAAGTTCATGAATTGCTAGTTGTTCAATCCAGTCCTGCGAATAAATTTCTTGATGTGGCGTTGGAAATAATTCAATTCTAGAAGGAGACCAGGCAACAAAACCATTGGATTCGTTTGATTTCGAGTGGATTATAATTGAAATTCTCTTGGGTTTGTGTTTAAGCGTAACACCCGAATAATTATAAACTTTTTCAAATATATGAGCCACCCTATTAGCCTCTGATTCATAATCAGATGGGAATATTATTTGGAAATGGGCGCTTTGTATTTGTCTCCAATGAAGGTTTCCGGGATCTTGTCCTACTGAAAAGTATTGGGCATTTAGAGAATTTGGCCATACTAAAACTATTGTTAATAGAATTAATTGTATTAGAAATTCAACATTCGAAGAAATTATTTTGGATAAATCACTTTTCATGCAATGGTTTACATTGAATTTTTAACCATTCTACTACTTTCGGCGACTTAACAAGTGGAGAAAGAATGTGTAATACTTTTTCATGGTACCGGTTGATCCATTCAATCTCCGTACTATCTAACAATTCAAGTCTAATCAAATTTCTTGCTATTGGGCATAGTGAAATCGTTTCAAAGCCAAGGAATTCTCCAAATACTCCAGATGAATGATTAATACACAATATGATATTCTCAATTCTGATGCCATATTCACCTTCGCGGTAAATCCCTGGTTCATTCGATAATACATGACCAACCTGAATTGGTTCAGGATTGTATTCTGCCCTTATGCTCATAGGACCTTCATGAACAGATAAAAAGTAGCCAATTCCGTGACCTGTCCCATGACCATAATTTAATTCGTTGTCCCATAGTGGCTTGCGGGCTATAGGGTCTAGCGAATAGCCCCTGGTGTTTTTGGGGAAAATGGCGTTCGCCAAAGAAATGTGCGCCTTTAGACATATGGTAAAATCTTTCTTCTGCTTTTGTGAAGCTGATCCTAAACATATCGTTCGTGTAATATCTGTAGTCCCATCCAGATATTGTCCTCCTGAATCGATGAGCAGTAAATTTTCTGGACCAATGGCTGCATCTGTTTGATCCGTCGAATGATAGTGTACAATCGCTCCATGCGCACCAAAACCAATGATTGGATGAAAACTTTCACCCATAAAAAATGGCTGTTGGCTTCTGAATTCCTGTAGCTTTCTGCCAACTGAAACTTCAGTTAAATTCCGATCACAAGTAGTTAACCAATATAAAAACTCTACCATCGCAACTCCGTCTTTTCGATGTGCCTTCCTGATATTTTCTATTTCATGGTTGTCTTTAATGGCCTTTACTTGAGTAATCAGTGAGGTTGAAGAATCAAGATAATTGAATTGAGAGAGGTTATTTCTTATTCGGTAATTAGTGCGAATAGGGTCAGATTGTATTCTTTTATTTTGAATTCCCATTAAAAAAGTGGGGAATTTATCATATGAAATAATTTTTATACCCTCCATCTCAAAGGAGGAATAAAGTGAATCCCCTATTTTTTCTGGTTGTATCGCTAAACAAATACTATCCTGATCTATATATCCAAATGCTGTCACAAGGGGGGTAAATTCGATTTCATTGCTTCGAATATTAAATATCCAGGCTAAATCGTCAAGCATTGTAATTACGATAGCATCCAATTCCATTGCAATCAACCTTTGTCTTATCAATGCAATCTTTTCTTGTCTGGATTTGCCTGCAAATTCCAGCGGGTGTTCATAAACTTGTATAATATCATTCAAAATTCGGTCCTTCCATATTGAATCAACCAGATCAAAAGTTGCATCAAAGAGGATACCCTTCGCAGTCAATTTAGAGCTAAGAAAAGAAGCATCAAATGCTGAAATTGTCGAGCCGTCAAGGGCAAATACATTTCCCTGTTTCAGATTAGTAGTTAACCATAATTCAAGTGAAATGGCATCAGGGACCCGCTCTTTCATTAATTCTATCTCTGTACCTTTGAGTTGCTCCAACGCTTGCGAAAAATAGCGTGTATCTGTCCATAGGAGCACTTTATCACTAGTAACCAAAACTTTACCATAGGATCCTGTAAAACCAGAGATCCATTCCCTAGTCTTCCAATAATTGGGAGTGTATTCACTTAAATGTGGATCTGTTCCGGTAATCAGATAGGCATCGATCTTATTTTTTCTCATCAAAGCCCTTAATCTGGCAATGCGTTCAGCTATTTCCATTTTCAAAAGACTATAATTTAGACCAATTAAGATAAAATCGGATTATTTTTTCCATACTCACAGCACAAAGGGCTTTAAAATCAATTTTTTCCGGATCAACAAATTCAACGGAGGCTACGTCGTCATCTGGCTTTAAACACTCGAGACTCTCAACTTCACACACAAATGCCAGATCTACAGTAGGAATATTGATTCCTGAATAATGATATAAATTGGGGTATGAAATTAGATATTTCAGTTTTACTATATTCAAATTTAATTCCTCTCTAATCTCCCTTACTGCTGCCATCTCTGCCGATTCCAATGGTTCAACAAAACCACCAGGCAAATCAAGCATACCTTGATTTGGCATAAATGCACGCCTGGTAAGAAGTAACTCACCTAAATTATTGGTAATCAGACAAGCAACCGCTGCCGAATTGTTTATGAAATAATTAAAATGACACTCTTCGCACCTAAGGGAGCGACCATTGTCCTCAGTATGGAAAGTAATCGAACTGCATTTGGGACAAAATTTGAAACCATTGGCAAAATCACTGTACATTATTTTGCATATTTCATGGATTTCATCCATTGAACCAACATCAAAGGCCATTGATCATGAGGTTTACCTTTTTTATACATACCGAAACCATGACCCCCTTCCTTAAATATATGCATTTCCGCATCGATATTATGTTTTTTTAGTGCCAGATAGTATTCAATACTATTTCTTGGTTTAACAGCCAAATCATCATCTGCAAGAGCAATAAAAGCAGGTGGTGTTTGATTGGTTACTTGCAATTCATTACAAAAGTATTCAATGATTTTCCAATCATTTGTCTTACCAATCAAGTTCTCTCTGGAACCCATGTGCCCCCACTCTTCTTTAAAAGTTACCACCGGGTATACCAAAACAGAAAAATCAGGACGGCAACTCAACTTGTCGATAGGATTGGATGAATCGATAATCCCTAAATCAAAGTGAGTTGACAAACTTGATGCGAGGTGTCCACCAGCAGAAAAACCGGCAATTCCAATTCTTGAAGGATCAATACCCCATGGCTCAGCATTTAACCTAACTAGCCTCATGGCTTGCTTCGCATCTTGAAGGGGAAGATCTGAGTGCCCGTATGGTAACCTGTATTTAAGAACAATTCCTGCTATGCCTTGACTCTGAAGAAATTCGGCAACATCATATCCTTCATGATCCATTGCCTCCATTCCATATCCTCCACCGGGACAGATAATAATTGCTGCTTTTGTATTTTTTGTATGATCAGGTAAATAGATGGTTAATGTGGGATCTGAAACATAACGAACCCTTTTTCCATCAAAAGTCTCCTCCGGTTTTGGTGATACCACTTTGCCGGGTGTTCCCTCCGGCCATAATTTTATAACATTTTGATTGTAAGATAAATGGCTGATTAACATAAATAATATAATCAAATAAATACTATTTTTCACTTGGCAATTTTTAAAATTTTACATTTTTGATCCTGAATTTTCCTGCATCAAGTTGATTGTTTAAAAATAGCCAATTTACATTGTAATAATTGCAGAATTCGGTATAAAGTATGTATAAATAAATTTTTCGTCTATTTTTGCGCATATGGATTTCAATTTACTTTGGAAAGGGATAATCACTGGTCTGGCTGTTTCAATTCCACTAGGGCCTCTTGGAATATTATGTATTCAACGCACGGTAAACCGAAACTGGAAATCAGGTATTTTTTCTGGTTTAGGAATTGCTGTTGCTGATACTTTTTATGCTTTTGTTGCAGGTTTTAGTCTTTCAATAATAATTGATTTTATTCGAGAGTATGAATTATATTTTAAGTTGGTAGGTTTTTTTGTGTTAATTCTTTTGGGAATCTACATTTTCAGATCAAATCCAACGAAGCAGATCCAGGATTATCAAAGAAGAGGTTCTTCGCATCTTCAGGATTTCCTTACCACATTTTTGGTAACTCTTTCCAACCCCTTATCCGTCTTTGTATTCATTGCCATATTTACCGGATATAGTATTGTATTACAATTTTCGCACCCAATGGAGGCAATGCTCACAATTGGAGGTATTTTTGTTGGCGGTGCATTCTGGTGGTTTCTGATAACAGGTTTGGCAAATCATTTCAGGCATAAATTTACCATCAATACCCTTTATTGGGCTAACAGGGTAATAGGTATGGGAGTGATAGTAATAGCAGTAATATTTTTTATATATCTGCAGTTCAAGGGAATATAACAAACTAACTTCTGATTTAAAAGAGGTTAGGATACTTCTTCTGCAAAGGGGAATCTTGTTCTTTTGCCATGTGGCGAAATGTAAGCCAATCCAATACAAAAGGAAGGAACTTACCAAGAAATACAGAAAGTTTACCTTCTTTAAATGTCAAAACCAGGGACCTTTTACGTGACTCAATGGCATGAACAATCAAGAGAGCACATTTTTCTGTACGCATCATTTTCTCTTCTTTTCTTGGAGTTTCACCCTGAGGTTTACCACTGGCAGTTAATGCTGATTTTCGAATCTCAGATGCGGTAAAACCAGGGGCAGCAACCAGTACATGTAATCCTGTATACAAATTTTCAAGTCGAATTGTATCCAAAAAACCTCTGATGGCAAATTTAGAAGCAGAATATGCAGAACGTGCAGGTAAACCGACATGACCTGCAACCGAAATTATTCCAACCAAAGAACCTTTGGACTTAATTAAATAAGGAAGGGCATATTTGGTGCAATATACGGTGCCGTAAAAATTGACATCCATTACCTGTTTAAAACTGTTTAGCTCAAAGTCATCGAACAATGCTCTCATGGATAATCCTGCATTGTTGATCAAAACATCAATTCGCCCGAACCTTTTAATGGTAAGCTTGATCAGATCTTCGCATGCTAATTCACTTGTAATATCTGTTTTGGTGGTTAAAATTTCGGTATTCTCAATTTCATTTTTAAGTTCATTCAGTAACTCTATTCTTCTTGCAGCTAATGAGAGCGATGCTCCACGCTTGGCAAATTCTACAGCTAGAGCCCGACCTATACCCGATGATGCTCCGGTAATAATCACTACTTTACCGTTCATTTACACTTAGTTAATTACTTAATTATTTAGGATTATCGGATGATTTCATACAAAAATAGTGCTTTTTGTGGAATATAAATATTTACAGTAAAGCTTTTTCAAATTGCTAATAGTATGAGAGTTGTAAAATAATACATTGTTTTCCTATATTTTTTTTTTCAGTATTGGGTGATTAAGAAAAATGGATTATCTTTGCAGTGCCTTTGAAAAACAAAGGAAATTGAAGGATGACTCAGTAGCTCAGCAGGTAGAGCACATCCCTTTTAAGGATGGGGTCCTGGGTTCGAGCCCCAGCTGGGTCACGTTTAATGCGGCCGTCTCAAGTCAAATTGAGGCGGCTTCTTTTTTTATCTCAACTTTCACCTCCATCTAACGGATCAAATGACATTTCAGTATGTTCTTTTTTGCCATCTTATCATCTTCTAAAATGGGAAGAAAAAATATGGCTTGATTGGAATTGTTTTCCTTAAAGTCTACTTTATTAATTATATCAATGTGCTAATTATTAATAACATATATAATTTTGATGCCTAAAAAATTATTACAGATTTGAAAGATGTGACAATATGAAAGAGGCTGCCTCAACCTTTTGAGACAGCCTCCTACAAAGTTATCGAGTCTATATTTTAGAGAATAGGTAAAAAAAATCTCTCAGAAAACGAAAAAGCAATGCAAACAACACCTGTCGATATACTAATTAACGTAATCACTAAGGTATCTGCATAATTTTTTTCGGGTAAAGAATATTCGACTTTTTACAGTTCCCAAAGGTAAATCAAGCTTTTCAGCTATCTCCTTGTATTTATATCCATTTAGAAATAATTGAAAAGGTTCCCTAAACTCATCCTCCAATAGGGCTATCTTTTTGTAAATCTCTTTTTCCGCATGAATTGAGTCTACTGAAGGGTAAAAATCATCTTTTGTGAAAGAAATATGTAGGCGATCAGATTGACAACCCAAAGTTGACTTAGCCTTTACATTTCTTCTGTATTCATTGATAAATGTATTTTTCATTATGGTATAAACCCATGCAATCAAATTAGTGTCGGATGAAAATTTATTTTGATAAGTCAATGCCCTTAGAAATGTTTCCTGTACTAAGTCATGTGCTTTATCCGTATTGCTGGTTAGACAAAGAGCAAAATAGTACATTTTATTCTCCAGTCCAGTTAATGAATTTTGAAATTGCATAGTTGTCATGGTGGATAAATTTGAATTTTATGATCTAATAAGTGTTTTGAATTATCAAATGATATTTCAAAGATATCAAATGATCATTATGAAACAAGATGTTTTCTGTGCAGATAATCCACAAATTCATTAAATTCTAAATAAGATTGAACATAACTTGCATTAAATTAGGTTTATATATTAAATTATTATGTTAATTATAAATTGTATTATTTGATAAATATTTTTCAAATAACTATTTTAATATATCAAACATTAGCTTCTGATTATCTAATACAACTTAAGGTTTGAGCTTGTCAGTCATCCTGTTTCAATCTCAATCTTGCCATAGATCAGTCTGATGCTGATGCTGTAGTTGACTATGTATAAATTGCGGAATTGATTGGGTCTTTGGTATAAAAACTATTTGTTTCTTCTATTTTTAAAGATTCAATGCCTTAATTATTAGGTATATACACACATTAAATATTTAAAAGTTTAACATCAAATTAGATATTTTGAAAAAAAAAAGGCTGCCTCAACCTTGTGAGACAGCCTCTATGCATTAAGCTTGGTAGAATTAATCAAATTCCAGATTCACATCATGCAACTCATACCAAGGCAACCCATGAAGATTGAGGGCACGCATAAATGGATCAGGATCAAATTCCTCAACATTGAATACTCCTGGATTTTTCCATATTCCCTGAAGATACATCATTGCACCAATCATTGCAGGTACCCCGGTTGTATAACTTATTGCTTGAGTTCCAGTTTCAGCATAAGCTGCTTCATGGCTGCAATTATTGTAAACGTAGTACGTCTTATCTATGCCATTTTTGACTCCTTTGATCCGGCATCCGATAGAAGTTTCTCCAGTGTAATTGACACCTAATTCTTCTGGTTTTGGTAATACAGCCTTAAGAAATTGAATTGGAACAATTTCCTTTCCTTCGTAATTAATTGGCTGAATACCTGCCATACCAATGTTTTGTATTACTCTTAGGTGGGTTAAATACTCCTGCCCAAAGGTCATCCAGAATCGAGCTCTCCTAATGGTTGGAAAATTCTTAACCAATGATTCAAGCTCTTCATGATAAATCAGATAGGATTCCTTCTCACCTATCCTGGGATAGGTAAGAAGCTGATGAATTTCATGTGGTTCAGTTGTGACCCAATTCCCATTTTCCCAATATCTGCCTTTTTGGGTTACCTCCCTTATATTTATTTCCGGATTGAAATTCGTGGCAAATGCTTTTCCGTGATTACCCGCGTTACAATCCACAATATCAAGGTATTGTATTTCGTCAAAGTGGTGCTTAGCTGCATAAGCAGTATATACACCCGAAACTCCAGGATCGAAGCCGCAACCCAATATTGCAGTAAGTCCAGCCTTTCTAAATCTATCCTGATAAGCCCATTGCCACTTGTATTCAAACTTTGCTTCATCAAGTGGTTCATAATTGGCTGTATCTAAGTAAGAAACACCCGTTTCAAGGCAAGCATCCATGATGGTCAGATCCTGGTAAGGAAGTGCGACATTAACAACCAAATCCGGTTGAAATGACCGGATTAAATCAACCAATTGAGGCACATTATCGGCATCAACCTGAGCCGTTTTCAAATTCTTACTTCCAATTCTTCCGGCAATTGCATCACATTTTGACTTGGTTCTGCTGGCAAGAAGAATTTCAGAAAAGACTTCAGGCAATTCGGCCATTTTATGGGCCACAACTGTTCCAACCCCTCCGGCACCTATGATTAATACTTTACCCATTTTAAAGGATGTTTTACAGATTAAAAGGTTCAATAAAATTATTGCAGTGAATGGACCGTCTATTTTCTAGACCAATCCTGCGGTATCAACAAGAATTATTATGCTGTTGTTCACCACTTCAACAACACCTCCTTGGATATCAAAATAGGAAAGCTTGCCATTGAATTCCTTGACCTTGATCTTCCCTGCCATTAAAGTTGAAATGGTGGCTGCATGGTTCATTAATACCTCGAATGATCCTCCTGTACCAGGAAGCTTCACCAGCTCTATTTCACCAGCAAACAATTTTTTTTCAGGTGTTATGATTTCCAGGTACATACATCAATATTATAATTTAGAACCATACATCTTTAAAACTATTTTGATTGAGACAAGAGTTTTTCTCCTTTTTCAATAGCCTCCTCAATGGTGCCCACCATATTGAATGCGGTTTCAGGGTACTGGTCAACAACTCCATCCATAATGGTATTAAAGCCTTTTATGGTGTCCTCAATTGAAACCCAGACTCCTTTCATGCCCGTGAAAACTTCCGCTACATGGAAAGGCTGTGAAAGGAACCTTTGTACCCTCCTCGCCCTATGTACAATAAGCTTATCGGTCTCAGAAAGTTCATCCATTCCAAGAATGGCAATGATGTCCTGTAACTCTTTATATCTTTGTAGTAATTCTTTTACTCTTAGGGCAGTATTGTAATGTAAGTCACCAATTACTTCAGGAGAAAGAATTCTGGAAGTCGAGGTCAATGGATCAACCGCCGGATAAATCCCCATCTCGGAAACCTTTCGATTTAAGACAGTAGTAGCATCTAGATGAGAAAAAGTAGTTGCAGGTGCCGGGTCAGTTAAATCATCCGCCGGAACATATACTGCCTGAACAGAGGTGATTGAACCATATTTGGTTGATGTGATCCGTTCCTGCATCAAACCCATCTCCGTCGCGAGTGTTGGTTGATAACCAACGGCAGAAGGCATTCTGCCCAGTAGGGCGGAAACCTCTGAACCTGCCTGTGTAAAACGGAAAATATTATCCACAAAGAACAGGATGTCATTGCCCTTTCCTTTTTTATCCCCATCCCTGAAATATTCTGCAACACTTAAGCCAGACAAGGCCACCCTTGCACGTGCACCGGGTGGTTCATTCATCTGACCAAAAACCAAGGTGGCCTTAGATTTCGCCAACTCTTTTTTATCCACCAATGATAAATCCCATCCACCTTTGGCCATATCTTCTTTGAATGCTTCTCCATACATGATAACTCCCGACTCAATCATCTCACGCAAAAGGTCATTTCCTTCCCGAGTTCTTTCACCAACACCAGCAAATACTGACTGACCATCATATTTCTTTGCCACATTGTTAATGAGCTCCATAATTAAAACGGTCTTGCCTACTCCTGCCCCACCAAAAAGTCCAATCTTGCCGCCTTTTGAGTAGGGTTCAAGCAAGTCTATTACCTTTATACCTGTATAAAGAATCTCTTGGTCTGTAGATAAATCTTTGTATTTTGGAGGTTGGTTGTGTATTTCATAAGTTTGGTCTTTGGGGATAAAACCGATACCGTCTATTCCCTCTCCAATCACATTCAACAATCTTCCTTTGATTTGATCCCCAACCGGCATAGAGATAGCTTTTCCGGTTGCATAAACTTTCATCCCTCTTGATAGACCATCGGTAGAATCCATTGCTACCGTACGAACAGTATGTTCACCGATATGCTGCTCACATTCGAGAATCAGTACCTGTCCGTTACTTCTCTTAACCTCCAATGCATCATAAATTTTGGGTAATTGGGAGCTATCCTCTTCGAAACTAACATCAACAACTGGCCCGATAACCTGTATGATTTTTCCTGTGGATTGAGACATATTAATCAATATTTGAAATATTTATAATTTTTTTTATTCAGAATTGTATTAAATCAACATGTTACATTGTTTATTCTCATGCTAGGAGCTTTTCAAGGCATTGGCACCACTAACAATCTCAAGAATTTCACCAGTAATGGCAGATTGCCTAGCTTTGTTGTATTGCAAATTGAGTTCACGCACCAACTCAGATGCATTGTCTGTTGCTTTGTGCATTGCAGTCATTCTTGCACCATGTTCAGAAGCAACAGAATCCAGAATAGCTTTGTAAAATTGAATTTTTAGAGACCTCGGGATAACCGTGGACATGATATCATGAACATTGGGCTCAAAAATATAATTGTTGATGTACTTGTGAACAGAAGATTCCGAATGTTTCGTTCCTTCTAATTTCACTGGTAAAAACTGTTCAACTGTCAGCTTCTGAATGGCAGCATTTTTGAATTGATTGTAAACAAGATCAATTCTATCATACTCGCCCCGCGAATAGGCATCCATAAGTCCTTGGGCAATCTCTTCTGCACTGCTGTATTGAAGTTTATCATACAGTTGATGAATGGTTCCAGAAACTGCAATATTTTTACTCTTCAGTCCATCAGCACCTTTTTTCCCAATTGCCAAAATATCTATAACTCCTTTTTGGCGAAATGGCGCATACACAGAGTTAATCAATTCCTCAATCATTTTTACAACATTCGCATTAAAACCACCACAGAGACCTCTGTTTGAAGTGATTGCAACAATTAGTATCCTTTTGACTTCAGGGTGATCAGCATATTTGTTTTCAAAATCTGATGAACCATTTTGGGCTACAAGATTGATCAGTATCTCATGTAATTTTTCAGCATAAGGTCGTATCTGAATAATGGCATCCTGTGCTTTACGCAGTTTAGCAGCAGAGACCATTTTCATAGCCCTTGTTACTTGTTGGGTGGACTTCACTGAGACAATCCGGAGCCGCATTTCCTTTAAATTCGCCATCTGACCTATATTTGCTACTACATTTTCGTTTTAAAAAACAAAATTCTGGATTGTTTTACTCGCAGCCTGTTCGAGGACGTTTGTAATTTCATCGTTAAATTCACCTTGACTCAACAGTTGTAATGTCCCGGCATATTGAGACGAAAGCAGTTGCAAATAGTCTTTTTCAAAATCCTTGATCTTATCTTTTGGTACATCCATCAATAATCCTTTTGTTCCACAATAGAGTATCGCTATCTGCTCATTGACAGGCATTGGTGAAGCACTTCCTTGTTTTAGAATTTCTACATTTCTTGCACCCTTTTCAAGTACAGACTTCGTCGCAGAGTCCAAATCTGAGCCAAATTTGGAAAATGCTTCAAGTTCACGAAATTCAGCTTGTGAGAGTTTCAAGGTTCCGGCAACTTTCTTCATTGCTTTAATCTGTGCATTTCCACCAACCCTTGACACTGATATCCCAACGTTGATTGCAGGTCTGATTCCAGCATTGAAAAGATGTGATTCAAGGAATATCTGACCATCAGTGATGGAAATAACGTTGGTAGGTATATACGCCGAAACGTCTCCGTCCTGTGTTTCAATAATTGGAAGTGCAGTCAGGGATCCACCGCCTTTTACAAGGTGCCTGATTGATTCAGGGATATCATTCATCTGTTTAGCGACTTCAAACGTCTTGTTAATCTTGGCAGAACGCTCCAATAATCTGGAGTGAAGGTAAAAAATATCTCCTGGATAGGCCTCTCTGCCTGGTGGTCTGCGAAGCAAAAGGGAGACTTCCCTATAGGAAACCGCCTGTTTGGAAAGATCGTCATAAACAATTAATGCAGCATGACCACAATCTCTGAAAAACTCTCCAATTGCAGCTCCGGCAAACGGCGCATAAAATTGCAAGGCTGCCGGATCTGAGGCTGTTGACATGACAATTACAGTATAATCCATAGCGCCATGCTCCTGCAGGGTTTTGGCAATATTGGCTACCGTAGAGCCTTTTTGTCCGATAGCAACATAGATACAATAAACTGGTTCACCTTTTTTGAAAAACTCTTTTTGATTAATAATTGTATCTATGGCAATGGTTGTCTTTCCAGTCTGACGGTCACCAATGATCAATTCACGCTGCCCTCTTCCAATCGGAATCATTGAATCTATGGCTTTAATTCCTGTTTGCAAAGGTTCAGAAACGGGTTGCCTGTAAATAACCCCAGGAGCTTTTCTTTCAAAAGGCATCTCGTATACCTTACCGGCAATTGGACCCTTGCCATCTACCGGCTCACCGAGGGTATTTATTACGCGTCCTAAAAGACCTTCCCCAACTTGAATAGAAGCAATTTTATTGGAGCGTTTGACGCTATCACCCTCTTTAATCTTTTCCGTCGGTCCCAGCAGTACACATCCAACATTGTCCTCTTCAAGATTAAGTACAATACCCATAACTCCACTGTCAAACTCAACCATTTCATTCGACTGAACATTGGACAAACCGTAAACTCTGGCAATACCATCCCCTACCTGCAAAACGGTACCAACTTCTTCGAGTTCGGCAGCTGTTTTAAAGCCATCCAACTGTTGTTTTAAAATTTCAGATACTTCAGCAGGTTTCAATCCAGCCATAATCTTCTTTTTATTTTTTTGTAAAACTTACCAATTCTCTTTTCATCTTTTTCAGCTGGGTAGCTACCGACGTATCAATTTGAAGATCATCTACCCTAAGAATAAAACCACCCAGCAATTTTTCATCCACTTTTGCAATTACTTCTGCTTTGCTACCAAAATTCACCTGAATTAACTGGTTGAATTCTTTTAACAGATCATCATCCATTGGTGTAGCCGTCACAAGTTGAGCTGAAATAATTCCAGTAAGTCTACCATATAATCCCTGAAAATTCAGACACATTTCCACAAGATAGATTTCACGGTTATTTTTCAGCAACAAATCCAAAAAATCCATTGTAAGTCTATTGAAATGCTCCTTGAAAATCGCGATCATGAAATTGCGCTTCTCACCGGTATGAACCACGGGACTCGCCAGCAACTCTTTCAATCTTGGTTGTGATTGAAGCAACTGCAACAAAAGATCTACATCCCTTTTAACAACTTCAAGTATCTTTCTTTCTACTGCAGCTGTAAAAAAGGCCTTGGCGTATCGTACAGATATTTTACTTTCGTTCAATTTATTCGGTTTAGATGGAAAAAATTATTAGAAGCAATTAATTTAACTTAATGTTTTCCATGTAGTTCGCCACCAAGTCCTTTTGCTTTTTATTGTCAGAAAGATGTTCTTTCAAAATTTTCTCAGCGATCTCAATAGAGAAGGTAGAAATGACTGATTTCATTTCATTCACAGCTTCAGCCCGTTCTCTTATAATGGCTGCTTTTGCCTCTTCCATGACTTTATTTGCCTCTACGACTGCTTGATTTTTAGCTTCACGAACAATGGAATCCTTTAATTCTCTAGCTTCCTTGACAATTCTTTCTCTTTCCAGCATGGCCTCTTTCAGTAATTTCTCGTTGCCCGCATGTAATTTGAGCATCTCGCTTTTTGCATGTTCCGCAGACTGTAAAGCCTTCTCAATAGAATCTTCCCTTGCTGAAAGTGCTTTTAAGATGGGCTTCCAGGCAAATTTCCCAAGCAACCACATTAATAGCGAGAATGAGAGTACCATCCAAAACAAAAGGCCAAAATCAGGCATTACAAGACCCATAGGATAGAAATTTTAAGATTGGGAAATATTAATTGCTAGACAAACAGAATCAGGAAGCAAATTACCATGGCAAAAAAAGCTGCTCCCTCAATCAAAGCCGCAGCTACGATCATATTGGAGCGAATGTCGCCAGCTGCTTCAGGTTGCCGTGCAATCGCTTCAACCGCACCTCCTCCGATACGGCCAATACCTATACCGGCACCGATTGCTGCCAGCCCTGCACCGATTCCTGCTCCCAATTTTGCCAATGCAACATTGGCAACAACTTCTAAAATCACACCTAATGTAAACATATTAACCTACTTTTAAAGTTATTAAATTACTATTTATAAATACTTTAACTTTTATTCTTCCTTTTCTCAATGTCTTTTCTCGCTGTGCTCTTCATGTTGTTCAAGTGCCATTCCAATATATAGCGCGGAGAGGAGCGTAAAAACATAAGCCTGTATAAAGGCCACAAGTAACTCCAAAAGCCCCATGAAAATGGTAAAAGCAATGGAAATGACCGAAACGCCGAACCCAGCATAAATACTCTTTTCTCCAAAAATAAAAATCAGACTGTAAAATCCAAGAACAATGATATGTCCGGCAGTTATATTGGCGAAAAGCCGAACCATCAATACGAAGGGCTTTGTAAAGACGCCCATAATTTCAACAAAAGGCATCAATGGGATTGGTAACTTTAACCACCAGGGAATTCCCGGGGCATTTACAATGTGCATGTAATAATCTTTTGATCCACTGAACAAGATAATTACAAAGGTGAATAGCGCAAGGACCAATGTTATCGCAATATTTCCTGTTAGATTTGCCCCGCCTGGAAGAATTGGTATCAACCCCATCACATTGTTAATCAAGATAAAGAAAAAGACGGTTAACAAATATGGCAGATATTTTTGGTGCTTTTCCTCGCCAATAGAAGCCTTGACTACATCATCCCGGATGAAAAGCACAATGGGCTCCATCCAGCTTTGAATGCCTTTGGGTGGTCTGTCAAATCCCTCTTTGTACCTTTTGGCAATCGTGGTGAAAATAAGTAGCAAAATAACAATGCTCGCAAATAAGGAAACTACATTTTTCGTAATTGAGATATCAAAAGGCCTTACTTCACTTCCGTCAACTGCTAGTTCAACAATCTTGCCCTTGTATTTGGAGGCTTCACCGGCTATAAGAAAACCCGAATAACTCTCGGTACCATGATGAAAATGACTTGAACTGAAAATGTGAAAACCACTATTTGAGCTGTACAAAATAACTGGGAGGGGAAGGCTAACATGTGTGGAACCAATTTTTGCAATGTGCCATTCATAGGCGTCAGCAATATGATCCATGATCAATTTACTGGCATTGAATTTCTCCGTAGTATGACTACTCCCGGCACTAGAATTATCTTCTGCTTTGACAGTCAGAAAAGTAGATAAAATTGTAACAAAGAGAAGTATGAAAGTTATTGAAGATTTTAACATTTCCCGGTTTTTGTGCGGTAAATTTAATTTTTTAATTTGAAGAATTTTGATTTTTCTTTAAAAAATTAGAAATTTCAATGACTTCGAAAATTGTAAAAAAGAAATAAAGAACCATGAATGTAATGACAAAATTGATGGCCCTGCTGCGATCAATTAATAAGCATACAATTATGAATACAATGTAAATTAATAGCTTAATTGACATTGTTGCAAGAAATGTCGTGCTGAACCTTCTTGCATTTTGTTCTATCGCATTCATCAGTTTCAAATGACTAAAGAAAGTAACCAGCGCGATTAATCCAAATTGCATAGGATAATAACTTAAATAGAAATCCTTTAAAACAGAATCGAAAAGGAGTAAGGATAATCCAATAAGAACCAGACAAAATAAAAGGGCCTTTTTAAAGAAAAAACGTTTCTCTGTTGAAATCATACCATGATGGCTTTATGGAAAGGTTATTTTGTAAAAATTGCTTTAAAGAAAAGATAAAAGGAGATGATCGCCGCGATAATAATGAACAGAATCGCGTATACTGAACTGCCTGATTTCAAATAAGCATCCAATGCCTTACCACCAAATCCCCCCAGTAAGATAATGGTTATCATTTGAATTGTTAATCCAATATACTTGGCATACAACCTTAAATAGTCAAATTGATGGTCTTTTCGCACTTCCTGAAGTATTAGAATATTTTTTTTACCTCTGCTGCATTCAGTGCAATTTGACAAATTTGTTCTTTGGAGAAAGATTTACAGTTGATCCGTTCATCGTAATAGATCTCGTCTGAAAACTTGGTGCGGTAGTTGTCCCTGAATTTCATCCGTTGCATGTCTCTCTCAAGAACGTATTTTCGAGCATCGGCCTTGGATATGCCCTTTGATTTGCAAATCGAATCGGCTTTCCAGGAAAGTGGTGCCTCAAGATAGAGATGCAGTGATTTTGGGATATCCCAGGCAATGGCCCCTCCCCCTCTTCCAACAACAATTACATGCCCTTCGCAGGCCAGGTTGTGAATGACATTGTAGATTACTTTCTTAATCTTAGCATTCCTTACGTGGTAGGTTTCTGTAAATGAAGCAACCAAGTCGTGTAACATGCCACTTTCCTGTGCCTTGATGTAAGCCTCCACGTCCCTTGGATTCATCTTAAGTTCATGGGATGCTTTTAACAGAATCTCCTTATTGACCCATTTCCATTTGGGAGTCTGACCCTCTTGAATCATCTTTTTGTTGAGCAATTTCATTAGCATTTCAGCTATGTCATTGCCTGGACATCCACACTCTCTGGAAATAGTAATAACTGGTCCCAAAAGAGCATGCTTGGCGGCAGAAAATTCGAGCCGCTCCCCCATGTACTTTAAAAATAAGTTTTCCATGTTAATCAAGATAACGTTTTGTTAAAGATTCGTAGGCATCTATTCTTCTGTCTCGCAGAAAAGGCCACCATCTTCTTACATTTTCAGATTTATTCAGATCAATTTCAACAATTAACCTAATTTCTTCTGAAGTTGGTGCAATGGCAAGTAATTCACCCTGAGGCCCTGCTACAAAACTATTACCCCAGAATTCAATGCCTTCTGTATGAGAAGAGTAATCATATTCATGCCCGGTGCGATTGACCGAAATCAGCGGGATGCCATTGGCAATCGCATGACTTCGCTGAATCGTAATCCAGGCATCCACCTGTCTTTTCCTTTCCAACTCTCCATCATTGGAAGTCCAGCCTATGGCAGTAGGATAGATCAATATTTGGGCACCAGCCAACGCCATTAATCTGGCTGCCTCAGGATACCATTGATCCCAGCAGACAAGAACTCCCAAATTGCCTACAGAGGTCATGATAGGTTTAAAACCTAAATCTCCTGGAGTAAAATAGAATTTTTCATAATAATTGGGGTCATCCGGTATGTGCATTTTCCGGTAAATCCCTGCTATGGAACCATCCTTTTCGAATACAACGGAAGTGTTGTGGTACAATCCAGCTGCCCTTTTCTCAAAAAGGGAAGTAATCAACACAATCTGGAGTTTTGCCGACAATTCACTGTAAATATTTGAAATTACTCCGGGAATTGGTTCAGCAAGGTCAAAAAGCGATGGATCCTCCAACTGACAGAAATAGAGCGAATCGTGCAATTCCTGCAAAACGACCAGTTCTGCTCCCTCCTGGGCACATTTGGTAATACTGTCAACCAACTTCTCCCTGTTCAAATTGATGTCTGGTGTATTGGATTGCTGAATGAGTGCTACTTTTAACATTTGGACTTGGTTTCTTTAATCAACTATGATAATTTATAAAACACCTATCGGGAATTGCATGGTAATACAATGCAATGAACCATGTTGTTTGATCAGCGCAGAACAATCTACACCTACAACTTCTCTGGCAGGAAAAGCCGATTGAAGTTGAACCCTTGCTATTTCATCTTTGGCCGTTCCATAAAAAGGTAGCAATACCTTGTTGTTAATTATAAGGAAATTCGCATAGGTTGCCGGCAATCTCACTCCAAGTTCATCTTCCACATAGTCTGCCATTGGCAATTCTACCAGGCGGTATGGCTGGTCTTCCGTGGTTTTAAATGAGCAAATCTGCTCTTCCATGAGCTTCAACTGGCTGTAATGCTCGTCCGAAGGATCGTTGCATTTTACATAAGTGATGGTATTCTCATCACAGAACCTAACCAAAGTATCCACATGACTATCTGTGTCATCTCCACTCAAATATCCGGCACTTAGCCATAGAACACGTTGAATACCAAATGTTTTAATCAGGTAATTCTCTATTTCCAATTTGGAAAAAGTCTGATTCCTATTGAGTGAGAGTAAACACTCCTCTGTGGTTAAAAGCGTTCCATTGCCATCAGTTTCAATACTTCCACCTTCCAAAACAAAATTGAGCCTGTTTTCATAGCCAACCCCCTTGGCAAAGATATTTTGCTTGTAGAGTAAGTTGCTGAGTTGATTGTCAAGAGCTGCAGGAAATTTTAATCCCCAGCCATTGAACTGGAAATCATATAAAACGGGATTACCATCTTCAAAAACAGTAATTGCGCCATGATCTCTTGCCCATGTATCGTTTGCATCGAGTTGCACAAGAATTAAATTAGCCTTCTTGGAATGGTTCAATTTCGATGCGACATCGGCGGGGTCAGGACAGACGATTAAAAGTTTTTCTTCTTTTAATATTTCATTGGCAATAAGAATATAACATTTTTCTACCTGATCAAGAAGATTAACCCAATCACTGTTTTTGTGGGGCCAGGTTAGCATCACTCCACTTTGCGGATACCATTCAGGAGGTAAAAATATAGTTTGGTTCTTTTCCATGTTAGCAAAGGTAGAATAAATTGGAGGATCAGTCCGGCCCGACGGCCAAACTATCCTTAAAAAAGCTAATTCTGCTGGACGAATGATCCCAAGATGGAACCAATAAAAGTATTGTGGTTGAAATGATCCTCGGCGAAGCCCAATCTCACCACTACCAAATGCCTGGATGGGACAATGAATATTCGCTGACCCCTATGTCCTTTGCAAGAAAACATATCTTTTGGAGCATCAGGCAGTTCACCTGAGCGATTGAGCCAAAACTGAGCGCCATATATTCCCTTCGCAGTGCCTGCCGGCGTAGCCGAATAGGTAACCCAATCTCTGGGAAGTATACTATCTCCTTTCCAAACGCCATCTTGCAGATAGAGTTGACCAAATTTTGCCCAGTCCCTGGCCGTTGCATAGCCATAGGAAGATCCGACGTAGTTGCCGCTTGCATCAGTTTCAAGAACCATACTGTGCATGCCAATTTTATTGAAAATTTCAGTATAGGGCAAATCAAGGTAAAGCTGATCGTTTTTCAGTGTTTTCCTTACAATACCCGAGAGGATATTGGTGGTCCCGGATGAATATTTCCATTCGCTATTCGGTTGCTTTTCAAGGGGAAAATCCCTTGCATATTTGAATACATCCCTTTTCCTGTAAAGCATTGTGGTAACATCTGAGATAGCTCCGTAATCTTCATTCCATGACAATCCGCTGCTCATGTGCATCAAATCATTTAGGGTAATATCCTTTCTTTGATCATTGAGCCACTCTTCAATTGGGGCAGAAGCATCCAACGATAGTTTTCCTTTTTTTACCATTACACCGATTAAGGCATTGATGATACTTTTATTCATGGACCAGCCCCAAAGCTTGGTTTCTGGTTGTATGGACTGATCCCTCCAGTATTGTTCTGCCACCAGTCGACCTTTGTATATAACTACAACAGCAGCTGTTCGCTGAATTTTAATGCCTCTCTTGTCAAAAGCATTGTTTATTGCATTTTTGAGTTGGGTCAGATCTAATTCCGGAAAAATTGTATCCCCAATTCCCTCACCTTCCGGCCAAGCCATTTTCCAGCTGTTCGCTGTTTTAAAATTTGCAGGCGAATGGGTTGGTTTTGTGTAATTTCGATCCTCATCGGTTGTCAGACAACAACCCAGACCATCCCTGTAGATTGCTTTTTGACTGGCCAACCCCCAAATTGTAGTTGTCACGCTTTTTTCCTGGTAATCGATGATGCTGCGGGTATATTTAACAATTGAATAATCAAGATCATTCTCTTGAATGTTTAACGCTTCCCTGCCGGCCACAAAGATTCCTGAAGCCATACATTTTGCACCATATCCTGTAGCCACATACAATTTAGGATACTGTGAAGTGGCAATGATGGATATTGCTGCTACAATTAAAAGGGGTAGCCATAGTTTTTTTTTCATCCGTGACAGCTTAATTTACTCAAAGCTACTCTAAAAATAAGATATTTGCAACAATAATTAATTGGCTCTAATTGGTTAAATAAACTTCATTTCTTCATTTATTCTATGTCATCCAAGTTCGGCTATGTGGTAACAGAAGTTTCTGATTTGTTGCAAATCAAACAGTTTCATAAATTTCCTTCTGAATTGTATCGAAAGGATAGGAACTGGTGTCGGCCCCTTGAGGTGAGTGTAGAGGAGATATTTGACAAGAAAAAGAACAAACAGTTGGTCGATGGTCAAATTGCCAGGTGGTTGGTAAAGGATGCGCAAGGCAATTGTCTCGGGCGGATTGCCGCCTTTTACACTGCGGATTCTTGGACACATTTTGAACAACCAACCGGGGGAATTGGATTCTTCGATTCCATTAATGACCAGAATGTCGCAACACTGCTCTTTGATACTGCCAAAGAGTGGCTTTTAGGGTACCAAATGGAAGCGATGGATGGTCCGGTAAATCCTGGTATGAGGGATGCTTTCTGGGGCTGTTTGGTGGAAGGTTTTCATGATCCCGTCTTCAATATGAATTACAATTATCCTTATTATCAGGATCTTTTTGAAAATTATGGTTTTAAGAACTATTTTAACCAATATACCTATCAGCGGACTTTTGAAGATACCTCGGATCTTCATCCGGTGGTAATCAGGACAGCGAGAAGAATACTGTCCAATCCTGATTATGAGTTTAAGTACATTGAAAAGGGAAACAAACAATTTGCCCGTGATTTCAAAATTATTTACAACAAGGCCTGGAGCAAATTTGCTGGTACCAAAGACATCACCGACCAGGAGGCTCTTGCCCTGCTTAAAGCCATGGAACCAATCCTGGATGAGCGGCTGATCATCTATGGCTATTACCTGGGAGAACCCATCGCATTTTTTATCATGATGCCGGATATTGGTCAAATCACCAGAAAGTTAAATGGTAATTTTAATTGGTACAATAAGTTACGTTTTTTTTGGGAACTAAAAATAATGAAAAGAGTCGATCGCGTAATCGGACGAATTTTTGGTGTGGTACCTGAATTTCAAAACAAAGGAGTGGAAGGAGCCTTGATATTGTTCTTCCAGGATCAGGTTCTACAACCAGGTTTTAAGTACAAAACCTTTGAATTGAACTGGATTGGGGATTTCAATCCGACAATGATGAAAGTTGCCGAATTTATTGGAGGTTCTATTTACAAAACACACGTTACCTACCGCTTTTTGTTTGATCGTAATGCAGAATTCAAACGAGCTCCGCTGGTAAACCAGACAGGAACTTAATTGATCGTCATCCGGATAATTTTTCGCAACAGGTAAGTTGAGTTTATTTATGGAATTTAAATCCACCCGTTTCAATTGATTTATTTCATAAAATTTACACGCTAAACACAAAATGACATTTGTTTACAAAAGCATTTTTAAAGTTACAAATGTAATTATATCTGTTGTGACCCATGGGATCTATTTGATATATTGATATTTAACCATTTTGAAACAGTTTTAATTCTCAATCTTTCCATAACAGGAATGGGCATTTACCCAAAAAATAACACAGCGAGCATGAATATTGAATATTGCATGCCCGCTGAAATAGTGGTGGTTAAAATATATTTCCCCTAAAAAATAGATATCCGGATGGTGTCTGAGAATTTAACGTAACTATCCGGTGTGAACGTTGAACCAATTCAATGAATTCTCAGGGTACTTGCGGAACATTGAAATTAGTCCCTTCTGCCTCCCATATAGATAGAAACATAGTACAACAAAGTAGCCAGGGAGGACAATGCTGCGACCACATAAGTATAACCTGCCCATCTGAGCGCATCTTCAGCTTTTTCGTGCATTTCAGGGGAAGCTACTCCACTGGTTCTCATCCAAACCAATGCCCTGTTACTCGCGTCTATTTCAACGGGCAGTGTGATGAAGCTAAACAATGTTGTCATCGCAAACATGACGATTCCAAACAACAGCAAGGCCGGAAAGGTATTGATCAGTAATATTCCGCCTAATAAAATCCATTGCACATATCTTGAACTGAAACTGACTGCCGGCACCAGCGTAGAACGAAGACCCAGCCAAACATAAGCTTGCGCATGCTGGATGGCGTGCCCTGTTTCATGTGCTGCCACTGCTGCTGCAGCAACATTGGTCCCATAATATACCTCTTCACTTAAATTAATGGTCTTGTCCACCGGATTGTAGTGATCGGTCAATTGTCCTTCAACCGATCCGATCTTAACGCCTTGAATCATGTTATCTCTCAACATCTTTTCAACAACCTCCTTCCCAGACATTCCATTGGCCGTGGGAATCTCGGAGTATTGCTTGAACCTTCTTTTCAGTTGATAGCTAACCAGCCAGCTTAACAATGCAAACCCAATAAATATTATCCAAATCATGACTTTAAAATTTAAAATATAACATTGATATCATCTCAACAAAAAGTAAACCAAAAAAATAGAATGCAAATTTGTCAGGTATATTAATCAATGATCCTGCAAAAAATCCATTTCGGATACACCTCCCGATAGAATAAATTTCATTGCTTCAGCCGGAGAAATATTGATCGGTTTTACCCTTGATTGTGGAACAAGATACAAAATTCCGGAAATATTGTATGAAAATGGAAAATATACTGCCACTTTACCTGTAATGCCCATCTCTTCAAGGCTTTCCTTTGTAAGGAAACCCATGCGCCAAATATCGTTTTTTTCATCCACCAACACGATGACAGGCCGATGGAATTTTTTCTCCTTTCCAACAAAGGCTGAAAACAGGTCTTTCACCGAAGTATAGATCAAGCGTAGAATAGGAGTCCGGAGTAATACGCCCTTAATCAAGAATTTAATGGGCTTTGCCAGAATTGTCTCACCTATAATTCCTAAAAAAATAAGGAAGAAAAGAATTATCAGGATTCCCAAACCTGGAATTTTTAACTCCAGGTATTTTTCAAGATAGGCACTCAAGAGTCCGTCCGTAAACTTAAAGAGGAAATAGACAATGTATACTGTTGCTGCCAATGGTGCAACAAGCAATAATCCCTGCAAAAAATAGGTACCCAGACGTTTCATAACCTATAGATTAATTTTGTCACAAATATATACAAAACCAATTCTTTAAGTTATAAAATCTGTGTACCCATAGCGTCAATTTCATGCGAAGGAACTTGCGCAATTCGGTTAGTCGGCCCTGCGCACAGGGATTTCCCCAATTTTCACCATGGTTAACAACATCTTAAATGGCGTAACTGATTCTACAGCATGTATTTTACCTGCTGGAAGAATCAAGCACTCACCTTCACCCATGGGAAACTTGTTTTCTTCGATGGAGAAAGTACATTCACCATCCAAAATTTGAACCAATGCATCAAAAGGGGCTACATGGGGACTCAAACCCTGACCTATATCGAATGCAAACAGGGTAATGGTCCCGGTAGTTTTCTTGATAATTGTCTTGCTAACAACCGCGTCTTGAGAATAGGCGATGTCATTTTTCAAGTTGAATAGTTTTCCAGTTTCCATAGAATATTTAATTTAAATGCTTATTAATAAATAATTTAATCTGCTTTGCTAAACCCATTGTTCATCTAAAATTTCGCCTTTGATACTGACTGTAACTGCCTTTACCGGTACTTTTCTTGCCGAGCGCTGAGCTGCCATTTGTACCAATTGAAGCAATCCTCCGCAACATGGAACCTCCATGATCAAAACGGTAATGGTATTTACCTTGGATTGATCGATCAGATCCATCAGCTTTTTCAGGTAGATCTCCTTGCCCTGATCCAATTTTGGACAGGCAATGACCAATGATCTGTTTTTTAACCAGTTGGAATGAAAGTCCCCCAAAGAGAATGCTGAACAGTCGGAAGCGACCAAAAGATCCGATCCCTGGAAATAGACTGCCGAAGGATTGATCAAGTGCAGTTGGACAGGCCACTGCCTCAATTGGGAGGCTGCCGGTACTACCTGCTCCTGCCCCATTGGACGCAAACCTACCGGATCAAATACCACTGTTTGCGAACCAGGACAACCACCCCCGCAAGAACTTGCCTTCGCAGCATTATCTATTTGATGCACTGCGTCTTTTACATCCTGAACCTTGAAGCTCAATCGAGACTCATTTTCGATCAAATATCCCATTCCTTGCTTTAAATAGAAGGTTTCGTTGTGTTCCTTCAGGTGTCGCAAATGAGCCACAACGGTATTAAATCCTTTTCCAACCATGATTTCCATCACTTTCAATTCATCGTAGGGTTCCGCTTCCCGTTGTTCAATGGTGATGGCTCCTTCCGGGCAATGTCCAATGCAAGCACCCAAACCGTCACACATCAACTCACTCACGAGCCTGACCTTGCCATCTATTATTTGCAACGCACCTTCATGACAATTTGGCACGCAATCCCCGCATCCGGTGCATTTATCCTCGTCAATCTTAATTATATCCCGCTTCATACGATACTTTTAATGGTTTTTACGAATGATTCAAACTTTTCCCGACTAATTTCGTTTCAAAAGTAGTGCTCAGGTCAAAAATAATTTGTAACATTTGTTACAAATGCAAAGAAATTAGTCAGATGTATCAAATATTGTTGAATTCGCCACTTTTCAAAGGATTAACCATCGATGAACTGAATGATTTGTTTCTGCACGTGAAGCACCAGATTCGTCAGTTCAGGAATGGGGAGATGCTGGCGCAGGCTGGAGATGAGGTTGACAAGGCGATCATCCTTCTGGAGGGTAGACTTCAGGGTGAAATGGTTGATTTCGCCGGTAATTCATTGAAAATAGAGGAGTTGGATCCTCCTCAGATGGTTGCTGCGGCTTTCTTGTTTGGCCCCAAAAGTCTATTTCCTGTCTACCTGAGCGCTAAAAGCGATGGGAAAATTCTCGTCGTAACGAAAAAAGAGTTCACGGCCATGCTGACACTCGAATCCCGTATCATGGTAAACTATCTGAACATTGTATCCGGAAAGGCCCAGTTTCTCTCCGGCAAAATTAATTTTTTGTCACTCAAAACTATCCGGGAGAAGGTGGCTTTCTATCTGTTACAACAGATGACCCACAGCGGAAAAAAGTCACTCTCCATTGAACAGACACAGACAAACCTCTCAGAACTGTTTGGCGTAACGCGTCCTTCACTCTCCAGGACCATCCTGGAAATGGAGAAACAGGAGATATTGCGCTGGTCAAGGGATCTTGTGACCATCCTTGACCTGAAAAAGTTGAACGAAATTCTAGGCAGATAAATGAATGACAATGAATTTTGAAAATTTTGTCCGGCAAATGAATAAAATGGGTGAAAATGGAATTCCATTCCTATTTGTCATTGATTATGAAATGAATAGTCCAATCATTTGCCCTTTGGAAGATGCTGCGAAGAGCGGGTTGTATTATGCTGTGAAGGGGCTGCGGAACTATGTACCAGCTAATTCAACGGATGAAACATTGAAATTTGCCAAATTCCCGATTGCGTACAAAGATTATCAGATCGCCTTCCATCATGTGGCCCAGCAGATTGGTTTGGGCAATACCTTTTTGTTAAATCTTACTTTTCCTACGAAAATTGAGACCAATTGGAACTTGAAAACTATTTTTGAGAATAGCGATGCACCTTATCGTCTCCTTTGCCAGGAACATTTTGTCGTTTTCTCTCCGGAATGTTTCGTTCAGATCAGTAATGGAATAATCTCTTCTTACCCGATGAAAGGGACCATTGATGCTGACATTCCTGGTGCTGAGAAAGTTATATTGTCAGACGAAAAGGAGAAGGCAGAGCACGCCACCATTGTGGACCTTATTCGCAACGATCTCTCCATGGTAGCGAGCCGTGTTCACGTTAAAAGATACAGGTACATTGATAAAATTGTCACCAATGACAAATCGCTTTTGCAGGTAAGTTCGGAAATTGTAGGCCAGTTGCCTCCTGGTTACAGGAAAAATCTCGGCACCATCATTGGCAAATTGTTGCCCGCCGGATCCATTAGTGGAGCCCCAAAAGAATCAACACTGAAAATTATAAAGGAGAGTGAAGGCTATCCACGGGGTTATTACACTGGTATCTTTGGGATATTTGATGGTTCCAACCTTGATTCGGCAGTCATGATTCGTTACATTGAGCAGCAAGAGGATCAATTGTACTACAAAAGCGGAGGTGGCATCACCATGCACAGCGATCCGGCCAGGGAATACCAGGAATTAATAGACAAAGTATATGTTGCAGCTCATTGAGACTATTTGTTTTGAGAATGGGATCTTTCAACGAATTCCACTGCATGAAGAGCGATTGAACCGTTCAAGGAACCACTTTTTGGGAAAGGTTGAACCTATTTTTCTGGCGCCGTTGCTTAAAATTCCGGAATCGCTAAATACCAACAAAGTCCGATGCCGGATAACCTTCACCAAAGAGATTGAAAGTATTGAATATGAATTGTATAATAAACGAGCAATCACAAGCTTGCAATTGGTTTTCGATGATGCGATTGACTACTCCTACAAGTACAAGCAGCGGGATTCGCTGAATGCATTGTTAAGTTTAAGGGGCAATGCCGATGAGATTCTGGTGGTGAAGAGCGGTTTGATCACAGATACCAGTTTTACCAATGTAGTTTTTCTAAAAGAGGGAGTTTGGTATACTCCAGCTACTCCACTCCTACCGGGAACCAGAAGGGAACATTACCTAAGGATCAACCAGATTTTTCCTGCAGACATCCAACCTGATGATTTGTATAAATACGAAGAAGCCCGGCTGATCAATGCCATGCTATCTTTGGAGGATTCCGCCACAATCCCAATTGCCAACCTAATTTTTTAGAAGGCAATTCCTATACTGATTCCGCTGCGAAGCCATGGATAGGGTAAGGAGCTCCCTTTGACCACAACCTGATCTGATCCTTGTTTGGCAACACTAAATTTATCTCCCCAGAAAGAGGGCATATTGCCAATCTGATCTTTCACCTCCGAGTAAATTGTATCGATCTCTTCCCCATTGGGAGAGGTCAACGTTGCATCGACACTGGCAAGACCCACCTCGAAACCCAGAAAATAGAAATCGATGGAAACGGTCTTGGCGATCAGCCATTGGTATCCCATCTGAAATCCCAGGCTAAATGTTTTGGCATTAAAATCAATTTTCTCCTGGTAACTGTTTCCCATGTCGGGGGTTACATAATTCATGGCGGATGCATTGATTTTTTGGTATTTCAGGTAGGGAGAAGTGTAGAATCCCCTTGGCTGGGAGGGTTGCTTCCGGTATTTGCGGTAATCCAGCCGTACGGACATGGTACCTGTTAAATCATCGGAAATGGTGTTGTCGGGATTGTCCATGTTGTAATATCCCGGAAATGGCTTGGAGGATGGTATACCAACTCCCAGGATCAATGAGTGTTTCTGGTTGATTCTTCTTTCATATTCAAAGGATATACTGTTGAAGGCCAGGTTGACAGGCAAAAATTTGACCACATTTTTTCGGCTTTTGGGAAGCGTATCGGAATTCATTGTTTCGTCCTGTCCTAGAGCGCAAATGGATAAAAATGAAAGGAATAGAAATAGTGCCAGGGTTTTCATGGTTCGTAGTTAAATAATTAAAGACACTAGTGGGTACTTAAATTAAAATATAGTTCTTTGAAATCCTTTGTTTATCGCACTTGTAGCGTATTTTATAGGCGTGACGATTTGAATTGAAAGTGTGATTTTTGCTTTGAGAAAAGCTTAAATCCATGAATCAAGGCAAATACAT
>CAMCBW010000016.1 GCA_945873105.1 Tangfeifania diversioriginum
ATCACCAAAAATGCAGATGGTACCTTTGCCTACGATCTGACCAAAGAGGCCGAAGGACGTGCCTACAAATCGGCTTACCTGCCTCTTCCTTATGTCGAGATCCTCAGGATGAGCAACCTGGAGCAGAACGAAGGTTGGGATGGTTGGAAATAAGCATGATGGTAAAAAAATTAAAAAAAAGAATGATATGAAAAAAATATGGATTGTTTTACTACTTGCAGTAGCCATGGGATCCTGCTACGAGGATTACATCACCGATTTTGATTACGATGGAATCTACTTTCCCTACCAGACGGATGTGCGCACCTTCGTGGTTGGGGAGGGAATGAAAATCGAAGTGGGTGCTGCACTGGGCGGTGTGCGTGAGAACACGAGGGACCGCATCGTTACCTTTTCGATCGACAACAGCCTGGTCAATGCTGCCACACTCACCGCCATGAAGGGAGGCGCTCCCTACATCAAGGATGCAGTGGCTACAGTTACCACCCTGCTGCCGATTCCGGCCAACTATTACACCCTGAGCAACAACAACACCATGGTGATCAAATCAGGGTTGCACATGGGTTCGGTGGTCATGAAGATCGACTCTGCCAGATTCCTGGCCGATCCGAAGGCCCTGGTTGCCAATTATGCCATTCCATTCAACATGCTCACTGCGGATGCGGATACCATTCTGGCAACCAAAAGGACCGCGGTTATCGGCTTGAAGTATGAGAACATGTTGTTTGGAAACTATTGGCATGGAGGTGTAACCACCGAAAAGGATGCAGCAGGTACTGTCATCAAGACTACAGCTTATTATACTGCCGTCAACCAGCCTGAAAACAAGACCTGGAAATTGACTACTGTGGCTCCAAATGCTTTGGTTACCAACGGTATCAGTGACAACACCTCTGCCAAGCAGGAGATGATGCTGACCCTGGACGGCACCAACATCACCGTGAGCACCATGGCCGGTTCCACCTTCCCCGTTACAGCCAATGGCGCAAGCACTTTCAACAGGGCCAAACTGTTGCAGGACAGAAAGATCCTGCTTAACTACAAGTATGTCAACGCAGCCGGAAATACCTGTTTCGCACAGGACACCCTCACCTTCCGCAACCGCGTACGCGACGGCGTGAACGAGTGGCAGGACGAGAACCCCGCTAATTACAAATAATTGAAATTCGCTTCATTAAAAAGCCGGTTGTTTCGAAAGAGGCAACCGGCTTTGTTTTTTATTTAAATCTTTGGCGTCCGATTAAACCATTCTTTATCCGCTACGCGGAAAGGAATTCATATTATCTGTTCTTTCTACCATACTGTATCCGCTACGCGGAAAGCCAACTGTCGCGCACCATCTTATGTTCTAAAAAATAGGACATTTTGTAAGACAATAGCAATTATAAAATCTTCTTTCCGCGAAGCGGATACCGCATTTTAGAAAAACAAGCTAGAATTGACCTCCGCGAGGTCAAATATTTATAGAAAATGTTTGTCCGATTTTTGTTCGACCCCGGCTGGGGTCGTATAGCCGGGTGGTTGATCCATTTTCTATAAGCATGTTATCCCTCCGGGATAATTTTTAAAAAAGACTGAGAGACTGTTTAAATTTAATCTTTATAATCCCGCCAGGGATTTCATGTGGGTAGAAAATCGACCTATCGTGATTATCTCGTCCCGTACGGGACGAAATGGACGATCTGTCATTTGATTTCTACCCACCTATTATACCTCCGGTATATTGATTATCAAGGTTGCCCTGCTGCACCTCCATGGCGGGATTACGCACCATTTTGGTAGAACAACGCACCAAATTGGTGAAAATTTCACCTCCACAGTGGGATCATGCACCATTTTGGTGAAACGACGCACCAAATTGGTGAAACGATGCACCTGAATGGTGAGAATTTCACCTCCATGGTGGGATGACGCACCATTTCGGTGAAACGAAGCACCTGAACGGTGAAAATTTCCTATTTGCTTTTGATTTGCTGCAGTTTTGCCTTGAGTCTTGCGACCTGATCCGAGTGACTGGCAGCCAGATTTACTTTCTCCCCGCTATCCGTAATCAAATCATACAACTGATCCTTGTCAAGATTTCCGAACTCGGTATTGGTCAGTTTCTGAATGGCAGGCCCTTTGGAGGGTGCGATGAATTTCCATTTACCATCTTCGATAGAGAGGTTGTTCTGTACATTTTGCAGCACCAGGTACTCGCGTCCTTTCCCTCCCCGGTTCAACCAGGCATTGAGGTGATTTTCGCTGTCAGGGGCAGCATTGGCCGGAATTGGTACCTGAAGCATTGCGGCAAAAGTGGCTGTCATATCAATCTGGCAGAGAAGTCGGTCTGAAACTCCCGGTTTCACAGTACCTGGCCAACTGAGCAAGCCTGGTACCCGGGTTCCCCCCTCGAAGCTGCTGTATTTGCCACCCCTGTATACACCGGCAGGTTTGTGGTTACCCAATAGTTCAACTGCCTGGTCCTTGTAACCATCGTCTACCACCGGACCATTGTCACTGGAGAGCACCACGATGGTTTTTTGATCCAGGTTAAGCCGTTTCAAGGTAGTAAGAATTTCACCCACCGACCAGTCAAACTCAAGCAGTGCATCGCCCCGTGGTCCCATGCCGCTTTTCCCCACAAACCTTGGGTGAGGCACCCTTGGAACATGAACATCCTGGGTGGCAAAGTAGAGGAAAAATGGTTTAGACCTGTTTTCTTCCAGAAAAGAAACTGCTTTTGAGGTAATCCTGTCGGCCATCTCTTCATCGATCCAAAGGGCCGACTTGCCCCCTTTCATGAAGCCAATCCGCGAAATACCATTGACAATAGACATGTCGTGTCCATGGCTGGGGTGCATTTTGAGCAGTTCGGGGTTCAACTTCCCGGTAGGTTCACCTTCGAAATTTTTTTCGTAACTGACGTAAACCGGATCCTTTGGATCGAGGTCAACAATGCGTTCATTTTCCACATAGACACAGGGGACCCTGTCACCGGTGGCTGCAAGGATAAAGGAGTAGTCAAAACCAATGTCGGAGGGTCCCGGGGTGATGTGGCCATTCCAATCCTGGGTTCCTGTTTTGTCGCCAAGCCCCAGGTGCCACTTCCCCACTACCCCTGTCTTGTAGCCGGAAAGCTGGAAAACATCCGCCAAAGTATACCGATCGGGACGGATAATGGAGCCTGCGTTTCCGGCAGCTATGCCGGTACCCTCCTTCCGCCAGGCATATTCGCCGGTCAACAGAGCATACCTGGAGGGGGTGCAGGAGGCCGCAGAACTGTGCATGTTGGTAAAACGCACCCCCTGACTGGCCAATTTGTCCACATTGGGCGTTTGGATCGCTTTTGCGCCATTGCAACTCAAATCACCATACCCGATGTCGTCGGCATAAATAAACACCACGTTGGGCTTGATTGGGGATTTTTGAGCCATGGAATTTTGTGCCAACCAGCCAATTGGGATGGAGAGCAACAATGGAAGAAAAGAATTAATTTTTTGCATAGCTGGATAACTTAAACTTTTTAAGGTCCGACAGCTTCCGGAAACTGCCTCTGGTTCCGGAATTGACCTTCCGGAGTGACGGAAAATATTTTTCTCACAATATAGTACTTTCCGGTGGTGCGGAGATCCAATTTAGCACAATTTAATACCTTCCGGGCTTCCGGAAACCAATTTTCGCAAAAAAAGTGACTTTCCGGAATCCCGGAGCGAATTGTAGCCTGGTCTTAGAGCCGGAGGCCAATGTGATCCTAAAACAGTTCCAATTTTTAGGAAGAAACAGTTGAAATGAAATTATTTGTTCAAAAGTCGCAATTGTTCCCGCATGTATTTTCCGTTGGCAGTCAGCTGTTCCAGCTTCCAGCCTCCAGTGGCCGGTGCGCCAGGCAGCAACAATGCCGTTGTTTCATTCTTGTCGGTCACATTCCACACCGCCCAGCTAAGCCGGTTTTGCTCCATCCAGTCCAACCAACGGCCGGTCTTTTCGAGGTTAAATTCACCACTCCCATTGGATTCTCCAACGCCCCATTCGGTCACAAAAAGCGCCAGGCCACGCTTCATGGCCAACTCCGCCTTGGCTCTCAGCCCCTCCTGGTGGTTGGGATCGGAGGCATAGAAATGAAAAGAGTAGACCAGGTTGTCAAACCCTTTGATTGGATCGGCAGCTGCCACATCCACATCCTGGTCCCACCTGGGACTTCCTACCACTATGATGTTGTTGGGATCGTATTGCCGGATGGTTTTGATCACCTCTACAGAATAATTTTTAACCACTTCCCAGCTCTGTTTGGCAGGCTCATTGAATATTTCATAGATCACATTGGGAACTCCCGCATACTTTTTTGACATCTGTGCAAAGAAGGCTTTCGACTCCTCCAGATGCAATTCTGCGTTGTGATCGTGCCAGTCGATGAGCACATAGATGCCCTCTGCAATGGCTTTGTCGATCACCGCTGTCATCAATGACAGCTGTTCAGCCGGATCCGTCAAATACCCCCCCTGTGGCTGCACAGCCATCGAGGCACGAAGCAGGTTGATCCGGAAATCCTTGACCAGCCAGCTTACCACCTCCGGATTGTAGTATTTTTTACCTCCCCACAGACTCCACGACAGAGAGATACCCCTTAGTTGCGGAGGTTGACCTGCCTGATTGACCAGCTGGTTTCCTTTCACCCCAAGGGCACCATTCAATTCTACAGGTTGAACAGATTCTTGCGCCGTTGATTGAAGGAGGCAGAAAAAAAGTGCCAGAAGGAATAGCGTCTTGTACATCATCTAATTTAGTTGGAAACAATGAGTCTAAATGAAACAGCAGTAGTTATTTTACCAGCAGGCTGGTAGGCAATATCCACCAGTTTGTAATCGACCCTGTAAGTTCCGGCAGGCAATTTCCCAAGAGAGATGGTATCATTCGTGAGCACACAGGGTGCCATGATCATGCTGTTGTACTGCTTCTCAACCACAAGGGTGCTACCGTCCCGTTTGACACCCATCAGTTTGTTGTACTTGCACTCTTCGTAGACTACCAGCTTAACATCGGAGGTGGATACAGGTACATCGGGCAGGATTTTCATCTTGTATTTTGACAGATCAGCAACAGTCAACTCCGGCATCTGGGGTTCATAGACCGAATCACTGCATGCATTTGAGAACAGCAGGAGGACTACAGATAGCATCTTGTAAAACTTCATGAATAAATGTTTAATTTCGATAAAGAAACTGTTTGACCTAAAAATACTACAAATATGAGGCCAATGTTGTTTGAAATAAAAAAATCCTGAAATGAAAAAGCGTTTCCTTGTTTTTCTTCAATTATTGTTGGCAGTGTCACTATCTGCCCAGACAGGAACAAAATACGCACTCGTTCTGCACGGTGGCGCGGGAGTAATGTCCCAAAAATCAATGACCCCCGAAATGCAGAAAGCCTATCTGTCGGATCTGAACCGGGCGCTTCATGTGGGAGATTCTGTACTTGCTTCAGGCGGCACCTGCATGGATGCCGTGGTCAGGACCATCATGGTAATGGAAGATTCCCCCCTCTTCAATGCGGGGAAAGGTGCTGTTTTTACCCACGAAGGGACTGTCGAGTTGGATGCTTCAGTAATGGATGGGAAAACTTTGGGAGCAGGGGCAGTTACCGGTGTGACGGATGTGCGCAACCCAATCATGCTGGCCAGATCGGTGATGGAAAAATCGAAACACGTTTTCCTGACGGGAAAAGGGGCCTCTCAGTTTGCCGTTGAACAGGGTTTCAAACCCGTACCTAACAGTTATTTCCATACAGAGAAGAGGTACCAGCAACTGCAGGAACTGCTCAGGAAAGAGCGGGAAGCCGGTCAGGGGGACAAGCATGGCACCGTTGGCTGTGTCGCGCTGGATCGATACGGCAATATTGCTGCCGGTACTTCAACTGGAGGAATGAACAACAAAAGGTATGGCAGGGTTGGAGATGCACCGATCATAGGTGCAGGTACCTATGCCAACAATGCTACCGGCGGGTTCTCCTGCACTGGGCATGGTGAATACTATATCCGCCTGGGATTTTCAAGGGATATTTCTGCCATGATGGAATACCAAAAAATGGATATTCAAAAAGCATGTCAGTTGGAAATTGAGAAGCTGACCAAGCTGGGTGGAACAGGTGGGGTCATCGGACTGGACAAAGCGGGTAAGGTGGCCATGGAATTCAATACATCCGGCATGTTCAGGGGATACATTAAATCAGGAGGAGAAAAGTACTTAGGTATCTTTCAAAGGTCGGAGACACAACATTAATCCAAACAAAAAACCAGGACTCTCGCCCTGGTTTTTTGTTTAACTATTTGTATAGTATTGGATTACCCAACCCTACTTCTTTCAGTGGTTCCAACTGGGTTTTGGCATCTCCCACCACCACATAATACATCTTGGCCGGATCAATGTACTTTTTGGCCATTTGAAGTTGTTTGTCGGTGGTCAATCCTTTGATATATTTCTCTTCCTGTTTGATGTAATCCGCAGGCAGATTGAAATCAGTCATGGTATTCAGCATGCCCAGCAGGCCGTTCAACGTCTCAAACCTCAGGGCATTCCCTTTCAGAAGTGAAGATTTGGTGAAATCAACATACTCCTGCGGAATGGCTTGCCGGTATTTTTCCATCTCCGTCTTGAAGATGGTGACAGATTCCAGGGTGGAATTGGTACGTACCTTTGAAGAGGCGGTAAACTGCCCATAATCCTTTGCTCCATAGAAGCTTGACCTCGCACCATAGGTAAATCCTTTCTCCTCCCGCAGGATGAGGTTCAGGTTGCCATTGAAGGAACCACCCAGCTTATAATTTGCTACATAGGCAGGATAGTAATCAGGATTGGTACGTGGCATGGAGGGTGTGCCAATCGAGATAACGGATTGCTTGGCTCCCGGTACATCCACGAAATAGATCTGAGATTTTTCAGGGGCTGCAGGTACTTTGATGGCTGGAAGTTCGACTGTTTTGGCAGCCCATTTGCTGTTGAGTGCAGACAGCGATTTCTCTACCTTGGCCTGTTCCACATCCCCAACAATTAGGAATTTCGAAATGGAAGGAGAGATGTATTTGCTGTAGTACTCCTTCAGGTCGTCCAGGGTAATGGCGGCAACCGAAGCTTCTGTTCCTGAAGCATCTACAGCCAGGATACTGTTGCCAAAGACCAGCTTGTTGAGTGTAACCGATGCAAGGTACTCCGGATTGGCAGCATTCCTTTTCAGGTTGTTGATGTTCCTGTTTTTGACAATGTCAAATTGCTCCTTGTCCCACCGGGGTTCCAAAAGTATCTCTTCCACCAGGGCCAGGGTCTTCTCGAAATTACGGGTCAGAGTGCTGACTGAAATGGAAACATCTTCATTTCCTGACATCACCCTGATGTCGGCGCCAAGAAGTCCGATGGCATCCTCCAACTGCTCGGGCGTCTTGTTTTTGGTCCCTTCATTCATCATCTGGGCCACCATGCTTGCTACCCCAGCCTTTTCAAGCTTATCCAGCTTGTGACCTCCATCGATGTTGATGGAATATTGCACCAAAGGCAACTCATTCTGCATGATTCCCCAAATTTTCATTCCGTTCGGCAAGGAACTTGTCCAGGGTTTTGGAATGGTAACTTCCGGGTCAGGACCGGGTTGCGGTTTGATGGAACGATCCAGTTTGGTAACTGTTTTTACCACCTTTTCCTCCGCGACTGCCGCAGCCTTTACTTCAGCAGCTTTTGTCACATCCTCCTCGACAATACCGGCATTGACAGATCCTTCCGCAATCAATTTGAGGCTTCCCTTCGGTACAAAACTTGTTTCAACATAATTCTTTCCCTTCAGGTATTTTTCGTAGACTGCCTTTACATCCGCCATGGTTACAGCCTGGATGCTGGCCAGATCCTTTTTGTAGAATTCCGGATCCCCGGTATACATGGTATATTCAGCCAAAGTAAAAGCCTTGCTCTGTACACTCTCAAAGGAGTTGTAAAAGCGGGTCTCGTAGCTTGCCTTGATTCTGGTCAGATCTTCTTCCGAAAAGCCATCCTTCTCAAATTTTGCGAATCCTTCAAATATAGCCTTCTCAACATCGGTAAGATTCACCCCCGGGTTGGCCGATACTGAAAAGTTAAATGAACCTGCCAACTCCTGGGAACCATTCCTGGCAAAAACCCTCGAGGTCAGCTTTTTCTCTTTGACCAGAATCGTGTAAATCGGTGATTTCTTGGAACCGGCCATCAGCTCACCCAGGAAATTGAGGGCATAGGCATCCTTCGAATAGCGTGGAGCCGTAGGAAATACCATCGTGAGCATCGGTACTTTGGCAAAGTTATCTTCGTGGTACAATTTCACGGTAGTGGCGAGTGAAACAGGCATTGGTTTGCGTTTCTCAATGGCTACTCCCTTGGGTATCTCACCAAAGTATTTCTCCACCATTGCCTTTACCTCACTCTTGTTGATATCCCCGGAGACAACCAATGTGGCATTGTTGGGGGCATAATATTTTTGGTGGAATGCCTTGACATCCTCTACCGTCGCACTGGTAAGATCCTTCATTTCGCCAATGACTGTCCAGCTGTAGGGATGCCCCTGTGGATAGAGGGTTTTGGCAATCAATCCGTAGTTGAAACCATAGGCAGCGTTGTCGACACTTTCGCGTTTCTCGTTCTGTACAACATTTTGCTGGTTGACGAGGGCCGATTTGGTGACCATGCTCTCAAGGTAACCCATCCGGTCGGACTCCATCCACAAGGCCATTTCCAGGGCATTCTTCGGAACAACCTCATAGTAATTGGTGCGGTCCTGGCTGGTACTGCCATTCAAAGACCCCCCTGCTCCCTGGATATTTTTAAAAAATTGATCTTCAGGCACATTCTCAGATTTTTGAAACATCATGTGCTCAAACAAATGCGCAAATCCGGTCTTCCCCGTAACCTCCCTGCTGGAGCCAACATGGTAATAAACAGCAACGGCCGCAATTGGATCAGACTTGTCCTCGTGCAGAACCACTGTCAACCCGTTTTTCAGGGTGTACTTCTCAATCGGGATGGACAAACTGGCATCCTTTGCCTGCGTTTTCACCGATGCAAAAGTCAAAATGAACATCATGCACAAAACTGGTTTTTTCATATAAGTAAAAAATTAAGTGACTAAAGTGAGCTAAAGTGACTAAAGTGAACTAAAGTACTTAAAAAAGGGATTTGGGCCAAGGATTATTATTACCTTTTTGATTGTTAAAATGATTATGCTGGCAATAATCCCCAGCAAATGACCGGAGTCCCCAACTTTAGTCACTTTAGTCACTCGCTTTCAACCTATGATCAGGAGGCTTTAACGTTTTCGGTTATTTCCCTGATCAATCCCTCACAAGCATCTTCCAAAATATCTATCACCAGTTCATAATCCCTGGTCTCACCGTAATAGGGATCCGGGACGGAAGTGTAGCGCCTGTTGGCACAAAAATCGGTCATCTTGCGGATCTTCTCCTTCAACTTCCCGGTAGGGGCCATTCGGTTCAGATCCCTGATATTCTGGTCATCCATGCCAATGATCAGATCGAATGCCTCAAAATCCCGCTCCGGCTTAACAGGCCTGGAGATGGAGGTAAGGTCATAGCCTCGCTGAAGGGCTACCTTTTTCATTTTTGGATAGGCTCCCTCCCCTTTGTTGTAACCAACGATACCAGCCGAATCACAGGTAATTTTCTGGTCTAGACCCGCTCGCCCAAGAAGATGACTGAAAATTCCTTCGGCGGCTGGAGAACGGCAAATATTGCCAAGGCAAACAAATAAAATTCTCATATTTTGTTAAAAAAGCTGAACAAAGAAAAGAATAAAAATTCTTTTGGCACTCATTTTGTAACTTCACCGTGGAAAGCTATTGGCTGTTAGCCATTAGCTATTGGCTTTGGGTTTTGTGGAATTTGATTTTTTAATGCAATTAATTTAAATCAAAATTTTATGTTTGCTTCACTATGGAGTACCGCGAATCAAAAGCTAAAAGCTAACGGCTAATAGCCAACAAATTTTGGCTAACAGCCTGAATATATACATAATACAATCAACACCATGAGTCTTATCGGAAACATTATCTGGATTATTTTCGGAGGCCTTTTGTCCTTCCTAGGTTACCTCTGGGGAGGTTTGATCCTCTGTTGCACCATTATTGGCATTCCATGGGGTTTGCAAGCCATCAAAATAGGTATTGCCACACTGGCTCCATTCGGGAAATCTGTCCATTCAAATGGCGCCTCCATACCCATTCTCTCGTTTCTGCTGAATGTAATCTGGATCATCTTTGCAGGATTGTGGATCGCACTGACCCATCTCCTCTTTGGTATCCTGCTAAGCATCACCATCATCGGCATCCCATTCGGATTGCAACATTTCAAACTGATGCGGTTGAGCCTCTACCCGTTTGGGTATGATTTGATGTAGAAAACCAATCCCAATCTTCCAAAAATTCTGAACATCACTCCATGAACATAGACATTATAACCATCGGCGATGAGATTCTGATCGGCCAGATCGTAGACACCAACTCTGCCTGGATGGCAAAGAAACTCAACGACGAAGGGATCAATGTACGGCAAATTTCCAGCATCTCGGATGATCCGGGGCATATCGTGGAGGCTTTCAATGAATCTTCGCAGAAGGTGAAACTGGTATTGGTGACCGGCGGATTGGGGCCTACGAAGGACGACAAAACCAAGGATACCATCTGCGACTATTTCGGCACCAAATTGGTGCACGACCCCTCCGTCCTGAAAAACGTCGAGGAGCTACTCAGCAAACGGGGCATTGCGCTCAACCGGCTGAACCGCGACCAGGCCCTGGTTCCCGAAAACAGCCGTGTATTTGAGAACAAACTCGGCACCGCACCCGGATTGCTGCTGGAGAAAAATGGTTGCTCCTTCATCTTCATGCCCGGAGTTCCATTCGAGATGAAATACCTGATGGAGTTCGAAATCCTGCCCTATCTGAGGGAGAACTTCCAGACCTCCACCATTTACCACCGGACAGTATTGACCCAGGGGTTGCCGGAATCGATGCTGGCAGAAAAAATTTCGGCCTGGGAAGATGCCTTGCCTTCCTACATTAAGCTTGCCTATCTGCCAAGTCCGCAAGGGGTGAGGTTACGACTGTCGGCCAGGGGATTGGCTCAACCTGTTATGGAGGCCGACGTTGCCGGACAGGTGGTGAAATTGCAGAAACTAATTGCCCCCAACATTTATGGTTTCGACGACGAATCGCCGGCAGCCAGTATCGGAAAAATCATGGCAGAGAGCGGTTGGACTGTCTCCACAGCCGAGAGTTGTACCGGAGGAGCAATTGCCCGACTTTTTACAGAAAATCCGGGCAGTTCAGCCTATTTCAAAGGTTCAGTCGTGGCCTACTCGAATGACATAAAAACGAAATTACTGAATGTTGACGCAGATCTTCTCCTGAACCATGGGGCTGTAAGCCGCGAAGTTGTGGAGAAAATGGCGTTGGAGTCCTGCAAACTTTTGGAAACTGATTTTTCCATTGCCACATCCGGGATAGCCGGCCCGGGCGGAGGAACCGATGAGAAGCCGGTGGGTACCGTATGGATTGCCGTTGCAGGAATGGGAAAAGTGACCTCCCAACAATTTAACTTTGGCAACGACCGCGAACGCAACATCATCAGAACTGGCCAAAATGGCTTGTTCATGCTGAGAAAATTAATACTTACCATAAAACAATGATGAACAACAAGAAAATATTCCTGATCTCCGGAGCTGTAGGGATGGTACTGGCTTTGACAATTATGCTGATTCCGGTGCTCTTCAAAGGCAAAATTGTCAATGCTGTCAAGGAGATGGCCAACACCTCCCTGGTAGCCAAACTGGATTTCAAAACGGCCGAGGTCTCTCTTTTCAGGAACTTTCCACAGTTGGATCTCCGGCTGAACGATTTAACCATTCGGGGAATCAATGAGTTTGAAGGTAAAACACTCCTGCAGGTCGGGACCCTTTCAACTTCAGTTTCACTCTCCTCCCTCTGGAAAAGCAACGGCATTACGGTTTCTGCCATTCTCCTGGAAGATCCGAAGTTTGAACTGCTGGTGAACCCTACCGGGAAAGCCAATTGGGACATTGTGAAACCTGCCGCTGCAAATTCACCGGCAACCGAGAAAAAACCCATGGAAATTGAATTGTCAAAAATTCAGCTTCAAAATAGCATACTCACCTACCGGGATGACCAGTCAAAAATATTTTCAGGCTTTAAAGAAGGAAATTTTGAACTCTCAGGATCCCTGAAGGGGAGTGAAAGTAAACTGAAATTCAAGGGTAGTACCGATAGCCTCTTTTTTACCAAAGGGGAGCATCCGCTGGTAAGCGGGATGAAGGTCAGTGGGGAGGGTACATTGCAAGCCAATTTCGACAAGAAGAGCTTCCAATTCCTCGACAACAAATTCAGGATCAACGATCTCCCATTGGCCCTCCAGGGAAGTTTCGCAATGGGAGACCAGGAAGACCAGTACGATCTCTCCTTTCGGTCTGAAGGTTCCTCCCTCAATGAATTGATAGGATTTTTGCCGCAGCACTACCAGCAAACATTGAAAAATTATGAAAAAGGAGGTACCTTGGCCTTCTCCGGAACTGTGAAAGGAGCCTATTCCAACCATACCTCCCCTGCCCTCCAGGCCAGTCTGAAATTGACGGAGGGCCGGATGAAATACCCTGGCATGCCATCAGAAATAGGTAAAATAGAAGTGGAAGCAAGGATTGAAAAACCCCAGGGAGTGATGGATTCACTGGTGTTCACCGTGGGAAAGATACAGGCAGAAATTTCGGGTCATCCGATCATTGCCAACCTGCTTGTCAAAACTCCGGTTAGCAATCCGCTCATAAAAGGTGCCATTGTAGGGGAGATAGATTTCCCCTCCTTAAAAAAGGCCATTCCCGTCGATTCGATGGAAATTGGGGGAATCGTTCGGGCCAATGTACATTTCGACGGTCCCTGGTCGGCCATCGACAAGGGAGAGTACGACAAGTTTCAAACCAAAGGGGAGCTTTCGCTGTTGGATTTCTTTTACCGTTCTGCTGCTTTCCCGGAGAGATTAGGGGTCCAATCCGCGGCATTCACCTTCAACGCCAAAGAGGTCATCATCTCCTCCATGAAGGGCAAACTCGGGACCAGCGACTTCACGGTAGATGGGTCGATTGCAGACTATTGGCCGTATATGCTGAAGAAGGGGATCCTCCTGGGTAATCTTAGGGTTAAATCGGACTTGCTGGATGTAACCCAGCTGATGAATGGCGGAAGGCAAACCATGGATACCGTGAATACAGAACCGTATGTCATTCCGGCAAGGGTAAACCTGACCCTCCTGGCCACTGTCAGCCGAATGCTTTACAACCGGATGGAGATCAGGGAGACCAACGGGAAACTGGTGGTAAACGACCAAAAACTGACCCTCGACCAGCTCTCCATGAACCTGCTCGGCGGAAAGATGATCTTGTCGGGGCTCTATTTTGCCAAAGAGCAGCTCCCCGCAGACTTCAATTTCAAAATAGAGATCCAAAATTTTGACCTGCCTACGGCCTATCGATCGCTCGGAGTAGTCAGGCACATTCTACCCATTGCGGGAAAGAGCAAGGGGACTTTTACTTCTGCAATGTCCCTCAACGGGAAATTGGGCAAGGATTATGCACCCTATTTCGAGACACTGAACGGAAACGGCCAGATTTCCGTTTCGAGCCTGGAACTCGTTGGGGCAGGAATGTTTGAAGAGGTGGGAAAATATTTCAGGAAGGATCTCTTTACCAATGTCAGAGTGAACGACTTCACCAGCAACATCGTCCTCACCAATGGCGCCCTATCCGTCGCTCCATTCACGACAAAGGTTGCCAACCAGGAGGTTACGGTTTCCGGAAGTCAGAGCCTTGCCCTGGATCTCAACTATCTGTTCTTCTTCAAAGTCAATAAAAATGACCTGAATTCTGAAGTTACCAGTTTCATCGGTATGGTCCCCGGAACCGAAAACATCGACAAATACCCGATCAAAATCAATGTCGTGGGCAACCTGAAGAAACCGGAGGTCAAGGTTGACCTTTCGGAAGCCAAAGATTTGGTAGCCAGGGAGTTTTCAAAAAAAGCCAAAAACTCGCTACAGGATGTAGTCAAAAAATTTGGTTTGGATGGTCTGTTTAAATAGCAAATTCTATTGGAAGTCATCTTAAATCTTCAACATTTCGCTGTTCATGTAACTTTACACACAATTCTTACTTTCCCACTAGTATTTTTTGAAATATTTGTATACATTCGTCTTAAACCAAATTCGGTTTTGGGATTTATTTATTTCGACCTGTTTCCACCAGCTTCCTAAATTCTAAACTGTCCGCATAATCCAGTTATGACAGGTTTTTTAGATAACATAATCGATTCTATTCATAAGAACCTTTTGGTGGGTGATGCCTATCTAATTGTTTTAAAAGGACTTTGGATCACAATTTCAATCTCAGTCCTAAGCTTATTTTTTGGGACTATTCTTGGTGGAATTCTGTGTTCCCTTAGAATGTCAAAAATTAAATTATTGAAGGTCGCAGCTCATTTTGTGATAGCCGTTCTGCGGGGTAGCCCTGTTCTGCTAATTCTGATGATTCTCTACTACGTAGTCTTTGCTGACAGCAGGATTGATGCAGTATACATAGCTGTAACCGCATTTGCACTAAACAGTGGTGCGCACATTGCAGAATTGATGCGCTCCTCTTTGGAAGCAGTGGATAAAAAACAATTGGAAGCTGCCCGGATGCTGGGATTCTCAAAGACGGGTGCATTTTTTGCCATCACCATTCCACAGGCCGGGAAAATTGCAAAACCGGTCTACCAAAGTGTAATTGTCAACTTGATACAATGGACTTCTGTGGTGGGTTATGTCACGATAACCGATTTGACCAGAACGGTAAACAACATCGGGGCACGCACAGGTGATCCTTTTTTCGCACTATTCTTTGGCGTTTTGATTTATTTGGGATTATCCTATGCTGTCTTCGGTTTGTTTTCAATTGGGAGAAAGAGAGGTGAGTCAAGATGATAAGAATAAGTGGGCTATCTAAAAAATTCGGTGACCTGGTGGTTTTTGAAAACATCAACACCCACATTCTCAAAGGGGAATGTGTAGCAGTCATAGGCCCTTCAGGGACCGGTAAGAGTGTCTTCTTCCGTACCATTGCCATGCTGGAGAAACCAGACAGCGGCCACATTTTTATCAAGGGAGTCGATATTACACAAAAAGCGGTAAACATCAACCAGATAAGGGAAAAAATGGGGATGGTCTACCAGGGATTTCACCTTTTCTCACATTTGAATGTTCTGGATAACATCACGTTGGCTCCACAATTGGTAAAAAAACAAAACAAAGACAACGCTGAAAGAAAGGCAATGGAACTGCTCTCGCTGGTCGGTCTGGCCGAAAAAGCCAATTCCTACCCGCATCAACTCTCAGGAGGCCAGCAGCAACGAATAGCCATCGCGAGAAGTTTGGCGATGGAGCCCGAGATAATCCTGTTTGATGAGCCAACCTCGGCATTGGATCCTACCATGACCAGCGAAGTTTTATCAATCATCAGAAAACTCACCAAAATGGGGTTAACGCTGCTGATAGTTACCCATGAAATGAATTTCGCAAAAGAGATCGCCAACCGAATTTTTTACATCGATGAGGGTGGAATTTATGAAGAGGGAACACCTACCGAGATTTTTGACCATCCAAAAAAAGAAAAAACAAAGGCATTTATCAACAAATTGAAGGTATTCAGCTACCAAATTCAGTCAAGAAACTTCGACCATGTGAAGATGAATGCAGAAATTGAAATTTTTTGTCAGAAATACAACCTTGGCGCCAAACAGGTATATCGTATCCAACTCTTCCTGGAAGAGTTGATTCTGGTCATATTTGCAAATTGTTTTAAAATTGCAACACCCAACATTGAAATTGCCATATCGTATTCAGATGAAACTACCGAAACTACAGTGATGGTCACTTACCAGGCAAATAATTTTAACCCTTTTCATTTCGAAAAGGAAGACCCCGACAACCTGGGTATGAACCTCATCACCAGAATGTCCAAAAAATATGAACACCATTGTGAAAAGGATTTAAATACGGTTCATGTCAAACTATAAAAAAGATGATCTCTAAACTGCACATTTATGGTTGGAAAATCAAAACAGATTCCACATAAAACATTCTATTTTAAAGATTTAAGTAATTAGAAAATAAAATGTCATCTATTTTTCCTGCGTTATTTTGCATTCAATTCTCGATGCTATTGTCAAGTTAGCAGGACAGTAGAATTTAAACTAAGACATTTATTGTTTCTAATACTTAAGCTCGATCAAGCTTCGGAGGACCGAAATTTCTTGTGCGTAATGAATTGACACGTCATATTTTATTGACCAAATTGAGAAAGCTGGAACAAAAATTCAATTAATTAAAAACATCGTCATGAAAAAAGTAACAACAGTTCTATTCGTTGCCATTTTGGCAGTTACCCTAAGTGGTTGTGGAGGTACCAAAACAGAGAAAATCAATACCATTCCTGATCTGAAAGGGAAAGTAATTGGAGCCTTGGCCTCGGGTGCATCTACAAAAAATTATGAGACAATGATTTACAACCTTATTGGGGCAGAACCCAAAGAAATTGTCTATTTTAAACGGGGAATGGACGTACATACTGCACTTACCAGTGGGAAGATTGATGCTTTTCCCTCCATGAACTTCTGCGCAAATTACATTCTCAAGAGAGATGAGACATTAAAAATGATTGAGGTACCTGCAAAGATAGAAGGCGGGGTTATCATGGTGGTGCGCACCGAAGACCAACTATTAAAAGAGGATTTGGACAAAGGCATCACAACCCTTCAGGACAATGGCACTTTAAACACACTGGAGAGCAAATGGATTACCAACCTCTCTGAAAACGATCCGGTTAGTGAACCGATGCCAAAAATTGAAGGGGCAAAAACTGTTTACGTTGGTGTCTCAGGAGATTGGAAACCGCTTGATTACATTGCAGCTGACGGCCGGCCGGCTGGATACAATGTGGCCATCCTGTCAGAAATTGGAAAAATACTCAATATCAACTTCGAGTTTGTCTCCATTGAAGCAGATGCGAGGTTCACAGCTCTTTTCAGTAAAAAAATCGATGTAATCTTCTACCATTTCCAGAGTTCGAATACCGATTATTTTGATGAATTCAAAAATCCCAACTGGATTGGAACCAAACCTTACTACTCCTACAAAGGTGGTTGCTTTATTGTCAAAAAATGATTTATCCCTTCCATTGGAAAATTAGGCCATTGCACCTCCACTGCAATGGCTTAATTCAGGCTTTATAAGCAAGATCTCATGAAGATTCCTATAACACTATTTCTCTGCTTGTTATCTGTTGAATTGTTATCACAAGTCGTAAAAGACACGCTATCAACTACCGAATTACCGGAAATTGTTATAACAGCGAGTGGCTTTCTAAAACGATCCAACCTAAATACAAGCATCAGCTATTTGCCAACTGAGCAAATAGCCCTGACGCATCCGGAAAAAATAACCGATGGATTAACATTTCTCCCAGGGATTTATAGTGTTCCGGATGGCGGACTGGGGGGCCAAACGCTAAATGTCAGGGGCTTTGAGCAAAACCGTGTCAATATTTTCTTCAACGGTATTCCATTGAGGTCCAATGCAGAAGGCAGAATCAACATCGATGGTTTTTTCTTTACAAATGCTGATATATCCGTTGAAAAAGGAACTGCATCATTGATTTATGGGGCAAATTCTTCTGGAAATGTAATACGAATTGACAATAGAATTTTTTTGGAAGAAAAAATTGGCATTAAAATAAATTCTTATCTGGGCACCAATGGTAAAAAGAGTTTCAATGGCCTGATAACTGGCAATATTAAAAAGAAAATCCATTTTCAGGCATCCGCGAATCTGGTTAAAAGCAATTCATTCCTGATTTCCAAGGATTTTGAAACAGTACCCTCCCAAATGACAAGGGAAAGAGTAAACAGTGATCAGGAAAATGTGGAGATAATTTCAACAATTACCTACACCCCAAACAAGAACCATCATTTTAGCCTGACAGGAATGCACAATGAAAGAGTCTTTGGGTATGCACCCTCCACAAGCTATCCCAGATTCCGGAGAATGGATTACTGGAAAAACTCAATCGTTGGTCTAAGAAATATTTCGTCCTTTGGCAATAAAATAAGTTTGGAAACGAATTTCTATTTTACCTTTCTAAATGATACCATCAACGATTACAAGGACAACACCTTTACAAAGGTAAACCAATTTAGCCATTGGAAGGATAAAACCACAGGAGCAAGGGGAATCCTATCCTACCAGTTTACCAAACAACATCAGCTAAGCTATTCAATTGATTACAAAAATGATATCCACAACCAGACCTGGGTAACAACAGCAACGACGAAGATAAAATCATTTTTATCGGCCGTTGAATACAGGGGAACTTTTTCAAATGGAATTTCTTTGAATGCAGGCTCTTCCTTTAATCTGTATAATCCCGTTAACAATTTAGCCAACAGTAGCATCGCCAGAAAGGATTTATCGGAATGGAACTACCAATTGTCAACAGCCTACAGTACGGCGAATCTTAAGCATAAAATTCATGCAGGATACAGCAGAACCTCTATTTTTCCCAGAATGCTTGATTTGTTTGGAGACGTTTTAATGGGCTATTCAGCCAATCCTGATTTAATTTCGGAGACGAGCAACAATGTTGACGCAGGTGTCAGCTCCCTCTTCTTTGACAACCAATTGACAATTCAGCTCGGTGGATATTACAGCCCTGTCAAAAATCTTATAACCACTGTAAAAGCGACAGAAACAACTTACAAAATCATCAACCTGAAATCTGCCGTTCTTGCCGGGGGAGAGTTTATGTTGAAATACTCGCCCAATGACAATGTTTTCGCCATAATTAGCTATTCCTACTTAAACGCGAAAAACACTTCGGCCAATCGCACTTCAGATTACATTGCCTATCGACCCAAAAATCAACTAAAGACATTCCTTTCCTACATGCCCGTAAAGTACCTGGGTTTTGATCTCACTTACACTGCAGTATCAAAAAGATATTACGACAACCAAACGATTTGGCATGAACTACCCGGCTATTCCTTGGTTGATTTCGGCATAACTTCCAAGCCAATCCAACACCTTACCTGCTGGCTGAAAGCATACAACCTGTTGGACAAAAATTTTGTGAGCGCATTTGACCAACCTCAACCTGGTCGTGAATTCCGCCTGGGATTGTCCTTTCAATGGTAACTGAATTTAGAAGCTGTTTAAAATTAATACACAGAGTATTTATTACTCCTTGATGAAACTGATCATGTCATTGAAATTGTCGCATTGTGCAAAAATTTTCAAGAGAAAAAATGAGGTACACAACTTGTCCCGATTCATCGGGAGAGAGGAAATCGCTTGCGATTTTCCAACTCTGTGAAACTCCGGGGTTTCTCTTATGAAAATTCGAAATAGCAGAAATTTCTATTTGCTCTCTCTTTTCGATAAATAGTTAGATATTCTCTGTGTTATTTATTTAAACAGTCTCTTCTTAGACAGTCGCTCAATCTTGAATGTAATTTTTGATTGTGTCTATTGAAAGGAAAAGCCCGGGAATATCAATGATTATTGCAGATTATATCCTTATAAAAATACGATAATACCTGCTTAGATAATCCTTATTACCTACTCCTGCTGGCTAAGACCAAAGCCAAATAGCCAATGGTATTCCTGGCAGTGAAATTCAAAAGCTATTTTTTCCCGAGAAATCTTACTTTTGTAATTCGTTTGAGGAAAAACATACTCATTGTAAAAATTGGAGCATGAAGCTAGCGTTGATAGGTTACGGAAAAATGGGAAAAGAGATTGAACAGATCGCAATACATCGCGGTCATTCCATCGTTCTCAAAATTGACATCAACAACCAACACGACCTGACTGTCGAAAATCTCGCCGGGGCAGATGTGGCCATTGAGTTTACTACACCTGATACGGCGACCCAAAACTACCGCCTCTGCTTCGATGCAGGTGTTCCTGTCGTAAGTGGAACTACCGGATGGCTGGATCAAAAATCTGCCATCGAAAACGAGTGTATCTCAAAAAATGGTTGTTTCTTCTATACTTCCAATTTCAGTCTGGGAATGAACCTGTTTTTCGAACTGAACAAGATCCTGGCCAGAATGATGAAGCCATTCCCAGCCTACGACATTACCATGACAGAGATCCATCACACCCAAAAACTGGATGCTCCCAGTGGAACCGCCATTACCCTGGCCGAAGGTATAATCGCAGAGAATGGCGCCAAAAAATCATGGACCATCGAACCATCCCAAAACAAGGAAGAACTTTTTATTCATCCGGTTCGAAAAGATCCCTATCCGGGATTGCACACAATAAAATATGATTCGGAAATCGATTGTATCGAAATTACCCACAACGCATACAGCAGAAAAGGGTTAGCTTTGGGAGCCGTTTTGGCCGCAGAGTTCTGCTTTGGCAAAAAGGGTATTTTCACCATGTCTGATATGTTAAAATTATAACTTGATTCAATATGTTTAAGAACATCTCTAAAGGTCAATGGATTACATTTGGTATTGTTGCAGGATTATACCTGCTTTGGGTAATCTGGCTCGGTAACTTCTGGTGGCTGATCGGAGTCGGCATCATTTTCGACATGTACATTACAGAAAAAGTCAACTGGACCTTCTGGAAAAAAAGAAATCCGGTTGGGGGAAAACAGACCAAATTGGTCGAATGGGTCGATGCCATTATCTTTGCAGTGATCGCAGCTACCTTTATCCGGCTCTTCTTCATCGAAGCCTATACCATTCCGACCTCCTCGATGGAAAAATCAATGATGGTGGGGGATTATCTCTTCGTAAGCAAAACCTCCTATGGCCCGAAATTGCCCAATACTCCGGTTGCCTTCCCTTTTGTACACCATACCATGCCTTTTACAGCTGCTACCCGCTCTTTCAGCGAAGTAATCCACAACGATTACAGAAGACTGGCCGGATTTGGAAAAGTCAAAAACGACGATGTGGTGGTCTTCAACTTCCCGGAAGGAGATACTGTATGTACCAATATGCAGGAGCGCAGTTATTACGATCTGGTTCGGAGCTATGGCAGGGAAAGAGTGGTATCAGACAAACGATCCTTCGGCGACATCATCTACCGTCCTGTCGATAAGCGGGAAAACTACATCAAGCGTTGCATTGCCATCGCTGGCGATTCGCTTAAAATTGAAAGCGGAAAGGTTTATGTCAACGGAAAATTACAAAAAGAGATTCCCGGTATCCAGAGCAAGTACCTCATCACCATACAGGGTAACTCCCTCAATCCGAATGCAATGGAAAAACTGGACATTACCCCCGAAGACATCGAGGGTTCTGGATCCAGACTGGTCGTCTCCCTCACCGCAGAAAATTACAAAAAACTGGAGGGAATGAAGTTTGTCACAAGCAAGGAGCAGGTCGGCTGGTCCAAAGACGAACGTGATCCGAGCATTTTCCCCAGTGATGAACAATATACCTGGAATCTCGACAATTTTGGCCCGATTTGGGTGCCAAAAAAGGGTACAACCATCCAACTCACAACAAAAAACCTTCCACTTTACAAAAGGATCATCGATGTATACGAGGAGAACGATCTTGCGGTCAGAAATGGGGAAATCTACATCAACGGTGCCGTGGCGAAGGACTATACCTTTAAGTTGGACTACTTCTGGATGATGGGTGACAACCGTTACAACTCGGCTGACTCAAGATTCTGGGGCTTCGTGCCTGAGGACCATGTAGTAGGAAAAGCCTCCTTTGTCTGGCTCTCCCTCGACAAGAACAAATCATTCCTCTCCAAAATCCGCTGGAACCGCTTCTTCATGGGGGTCAAATAACCGACTTTCCCTTTAAATGGAATCCCGGAAAAATAGTATACTGCTGAGCAGCGCTTATCTGGCGCCTGTTCAGTACTATACAAAACTGCTATCTTACCAGGAAGTCGGTATTGAACTATACGAGCACTTTCTGAAGCAGACCTACCGTAACCGCACCACCATCCTTTCGGCAAACGGACCGCAAAACCTGACGGTTCCCGTTACCGAAGGATCAAATTCCAAAAGGCTTTTCCAGGATGTTGCCATCTCTTACGACCATCCATGGCAGAAATTGCACTGGAGGGCCTTGTTGTCTGCCTACAACAATGCGCCGTTTTTTGAATATTACTGCGACAGCCTGAAACCATTCTACCAGGAAAAAAGATGGAGGTACCTGATCGACTTCAACGAGGAGATCCAACAGGTTGTTTTGGCGGAAATGAACCTGAAATGCGCAACCAAACGGACTGAATTCTTCACTTCACCTGGTGAAATATCGTCTGGGACAACTGATTTTCGTTACGCCATTCATCCCAAAACCAGCCACCAGTTACACGATGAAAATTTCATACCGGTGGTTTACATGCAGGTCTTTCAGGAAAAATTTGGCTTTACACCCAATCTGGGCATCCTGGATCTGCTTTTCAACGAGGGCCCGATGGCGGTGGATATTCTCAAAAAATCAACGAGTCAAAAAAGACTGGGGGACTTAGGGACTTAGAGACATAGGGACATAGGGACTTAGGGACATAGGGACTTAGGGACCAGGAGATAGGACTACTGTGTTTTGAAACGGGGAAATAGAGAAAGAAGCAACGGTCCCTGAGCGAAGCCGAAGGTAACGTGAAAGGTCCATTTCAGTGATAACCATGACCGGTCCCTGAGCGAAGCCGAAGGGTGCAACTCGTGGTTGGGAAGGGTTAATCCAAAATCGAAAATCCAAAATCGAAAATCCAAAATCCAAAATAATTCCTGGTTTTCAATCATTCCCCTGAATGATCCTTCTCATCAGTCGCATCTGATGGGAATACCGGCCGGTATCGATATTGAAAATCCCGAAATGATCGATGTTGTCAATCCTTACTTTTCCGGAAGCATGGATAATCTTGTTCTTCTCCCAGATAATCCCCACATGGACAATTTTTCCATCTTCGTTGTCAAAAAAGGCGAGATCTCCCGGTTGTGCCTCTTCCACGAAGGTAATATTCTCCCCCATCAAGGCCTGCTGACCGGCATCCCTGGGAATTTGCAACCCAATCATTTTGTAAAGAATCTGTGACAATCCTGAACAGTCGACGCCAAAAGGAGATCTTCCGCCCCACAAATAAGGAGAATTGAAGTACTTCAGCGCGTTCTCTATCAATACATTCCTGACATTTTTTTTAACCGGTAAAATCTTATCTCCCTGTATGGTATAGGTTTCAGATCCAATCCTGAAGCTGTTGCTGGCAGATTTGTAAAAGGGAAGTGAACTTCCGGCTACCACCAGGAAACTTCCATATCCCTTTTCCGGCTGAACGATGTTGAATGGATTGGTGGTGATGGCCAACTGTTGCTGTACCGATTGCAAATAGGTTTTTTCGTCAACCTCATTGACCATTTTAAGGTCAATCCAGCCCTCATAATGATCGAAATCGAGCTTAACCTTGCACCATTTTTTGTTTTCCTCAGTGATACTATAATGCTCACCAAAAAGTATTTGGGTGCACATTTCACTGGTTTCACTCGGATCGGTCCGTACCGGAACGATGCTAAGATTCGAGATTCCGTATCTCATTAAAAATTTACTATTTTTGATTCTACCCAAAGATAGAAATATTTGTATTTGGAGCGTGCTTTTGGAGGAGGAAATCCGATGAAATGCACGGATTGTTCTCAATTCTTATCGGGCATTTGAAAAAATAAATTAATCGGATGAAGCAAATTTTAAGAAAAAGAATTAACCCAAAAACCGGACACCGGTTCTTTCTGGTTGCTCTTTTTCTTTTAACCAGTGTCGCCCTCTACTTTTCACTGCCCCAAGATGCCCGATTCAGGTATGAATACCAAAAAGGTCGTCCATGGTTGCATGAGACACTGTATGCCCCATACAATTTCGCCATCCAAAAATCGGATTCTGAGATCTCCTTCGAAAAGGATTCCCTGCTGAAAGAACTCATACCCTACTTTGTCTATGCAGATACGGTAACGAAAAGGGAAATGGAACATTTAAGCAAGGTTTTGGATCGGATAAACAGCACAGGATCAAAAAACAATGCGCAACAGAACCTCTTAAAAAACAAGATCCTGCAAGTGTACAAGGATATCTATGCAGTAGGTATCCTGGAGCAGGACTATATCAATGGTTCGAATTTATCCCAAAAACATGAGCTCAAGGTTCTGAAGAACAATATGGGAAGCGTAACCCAACCCTCTGCACTCTACTCGCTCAAAAGTGCCTACCACGAAGTGCGCAGCAAGCTAGATGAACTTTCACTTCAATTTAAAGATTCCAAAAATTTCCTCGATCACTTTCAGCCTGAACTTTACCTCTCCAGCAACCTGGTTTATGACCTGGAAAGAAACCGCCAGATGGAAGAGAAATTGGTGGAAAACCTTTCAGCCAATCATGGAATCGTTCAGGAAGGGGAACGAATTACTTCACAAGGCGATATTATTTCAACCCATACATTTTCCATTCTTGAATCACTCCGCTTTACCTATGAAAAAAGTCGCGGAGAAAATTCCAAGTACATCTTAACCGTCCTGGGAAGAATCCTGCTGGTAATCATGCTACTCCTGACACTGTACCTATTTTTACTCAATATTCGCCGGAAACTGATAAGATCCAAAAGGGATGTGACATTCATCCTGATTACATTAAGCATCATGATTGTCGGTTGCTCCGTGGTAATCAGAACAGCGGCCTTCGACATTTATGTTGTCCCTTTTACCGCACTTGCGCTGATCATCCGCACCTTCTTGGATACCAGAGTGGCCATCTTCGTCAATACCATCGCAGCACTCATCATTGGCTTCATCGTCCCAAACGGGTATGAGTTTGTACTGCTCCAAATAACGGTTGGCAGCATAGCGGTAATTAGTCTGAATAAAATGCAGAAGCGAGAACAGCTAATTCTTACTGCACTAATGGTATTTCTCTCCTATTCAATCATTTACATCGGTATTTCCTTGGTACAAGAAGCAAATTTAAGTGGAATTGATTGGCTGAAGATCAAATGGTTTGCCCTCAATGCTACCCTTACGCTTATCACCTATCTATTGATCTACCTGCTTGAAAAATCTTTCGGTTTCGTTTCAGACATCACCCTGATTGAACTAACCTTCTCCAACCAAAAGCTGATCAAAAAACTGGCCATGGAGGCTCCCGGAACGATGCACCACTCCCTGCAGGTTGCCAATCTGGCAGAGATGGCCATCGCTAAAATAGGAGGAAACTCCTTGCTGGTACGTGCAGGGGCACTCTACCACGACATTGGTAAAATAGACAACGCCATCTACTTCATAGAAAACCAAACGATTGGGATCAACCCCCACGACAAGCTAACCTGCAAAGAGAGTGCAGCCATTATCATCGACCATGTAGAAAGGGGGGTAGAACTGGCAAAAAAGTACAAGTTGCCTGAGCAAATCATCGATTTTATCCGTACCCACCATGGCACCACCCAAACAGGATATTTTTACCAAAAGTATCTCAACAGTAATCCAGATGAGGTCGTTGATAAAAAACTCTTTACCTACAAAGGCCCTTTGCCCACAACCAAGGAAACAGCTGTATTTATGTTGGCAGACAGTATAGAAGCAGCCTCCAGAAGCCTTCCGGTCAAGAATTCGGAGACCATACGAAACCTGGTAGAGCAAATATTCAAACAAAAAGTCGAGATGGGTCAATTGGAATATGCACCGTTGACCTTTAAGGACATCAGGGTACTCAAAGGGCTGTTTCACGAGAAACTGATCAACAGTTACCATGTACGGGTCAATTATCCGGAACTAAAAAGTTAATTATATACTCCTATGAATTTCAGATTCTTAAGTACAATTATCACTTTGCTACTTTTGGGAAGCATCCCAGGCAAGGCGCAAGACAAAAAAGACACCAGCTATCGATTTACAACTGTAAAAGAGCTACCTCACACGCCCGTTAAGGATCAGTTTCGAACAGGCACCTGCTGGTCATTTGCCGGGACCTCCTTCATTGAATCCGAGCTTTTAAGGATCGGCAAACCTGAAATAGACCTCTCTGAGATGTTTCTGGTGAACCACTGCTACCGCGACAAAGCCGAACGTTATGTCAGGATGCAGGGCAATGCCAATTTTGGCGGAGGTGGCCTGCTTCACGACATTACCTATGTGATGAAAAACTATGGGCTTGTACCTGAATCCAACTATCCCGGTTTAAATTACGGGGAGAAAAAGCACGTCCACGGGGAGGTGGACAATCTGTTGAAAAGCCTGGTGGTAGCGGTTGTTCAAAACAAGAACAGAAAATTGTCTCCTTCCTGGCCCATCGCCTTTCGGAAGAGCGCAGATGCCTATTTTGGCGAGATCCCGGATGATTTCAAATACGAGAAGAAAAAGTATACCCCAGCTACCTTTGCGTCTGATTTCTGCAGTGGCATCCAACCGGACGACTATGTCGAAATTACCTCATTTAGCCATCACCCCTTCTACCAGCAATTTGTTCTGGAAGTTCCGGACAATTGGCTCTGGGAAAAACTCTACAACGTACCCCTGGAGGATATTCAGTCCATTATCGACCATGCGATTGAAAATGGATACACCATAGGATGGGCTGCCGATGTGAGCGAAAAAGGATTTGTAACCTCTCAGAAAGGCGTTGCTGTTGTGCCGGATATCAACAGGGAAGAGCTGAAAGATGCCGAAATTTCCAAATGGGAGAAACTCTCCGAAACTGAAAAAGAGAAAACCCTTTACAAACTGGAAAAACCAGGAAAAGAAAAGTTCATTACCCAGGAGATCAGACAGGCAGCTTTTGATTCCCAAGAGACCACAGACGATCACGCCATGCACCTGGTAGGAACCGCCACAGACCAGAATGGCACTCGCTATTACAAAATCAAAAACTCCTGGGGACCCTACAACAGTCATGACGGATATTTCTATGCATCAATACCTTACATCAAATACAAGACGACCGCAATCATGGTTCACAAAAATGCAGTCCCAAAGGAAATCAGATCAAAACTTGGATTCTAAAACCATTGTATTCAACTGAATTGCCACAAAACAATTTTTCTCCAAAAATTTCTTTCTGAGAAAAATAATACCTATTTTCGCACCCGATTTCCGTACGCAATCTCTGGCAGCAAACAACTGGACACTGTTTACATTGCGTTCGTCAAACAAGTAAAAACTATTGCAATGGATTTAATTAAAATTGCTGAAAATGCGTTTTTAGCAGAACAAAAGGAGTTTCCGGCATTTCACCCGGGTGATACCATCACCGTAAGGTACAAAATCGTCGAGGGTAACAAAGAGCGGATCCAGAACTACAAAGGTACTGTCATCCAAATCAAGGGAACCGGAACTACCAAAACATTCACCGTCCGCAAAATGTCGGGCAACGTAGGTGTTGAACGTATTTTCCCGATGACTTCTCCTTTCATCGACGGGATCGAAGTCAATCGTATGGGTCATGTTCGCCGTGCCAGATTGTTCTATCTGCGCAGCCTTACAGGTAAAAAAGCCCGTATCAAAGAGAAAAGATTTTAATCACATTTGGTTGACAAAAAAGGTTCTCACAAGGAACCTTTTTTTTTTCAGTGAACTGCCAAAAGAGACACCTCTGACTAATTTTTCCTAATTTTAGACAAACCTTTCTCCATGATAGCAAAGTCCACACAGAAAATATTTTCCACCAGGTGGTTTCTTGATTACGGAATGATTACCATTGGCTCATTTGTCATGGCAGTGGGCTACGTCTATTTTATAACTCCACACAAAATCGTCCCCGGAGGAGTATATGGTTTGGGTATCATCTTTTATTACCTTACCAAGGGGATGGCACTTTGGCCGGATGGATTCCCGATAGGTGTATTCAACTTACTGGTAAACATCCCACTAACCTATATTGGCATCAAAATGTTGGGGCCACGCTTCGGTTTTAAAACCATCTACGGTTTTGTCTCCTCCTCCATATTCATGGATGGTATCACCCTGATGCGGGAAGTCGGTGATGCACCATTGGTGCAGGATGTACTGCTCTCCTGTATCTTTGGCGGAGTACTCACAGGCATCGGACTTGGTCTGATTTTCAAATCCAAGGCAACCTCGGGAGGCAGCGACATTGTGGCCATGATTCTCACGAAATATACCCGGATACCAATCGGGCAAATGTTGATTTGGGTAGATACTGCCATTGTTTTTGTGGCACTGGCCGCCTTCAAGGATTGGCAAATTCCGCTTTACAGTATCATCGCCATCTACATTACGGGCCGGGCCGTTGACCTGATCCTACAGGGGGCAAACTACAACAAGGCTCTGATCATCATTTCGGACGAACACGAGAAAATCAGGGATAAAATTGTCATCGACCTCGAAAGGGGCGGAACCTATCTGAAAGGGGTTGGCATGTACACCAATGCCGAGAAGCATGTGATTTTTACGGTAGTGAGCCGCCGTGAAGTGGCTATCCTGGAAGAACAAATTGCAGCCATTGACCCGCACGCATTTATCACCATCATGGATGCAAGCGAAATACTGGGTGAAGGTTTCCGCTCCCTCAAACACAAAATCGAAGACTAAGATCCAATGTGAAAATGTGAAAATTGGGAAATGTGAAAATGTTCGCCTCGTACAAAGCGCCTTCATTTTCACATTTTCTCATTTGCGCAGGTGATGGGGCATCACGGCCGGAATCTCAAAGGAGACCTCAACCACACCGCTGAAAACGCCATCCTTTAGCCAGGGCGACTGACGGATGATTTTTTTTATGCCATTTTTTTCGACAGTATAAATATTGGTTTCAGGGGTTTTAAGCATCGACAACAATTTAGACCGTGCCGGTTCAGGATGACATTCGATCAGGCTGGAACCAACGGAAACACTATTGTCATCATATTTGGTAAAGGCCTTCCTGGACCGGTCGTTCATGTAAAGTATGATACCGCTCAAATCGCAAATGGTGATTGCTGCTTCATCCTCATCCAACCAACTTTTCATGATACCGCCCATTAATTTTTCTTAGCCAGACACCGAATCCAATCAATTTCAAACCTGTGCGGCAGCATATGTTCATTGACCTCTCCATGCAGGGTAGTGAGCAAATGAAAGAACAGTGGTTCAGTCAGTCTCAGGTTATGACGGAAAACTTCTGTGCCGTTAATTTTCCACACCAGTTCATTGCCAAAAATCTCCAGTCTGTAAATATGGAAATGGCTATCGTTGTGACCATTCAATGTCCTGTATTTGGATGAATGTGCTTCGTTCTTTTCCAGGATACCCATGCCAATACCATTCTTGGTACTCCTGAACAAATCGACCTGTGGAAAGGGCTTCTCCCCTGTCAAAGAAAAAGCTGAAACAATGGTTGCATCTTTTCTAAACCTTACCCTGGCTTCGACAACACCCTCTTTGAGCCTGAAAGAATTGGCACTGTTCAAAATGGCGGAGGTATAATCAAACTGCTTGGGCAGGATTCCAATGGCAGGATTCCAAACACTTCCCTGCATCCGCTCTTTTTTGGACCAGATGGAAAGGGTATTGTTGCTGATTTCAATGTTGGGAAGACCATGATAGCCCTGCTTTTGACCCTCTTGGGAGAAACTGACCCCCGCATGCTTATATCCCCACCAGTCTTCGTGCTGCCATAGTTCCGTATTCAGTTTCTTGTCACTGAAATTCTCTTCAAAAATAACCTCCCAATTTTCAAAGAACTCAAGCTCCTTGGCTTTTTTAAGCTTTCGATAGGCAACCATGAAGCTGCTTTTATCCGAATTGTTGAAATCAACAATCTTTTTATATCCGTCACTTTTGAGATACCGCTTCTTGTCTTTCAAATAGGCCACCCTTTCCTGAAATTGGGAAGACGCAGTCAAAACCCCAAGCTCCTCCATACGGGCCAGTTCCCTGGAATCGACAGTTTTTAAATAACTCAGATAACTTTCAGAGTGACCGAATTTGCGCCAAAAAGAGATATCATCACTCTTTCGCAACTGGTTGAATTCCTTCAAAAGAGCATGATCCGGACTCTTTAAAAATTCCCTCCTCTTTTGGCTGGCCCTCCTTTTTACAAAATCTTGGGATTCCACCTCCTGTTGAAGTGCAGTAAATCTTTTCAGATTGCTTCCCGAAAGGATTTTGCCAAAACGATCCAATTGAATGGAACCTGCCAATTTTTGGTAGTTTCTGATAGCCTTTGACCTCGACAAATCCTTGTACTCCAGCATCAGTTTTTCCTCTTCGCTGCCTGAATACTGAAGACTTTCAATCTCGCGCTTGCTATGCTGAAAGGCTGTTGATTCGACCAGATTTCTTAAATCTTCATATTGCTTCAATTCGGCTGAAGCTTCCATTCGAACCAGATCATCCCGCATTTTGATCAGATTTTCCCATTTTGCGTCCAGTTGATCGGCAGAGGGTATAAGTCCTAAAGCATATTTCAGTCTAAAAGCAATTGACATGGTGGTCGAATTAGTTATCGAACAAATTTAAAATAATCCCTGAAAAAAATAGCTAATTTTGACAAAAAGAGTTCAAATGATCATTCTTCCGGCATCTTTTGAAAATAGAATGAGCAGGATCCTGGGGCCTGAGTTTCCTGCCTTCCACAGCTCACTCTCCGCAGACATTCACCATTCAGTTCGATTTAATCCAAAAAAGGTAGTAACCGTTGCAGAACCAAGCCATGTTCCAACTTGCCAGACAGGCTATTACCTTCCTGTTCGTCCGATTTACACCCTCGATCCGCTCTTTCATGCCGGCCTCTATTATGTGCAGGAATCCAGTTCCATGTTTCTCGAACAATTCCTGGTACAGTCCAATAAAAAGCAGTTGCGGGTACTCGATCTCTGTGCTGCACCAGGAGGCAAATCGACCCATTTGAGCTCATTGCTTCCCGATGAGGCACTGCTGGTAAGCAATGAAGTGATTCATTCCCGGGCCATGGTTCTGTCTGAAAACCTCAAGAAATGGGGCAATCCCAATGTCATCGTAACCTGTTGCGACCCGAGGGACTTCTCCCGGTTGCCCGGATATTTTGATCTGATCGTCGTAGATGCGCCCTGTTCCGGTGAGGGATTGTTCCGGCGCGACCCTTCGGCCATGGAGGAGTGGTCGGAAGCCAATGCTGCCCATTGCGCACTTCGTCAACGAAGGATCCTGGCAGATGTATGGCCTGCCCTGGCAGAGGGTGGAATGCTGGTTTACAGTACATGCACCTTCAATCCTGCTGAAAATGAAGAGAACATCAGCTGGCTTAGCGAAACGATGGAAACTGAAGCTGTTGAACTGGAACTCAGGAAGGAGTGGAACATCGTCACAACCGATGCCTCCGGGTATCCATGCTACCGCTTTTATCCGCACAATGTGGCCGGAGAAGGTTTTTTTACGGCAGCAGTGATAAAAAAAGAGATCCCAGCCGTAACATCTCGCTCCAAAAGTAAAACGACGCTGCCCTTGGCAGGGAAAAGCGAACTACACCTGTTAAGTAATCTGCTGCAAAATTTGCCACTTGTTCAGCTAAAGTTTGAAGAGACATTTTTGGCCTTTCCGTCTGCCCTGTTGTCCGAACTTGAGTTGGTCAAATCCTCTCTTCGGATTGTACATGCCGGTGTAAAGGTCGGTGAAATCAAACAGGGAAGTCTAATACCTGGACACGAGCTTGCAGTCTCTACCATTGCCAATAAATCCTTCTTTCCATCAGTCGATCTTCCTCTGGAACAAGCCATTGGTTTCCTGAAAAGAGAGGATTTTCAACTTAATTGCACGGTGAAAGGCTGGAACCTGATCACCTACCGCAACCACCCAATCGGTTGGGCTAAAAACATTGGAAACCGATTCAACAACGGTTATCCCAAGGAGTGGCGCATCAGGATGTCCACTTCCGAATACACTGGGGAACGATTGGCAGAAGAGGCCAGAAAATTTCCCCAAATCACCTTGTAAATGAACTACTTCAACCCGATCTCGATCAGAGATAACTCATCACTTATCACTCATAACTCCTTTTAGTCCATTCTCTCCTTGTAATCACCATACCCAAATTCCCGCAACAGCGTAAAACCCTTCTCCTCACTCCAGATCCCAATGGAAGGGTGAGCAACGCCATTGAACATGGTGGTTTTTACCACGGTATAATGAATCATGTCTTCAAAAAGGATGGCATCTCCTGACTTTGGCAGCTGGTCAAAAGACCAGTATCCCATGTAGTCGCCCGCCAGACAAGAATTCCCTCCCATCCGACAGGCAAATTTCCCCGGAACAGCTTCCTGGTAAGCCCCACTGATCCTGGGTTGGTAGGGCATCTCCAGGCAATCTGGCATATGGGCGGTAAAGGAAACATTCAGGATCGCAGTTCTGATCCCCTTGTTTTCGACCACATCCACCACTGAGGCCAACAAAAAACCAGTCTCCCAGGCAAAAGCACTCCCCGGTTCCAGTATGACAGATAAATTAGGCCACCTCGATCTAAAAGCTTTCAATACCGTTACCAGATGGTTGGTATCATAGTTCTTGCGGGTCATCAAATGGCCTCCGCCAAAATTTACCCATTTCAACTGTCCCAGAAATTTTCCAAAGCGGGCTTCAAAAGCCTCGAGGGTCTTCTCCAGATCCTGCGAAGAGGATTCACACAAAGTATGGAAATGAAATCCCTCCACACCCTCCGGAAGCTGATCGCCCAGCTGATCTGCCGTGATTCCCAGTCTGGCGCCGGGAGCACAGGGGTTGTACAATTCGGTTGCAACCTCCGAAAATTCAGGATTGACCCGCAGCCCAACCGTGATGGCTCGCTCATACGCCTTCACACGTTCCCCATAATGCGCCAATTGGGTCAATGAATTGAAGGTGATATGGGAAGAGCATTCCAAAACCTGATCAAAATCTGCCTCAGTGAAAGCAGGCGAATAGGTGTGCGCGAGGGTCTTCATCTCTTCCACGGCAAGCTTGGCTTCATGGGCCCCGCTGGCGGTAGCCCCTGAAACATACTCCCTGACAATCGGAAAGACCTTCCACAAGGAAAAACCCTTGAAGGCCAGAATGATCTCTACACCGGCCTCCTGGCCCACCCGTTGGATCGTTTCAAGATTCCTGCGCAACAAGCGCTCTTCAATTACATAACAGGGATTGGGTATTTGGGAAAAATCGATGGCCATAGCAATGTGAAAATTTGGAAATGTGAAAATTTGGAAATGTGAAAATTATTGCAAGGCAAAATTTATGCGCAAAAATTCGTTTTTGTCATCTAAATGTCTTAAATTTAAGGGAGTAAACGCGTTCTGCCAATATTATTTTCCAAGGCAAAGATAAAATTATTTGGCCAAACTGGTTTCCACTCCAAACATTCGTTCTTTGCATCCGAACTCCACCACCCTCTCTCCTGCTCGAAAAAATTTTGTGGTGATCCTCAAAATAAATGCTTCCCTATCATCTTATGAGAGTGAACGACCGTAAATTTATAGTGAGTTTCGTGCACACAACTTAGGCAGATCCGAAAAGCCTGAAAAAGAGTAGGGTTAATTCAATACTTTACAACCATGAAAGAGTTGGAAAAAAGTGAAATGATGGTCTTAAATGGTGGGAACCAACCAGTGGCTACTTATCTTACTGCGGAACAAATCACAGCTGCAGGCGATGCAATCGTAAATACAGGTGCTTTTATTCTTGGAGTTGTTTGCGGCTTTTTTGGATTTAAACTTCTTTAATCATGGAAAACACAATCTCAATTTCCAAATCATTTGGCATTTTAGATAAAGATGAATTGTGCTTAATACAAGGTGGCACAATTCAAGAATCTTATGATGCAGGTTATAAATTAGGTCAATACCTCAGACAACTATGGGATAGCTGGGGTGTTATAAAATGGATTTTTGCATAAAATAAATGGCAGGTATTTCAATTTTGTAACCAATACCTGCCATTATGCCTTTTTGTCAAATCACCTTGCAGAATTATGAGAAGGTACTATTCATCCTCCTATTTGACTATACTTTATTAAAAACATGATGACAGAATTCCTTAATTTCCTAAAAAATCCAACTTGTAGTACAAAGTTCTATAAACCCAATTTTTACCACTTGCTGAATTTGTTCATTTTATACATATTTTCAGTGATCATGTTAGGCGTTTTCGCCTATATGATATCTCAAATTTTTGGCATTTCGCACAATAAGATTGATTTATCATTTTCAAAAAAAATATTAATCGGTTTTCTCTTAGCACCAATTTATGAAGAGATTTTTTTTAGATCACTCTTGAAATTTAACAACCAAAATATATCACTTTTCATGCTAAATCTATCTGGATTTGTAGCTTGGGCAGTTATCAAAGAAAAACCTGAACTCCTAATTGTGACATCATTCATTCTTTTGACGACGATTTCACTAGTCATGGCATTAAAAAGAGAAATCATATCGAAGTGGATTTCAGCAAACATTAAACCTCTCTTTTATCTCACTTCTCTCCTTTTTGGATTATTTCATGTTATTAATTTTTCGGGTAACTTTTGGCTAATACTTTTATTTTCAGCAATTTTATGTAGTCCGCAGATAATTGCAGGTTTAATTCTTGGCTATATTCGATTGAAATATGGTCTGGTATATGCAATATTGTTCCATATGCTGATTAATTCCTCCATCTTAATTGTTCCTTGAGTATCAAATGAATTGTCAACTGAATTTATCTCTAAATTGTGATTCCATTACGCCTTATCAATCCAATAAAACATTTAAGGCCTAACTATGAAAGCAATCAATATTAACATTTTACGAAATAAAGCAAGAGTCCTTCTAATATGGACAACAGCTCTTCTGTTTGGGAAATATGTTTTGGGAAATTGGGACAAGATCAAAACTTTTGTAATCAATGCGATTTAAAACCCTCTTTACACAGAAGATTATATGAAAAATTCAAATCGGGCAAAGGCAACTCGGAAAGAAATAATATCTTTCATTGCGGTATGCTCTATCTCATTTTACATTTTTTCAAAATGGGATGCAATAGAACGATTTATCTTTCAATTGTTTAAATAAGGTATCTATTATCGATAATCCACCCACCTGCCTCCAGAACCCTTCAAAACTTTTCAAACAATTCAAACCCTTTAAACCCTTCAAACTTTTCAAACCCTTCAAACCTTTCAAACCTTTCAATCCCTTCGTTCATTTCAGCACAATTGCCTTCACAATGGTTCGTCCGGCATGGTCGTTCATGGCCCTTATAATATCGTTGCGCATCATGAAGAGCTCGTTGCGGACAATGGAGGAGCTAAGGCTGACATACAACGTTTCATTCTTGATAAAGATGGAGGTGGTGGCTCGTGCAATCGGTTTCCCAATGATAAATTCCCAGGAGGTGATGGCATCCACTTCCGCCAGCTTCCTGTCAAATTTCGACTCTTTCAGAAAGGTTTTTATGGCACTTCCCAAAGAATGGATCTCACTTCGTCTCATACCCTCTTTTCAATTAATTGCACCATCCCACTTTCCACTTTGAAGATCCGGAAATCCTCCCCACCGGCCTCCCGCAATATTCCATCCAGGTGTTCACGGTTGGTATCCGTGATGAAAATCTGTCCGAAGTGATCGTCCGAAACCAGCTTTACAATCTCCTCTACCCTTTCACTGTCTAGCTTGTCAAAGATATCATCCAATAAGAGAATGGGTTTGATACTGTTCAGCGAACAGATAAAGTCAAATTGAGCAAATTTAAGGGCAATCAGGTAGGTCTTGTTTTGACCTTGGGAACCAAGCCGCTTGATGGGATAACCGTCCAACTTCAATTCCAGGTCATCCTTGTGAATGCCTGCTGTCGAAAATTGCAGGAGACGATCCCGAGAAAATGACTCCTTGAGCAACTGGTCAAAAGCCTGGTTGTTCAACTGGGAGCCGTATTCAAGGGAGACTCTCTCATTCCCGCCGGATATCAGGCTGTAATATTTCTGAAATACCGGGAGCAACTCTTCCAGAAACTGTCTCCTCTTGTGATGAATCTTCTCCCCCAACTGGATCATCTGCTCATCCCAAATGGCGAAGATGTCCGGATCAACACTGGACTGACCGGCACAACTCTTCAGCAAGTTGTTTCGCTGTTGCACCACCCTGTTGTAGCGAACCAGCCAATCCAGATAACTCCTGTCGTATTGCGAAATGACACTGTCCATGAATCGGCGCCGCTCCTCGCTCCCTCCCTGGATCAGCACCGAATCGGCAGGCGAGATCATCACCAATGGCAGCAATCCGATATGGTCAGAAAACCGCTCATACTCCTTCTTGTTCCGCCTGATTTTCTTCTTCTGACCGTTCTTAAAGCCACAGTGAATCTCCTCAACACCCTCCCTGAGCTCATATTTTCCCTGCAAGGCAAAGTAATCCATGGTATGCCGGACATTCTGAGAATCCGGAATATTAAAATAGCTCTTGCAGAAGGACAAATAATAGATGGCATCCAGCAAGTTGGTCTTTCCAACGCCATTGTTGCCAATGAAACAATTTACCTTTCTGGAGAAACCCAGGGTGGCCTCACCAAAATTTTTATAATTCAAGACAGAAAGCTCCCTGATGTACATAGATCCAATTTTTCGACCTACAAATCTAAACTTTTTAGAGATGCTTTCTCCCGATGGGGAACCGTTGTTTCAAACAAAAAAAGGATTCAACATGGTATTTCTACTTAAAACCACAAAAACCTGCCGGATATTTTTCAATTTGTTGCGATCGTTTGTTAAAAACGATTATTTTTGCACACGCATACAAAAAAGCATCCATTTAAGAGTAATCTATACGTTATGAGCAAAGAGAAAAAGGTCCAGGCCAATGAAAATCTGAAAGAAGTTGAACACGCACTAACAACTGCTGAAATGTTCTTTGAAAAGAACGCAAAGATTATCTCAATCGTCTTTGGTGCTGCTGTATTGGTCGCCTTGTTGATGCTCGCTACCCATCGTTTTTACACCATACCACACGAAAACAAAGCAAAGGAGCAAATCTTTGCTGCAGAACAATATTTTGAGAAGGATTCATTTAACCTTGCTTTGAACGGTGACGGTAATTACCCTGGGGTTCTGGACATTATCGATGGTTATGGCCGCACTCCTGCCGGAAACCTTGCCAGGTATTATGCCGGTATCTCCTTCCTCCATCTTGGTAAATACAACGATGCCATTAGCTACCTGGAAGATTTCAAGTCGGACGACCTCTTGCTGAAGCCAGTTGCAACTGGTGCCATCGGGGATGCCTATGCAGAACTTGGCAACAAGGAGAAAGCAGCAAAATTTTATGCCGAAGCAGCAGCCCTGAAAGCCAATAACTTCACAACCCCGATCTATTTGTTGAAGGAGGGAAGAATGTATGAAATGATGGGGAACAAAGAAAAAGCCCTAACAGTCTATCAGTCCATCAAAGACAAATATGGCGACAGCAACGAAGGCCGTCTGGTTGAAAAATACATCGCACGCATCGAAGCCACCAAATAAAAAAATATTTTACGACTGAAAAGCCTTGCCATACCGGTGAGGCTTTTTTGTTGTAATTTTGTTTGGATTCTTCCCAACAATCTAAATAATTTCGGCCATGAACACTTCAATTTTGATTCACCTGGCTACAGGTTTCGAGGAAACCGAAGCCATAACCATTGTAGATGTGCTGAGACGCGCCAACCTAGTTGCCATAACTGTCTCGGTAACCGGATCCCTGAATGTCACCGGTGCACACAACATCACCATCCTGGCTGACCAACTGTACGACGAAGCGGATTACTCCCATGCCGGCATGATTCTACTACCGGGAGGTATGCCGGGCACCACCAACCTATCGAACCACAGCGGCCTAATCAGACAACTGAAGCGGTTCAACGAAGAACAAAAGTACATTGCGGCCATTTGCGCTGCCCCGATGATTTTGGGATCACTTGACTTCCTGATCGGGAAAAAAGCAGTCTGCTACCCTGGATTCGAATCCAAACTGAACGGTGCCACGGTACTGTACACACCCTTTGCAGTGGATGGTCACCTGATAACGGGAAGGGGGGTCGGTACAGCGCTCGATTTTTCGCTGGAAATTGTACGGCTGTTAAAAGGGGAAAAAGTTGCCACCGACCTTAGGACTTCACTGGTAATTCCTTGATTGTGAGTGCAAATAAGGCTAGTTAAGCGATAAGGAGCTGTCAATCCCTTTCTCTCAATCCATACCCGGATAATCTTCCAGGGCGCAACCTTTGCTTCAATTTTCACATTTCCACATTTTCCAATTTTCCAATTTTCACATTACCACTTTACCAAAATTTCAAATCTTCAAATTTCCACACTATCACCTACTGCCCAAAATTTTCTTTTCTTTGCAAAAAAAAACGATGATTGATTGGTTAAAAAAGAGAAGCGTAAGTGTGGTATTTCTTTTCCTGGGAGGCTTGGGCGGTTTTCTTTACTGGAAGTTTATTGGCTGTAGCTCCGGGACCTGCCCCATCACCTCCAAATGGCATGCCAGTATTTTGTACGGAATGATTATGGGATGGCTCATAGGCGACTTAATTGCCTCATTTACGAATAGAAAGACGAAAGAATAATCAATCCACCGTCACAATCAACAGGTTCTTTGTTTCAGCTGTGACTTTGTACCGCTCATCGAGTCTATTCCCAATGATCCATACGACCTCTTCCCCATTGGTGAGTAACCAGGTTCTCTCCTTTTCCGGAAGGCTGAATTTTTCATCCACAAAAAAGTTGCTTAACTTTTTCATCCCCTTCATGCCCAGTGGCTGGAAATAGTCGCCAACCTGCCACCTGCGGAGGATCAAGGGATATTGAAGCCTGTCAGAATCGATGCATGCCATGTTTTGGGCGGTTGTCAGCTTGAAATCTGCGCTTCGCCCAACAGACTGAAAGGTCAGTTTAATCGGCAAATCAATACTTTCACACCCCTGCTCCAGGTAATATCTTTGGGCTGAAAACTCCTGAATCCGTTCAATCAGAATTTTATCCCGATCCAGTACCGCCCGGTGTGTTGATGAAAAAAACTGCTTGCCTGGCTGTCCTTCCAAGGCATGTATCATCTCCTGGACTACCGTTCCATTGAACTGAAAAGGTTTGAGAAATTCGAATAAAAAGGTCGACATCGGCTGTAATAGGCTCAGTGAAGCCAGGGAGATCTCCGCTTCGCCATCAGCATTGTACCGCATCGCCAAAGCTCTTGCTTGATCGATGGATTGCGAATATATCGTGGATGTATCTTTCAGGTAGGAAATTGTTTCCACCATTCGATCCCGGAAGGCGGGATTTAACTCCTCCATTTGTGGAATGACCAAATGCCTGATTTTGTTTCGCTGGAAATCAGTCACTGAATTGGAACTATCCTCCCTGTAACTCAAATTCTTGTGGGCAGCATAGGCCACAATCTCCAGTCTGGAGGCAAATAACAATGGCCTTACAACCCGCCCGTTCACAACATTCATACCGGTAAGGCCTGCTATGCCGGTACCCCTGGCAAGGTTGAGAAAGAATGTTTCGACCTGATCATCCCGGTGATGGGCTACCACCACCCAATCAAAATTTTGAGTTTCCCTGACCTCTTCAAACCACGCATAACGCAAATCCCTGGCTGCCATCTCGATGGAAATACCTCGTAGTCCAGCTATTTCACTTGTATTGAAAGAGTGGGAGAAAAAGGGAACCCCATAACGGCTGGCAAGTGACTTTACAAAAACCTCATCCAGATCAGATTCTACTCCCCGAAGATGGAAATTGCAGTGGGCTACTGCGAAGGAAAAACCAGTGGAAGAGAGCAGGTCCAGCAATACGACAGAATCAATGCCACCACTAACACCCACCAGGAGGGTTTGGTTGGACCCGAAAGTGTCAATCGATCCGAAAGATTTTACCAATCTGTCCAGCATCCGTTCAGCTTTTTTGTAAAATAATACTCAAAGTGTGGCGACCCTGCCTGCAATCTCTACAATTACCCGGCATGCGCTTTCCATCGATTTGGTAGGAATGTATTCATAAACACCATGGAAATTGTGTCCGCCTCCGAAAATATTGGGACAGGGCAACCCCATGTAGGATAGCCTGGAGCCATCCGTTCCTCCCCTTACAGGAATGATCAGGGGTTCAACGTTGCAGGAGATCATCGATTGCTTCGCCAGTTCAACAATAAAAAAATGATCATCAATCTTCTCTTTCATGTTGAAATATTGATCCTTGATGGAAATCTCTACAACCTGCTCTCCGTATTGGAGATTTAATGCATCCACCTGGCTGCTCAGCCAGGCTTTTCTTTGTTCAAACTTTTCCTTGTCAAAATCACGGATGATAAACTCTATCTCCGTCTCATCCACACGACCAGTAAATCTAACCAGGTGAAAGAATCCTTCGTACCCGGAAGTCTGCTCAGGGACCTCTTGTACCGGCAGAGACTCAACAAACCGATTGGCCATGAGGATGGAATTTCTCATCTTTTTATAAGCCGAACCAGGATGCACATTCACGCCATGAAAGACAATATGGGCGGAAGCAGCATTAAAATTCTCGTATTGCAACTCCCCCAGCTCACCACCATCAATGGTATAGGCAAAATCAGCACCAAAAGTGGGCAGATGAAAGTGATCTGCTCCATGTCCAATCTCCTCATCCGGCGTAAACGCAACCCGAATCTTACCATGCGGGATCTCTGGATGAGCCACCAAATATTCCATGGCTGTAACGATCTCGGCCACACCTGCCTTATCATCCGCACCCAAAAGCGTGGTGCCATCCGTGAAGATGATTCGCTGACCTTTGTAGTTCAATATCTCCGGAAACCGCTTGACAGAGAAAACAACATTTTTTTCCTGGTTCAAGGTCAAATCCTTGCCGTCAAAAGCATCCACCAGGCGGGGACGCACATTCCTGCCCGAACAATCCGGACTGGTATCCATGTGCGCAATAAATCCAACCACCGGAACAGTGCGTGCAATGTTGGCGGGCAATGTAGCCATGACATAACCGTTCCAATCGACCAAAACTTCAGTCAGGCCAATGCGGACCAGCTCCTCCGCCAAGGCTTTCCCAAACTTGAGCTGACCTTCAGTACTGGGGAAACTGGTGCTGTCAGGGTCAGACTGTGTATGAAACCCAACGTACCGCAGAAACCTGTCTACTACAATTTTTTCCATCATGTTGACCGCTGTAAACAGCATTGGTAGATCAATAGGAGAGTGCAAAGAGAACCCGACGACTGGATGGCTTGCCGGTTAAGATGCATTTTCCCTCCTCCTCTTCGCCATCGAAAGGAATGCAGCGTATGGTAGCCTTGGTCTCTTCCTTGATGATGGCCTCACTCTCCTTGGTACCATCCCAGTGCGCTAGTATAAATCCCGGTTTGCTGGCCAGTCGCTCCTTAAACTCTTCGTAGGTATCCACTTTGGTGGTATTCTCTTCCCTGAATTTCAAGGCCTTGTTATAGATATTGTCCTGAATTTCAACAAGTAATTTCTCTATATGTTGTGCTATTCCTTCAAGCTGCTCAACTTTTTTCTCGAGTGTATCACGTCTGGCAATTTCAACACTGCCATTCTCCAGGTCGCGGGGACCAATGGCCAGCCGTACCGGAACACCCTTCATCTCATACTCGGCAAATTTCCACCCCGGACGCTGTGAATCCCGGTCGTCGTATTTCACACGAATACCCATTTGCCGGAGCTCCTTAACCAATACATTAACTTTCGCGGATATTTGATCCAATTGCTCAAAATTCTTGTAGATAGGAACGATGACCACTTGAATTGGCGCCAGTTTTGGGGGCAGCACCAATCCGTTGTTGTCTGAATGTGCCATGATCAAAGCTCCGATCAACCTCGTGGATACACCCCAGGAGGTAGCCCATACATACTCCAGCTTCCCCTCTTTGGAGGTAAACTGAACCTCAAAAGCCTTGGCAAAATTCTGACCCAGAAAGTGCGAGGTGCCGGATTGAAGTGCCTTGCCATCCTGCATCAGTGCCTCAATGCTGTAAGTTTCCAAGGCTCCGGCAAATCGCTCATGTTCGGACTTCGCTCCCTTTATCACAGGAACAGCCATGTAATTCTCCACAAAATCGGCATAGACATTGATCATCTTCTCGGTCTCTTCCAATGCCTCCTCTTTGGTTGCATGTGCCGTATGACCCTCTTGCCACAAAAATTCAGCAGTCCTCAGAAACATCCTGGTGCGCATCTCCCAACGTACCACATTGGCCCACTGGTTCACCAGGATCGGCAAATCCCGGTAGGACTGCACCCAATTTTTATAGGTACTCCAAATAATCGTCTCGGAAGTTGGCCGGATTATCAGCTCCTCCTCCAGCTTTGCATCCGGATCCACAATGATCCCCTTGCCATTTGGATCATTCATCAACCTGTAGTGGGTCACCACCGCACACTCCTTGGCAAAGCCATCCACATGGCTTGCCTCTTTCGAGAAGAAGGATTTGGGAATAAAAAGCGGAAAATAGGCATTTTCATGTCCGGTCTCCTTGAACATCTGATCCAGTGCCGCTTGCATCTTCTCCCAGATGGCATATCCATAGGGTTTGATCACCATACATCCCCGAACGGCAGAGTTTTCAGCCAGATCAGCCTTGCTAACCAGATCATTGTACCACTGTGAATAATTTTCCTCTTTTGTTGTAAGTTCTTTAGCCATTTTACTATTTTGGTATGATATTTGCTTGTATTCAGGTATATTTCCAATTGCAAAAATAAGGAAATTGAAGGACTTTTTTAAATAGAAGGAGGAACAAAAGATGAAAACTACCGTGAATCTCTTATTAGCCGTTGCACTGATGGCTACAGCCTGCACAACAGGCTCAAAGATCACCTCCAGTGAATATTCGGATGATCTCTATTTCATGCCCGGAGATGCGCAGCCAATGGCACAAAAACCCGTCAAACAGGCCAAACCAGTTCAGCAGAAAAGTACTGTTTTGATGGAGGTTCAGGAAAATGAACAGGGCAAAATTGTAAACAATTATGTGGTCCCCAAAGGTAGCCGGTCCGACAAGAACGCCTATTACTTTGATGAGCAACCAGCCTATTCAGATACAATCTCTGAATACAAGGATGACAAGGAACAGGTAACCATCAACAACTACTACGAAGGTGACGAGATGGACTATACTACCCGTATCAGAACCTTCTATGATCCCTTTTTCTATGACCCATTCTGGGATCCCTACTGGAATTTCGGTTTCGGATCCAACTGGGGCTGGGGGGGTTACTACCCATCTTACGGACTTGGCTGGGGAGGTTATTATCCCTCTTACGGATTTGGCTGGGGCGGTTATTATCCATATTATGGATTTGGATACGGATATGGATATGGATACGGATGGGGTGGATACAATCCATGGTATCCTCCATATTACGGCGGCGGCTATTACCCGAACTATGGCGGATCCTATTACGCCGGGGATGTTTATGTAGGCAAACAGAACCATACAGGCAAACGTGGTGAATCCAATGCAGTAAGATATGGTGCCAACAGCAACAAAAGCGGAAGTTTCAACAATGCGAACGGGCAGGTTCTGGGTAGAAATCCAGGCACTTCCAGTGGCAGGTTGCAGAATATTGGAACGGTTCAAAATGGGGCCGTATCAGGCAACAGGACGGAAACCGGAGCGGGAGCCACCGGTACCAGACTCTCTTCAAACAGGGGCGTAAATACACCACAACAGGCAGTTGAAAAAACCGCTGTTCAAGGAAGTAAAAATCTCAGGGGAGAGACCATCTCCAACCTGCGCCGTTCAAATTCTGTCAACAACCAGGGAACCACCAATCCGAACCAATCACGCAGTACAGCCAGGCCTGCCACCGGAGGGAATGAGTATACACCAACCTACAACAAGCCAAGGATGAATACCCAACCTTCCTACAACAGCGGCACGACCAGGCAATACAGTTCACCCCAGTCGGGCAGCAGTACCACGCAGACAGGTCGTTACACCCGTCCACAGACTTCTGGCAGCGCAGTTCCCAGTTCCTCCAGGACTCAACAATCAAGCAGCTACCAACGAGGTTCAGTAAGCAGCTCCCAATCCCGGTCATCTGGCAGTGAGGGCAGCAGCACCAGAAGTTCATCTCCATCCTATTCAGGATCAAACTCCTCTTCCAGGAGCTATTCGGCTCCCTCCTACAACAACAGCTCAAGCGGCAGTTTCAGCGGAGGAAGTAGCAGTGGAACCAGAGGTGCAAGCTCAGGCGGAGGTTTTAGCGGAGGTGGCAGCAGCGGCAGCAGTGGCAGCAGCAGCGGAAGCTCTGGCAGAACACGTTAATGGGATAATAATTTACAAAAGAGAGTGGGCCATCAAAGTCTTTTCTGCCTCAAACAACAAACTTTACCCAAGTAATGCTATCATAAGAAAATACGGGGGAAGTACAAATGATGCAGACAAGGATTGGCTTCTCCCTACTTAAATTCCAGCTAGCAATTAAAAATAAAATACACACACATGAAACCATATTTATTCATCTTTGCGATGATCCTTTTAGGATCTTCAGTTTCAGCTCAATATGTCGACAATGCCCTCTTGTTTTCACAACAAAATTATGGATCCACTGCCCGGTTAAAAGCCATGGGAAACGCTTTTGGAGCCCTGGGTGGTGATTTTGGGGCGCTGAGTATTAACCCGGCTGGTGTTGCCATTTATCAACGGACCGAATTGTCGACCACCATGGGTCTTTTAAACCTCAATTCTACAGAATCCACCTACCAGGGAAGCAGCTTCAAGGAAGAAAATAACAATTTCAATTTCAAAAATTTCGGCTACGTCTCAGCCCTTCCTGCTTCAGGCAAGACTTCTGGACTGGTCTCCCTTAATTTTGGGTTAGGTTACAACCGGTTGGCCAATTTCAACCAAAACACGGCTGTAGGTTCCAACAGCTCCCCCTATTCCCGCATGGATGCCTTTGCACAGAACACCAATGGCATCAACTACAACAATCTGGTAACCACCGATGGTTATGATCCCTACAACAGTGTTCCCTGGGAAAGTAAACTTGCCTGGGAGACCTACCTGATAGACGTTAGTAATCCCACCGGCCCAGGGAACCAGTACACAACTTTTCTGCTCGAGAACGAAACAGTACAACAACTGCAAACTTCCAGCCAGGAAGGATTCATCAACGAATATGTCGCCACTTTGGGTGCCAACTTTAACCACCGGCTCTACCTGGGGATGACCCTTGGGATGCAGGATCTCTTTTTCGACGAGGCCAAACTCTACAGCGAAAATGGAGATAATAGCTTGGGTTCCAATGCCGGAAGCTGGGGTAATTACAATTACACCAATTACTCCAGGTCTAACGGATTCGGCTATAATTTCAAATTCGGAGCTATTTTCCGTCCTGTTCCGGTACTGAGGCTGGGTGTTGCCATCCACACGCCTACCTATTTCAAATTCAATGAATCCTACAGTTCCAGCATGAGTTCAGATCTAAGCGGTATCAGTGACGATGCCGACGGCAAACACAGCGAAAGTTCCCCGGTAGGTACCTATAAATATAATTTTCACACGCCAATGCATGTGATTGGAAGTATAGCTTACCAGGTGGCAAAAAAAGCATTGATCTCCGTGGATTATGAATTCGTGGATTACGGTGCAATGAAATACAGCAATGGATTGGGTGGAGGTACCTTTAATACGGAAAACGGTGAGATAGAAACCATTTACAAGGCTGCGCATACTTTGCGGGTTGGAGCTGAATACAAACCAGTGAGTGCAGTGAGCCTGCGAGGTGGGGTCGAGTTCATCGGTAATCCCTACCAATCCTCCGCCTATGGCCTTTCCCAGCCGAATGCAGACTACAAATACCGCACCTACAATGGCGGAATCGGTTACCGCCATGGAAACTTCTCCCTCGATGTAACCTTTAGCCTCGGCGACAGGACCAACTTCCTCTACATGTACCAGGTGGAAGGTGTCAATGTGGATCCGGTTAAGTATCAATCAATGAACCACGAATTGCTTCTGACCCTGGCCATAAGGATGTAGCAGGGAAATAAGTTGAAATAAATAGAAATAGGTGGAAATATCTCCACCTATTTCTATTTATTTCAACTTATTAACGGCTATTTCACGCTCTCTCAAAGGATCATCCCCGCCCCTACTACATTGTTGGTGGCCTCATCGATCAATATCAAACTGCCGGTTTCCCGGTTTCTCCGGTAGGGATCAAAAAATATGGGCCGGGTAGTCTTGACAGAAATTTTGGCGATCTCATTCAACCCTATGGAAGTATCTTCGTGGAGCTCCTCCAGCGTATTGATGTTCACCTTGTAGGCAACTTCGGTCACCACGCATTTCATTTCGTTGGAGGTATGCTTGAGCAGGTATTTGCCACGAAGCTGAAGTGGCTTGCTGTTGAGCCAGCACACCATCAAATCGATCTCCTGGCTCTGTACCGGTTGATTGACCGCATCCACGATCATCGAACCCCTGCTGATATCTATTTCATGGGCCAGGCGCAGTGTCACCGATTGAGGGGCAAAAGCCAACTGCAGATTTTCCTCGCCAAAGTCAATCCCTTCAATAGTTGTTTTTTGACCACCAGGCAAGGCTACCACCGCTTGTCCAACCCGGAAGATACCTCCGGCGACCCTGCCTGCATATCCCCGGTAATCATGAAACTGATCAGACTGGGGACGAATCACATACTGCACAGGGAAACGCGGATCGGTAAAATTGTGGTCACCTCCAACCGGCAACGTCTCCATCAGGCCGATAAAAGTAGGCCCGGTGTACCAGTCCATATTCAGGGAACGGTCCACCACATTGTCTCCCAGCTTTGCGCTGATGGGCAAAAAATGAACATCATTGTTTCCCAGTTTCCGGGCAACTTCCGTAAAATCAGTTTTAATCGCTTCAAAAACCTCTTCTGCAAAGTCGACAAGGTCCATCTTGTTGACACAAACTACCACATGTGGAATCTGGAGCAATGCTGCGATGTAGGCATGACGCCGTGTCTGTTCAATCACCCCGTTGCGTGCATCAATCAAAATGACGGCAGCATTGGCGGTAGATGCACCTGTCACCATGTTGCGGGTATACTGAATGTGCCCCGGCGTGTCAGCAATGATAAATTTCCTTTTGGGGGTGGCAAAGTACCGGTAGGCCACATCAATGGTGATCCCTTGCTCCCGCTCGGCACGCAATCCATCGGTCAGCAAAGCCAGGTTAACCTCTTCTCCACCCCTGCTGATACTGGCCCTTTCAATCGCCTCCATCTGATCCTCGAAAATGGCTTTGCTATCGTACAACAATCTCCCAATCAAAGTACTTTTCCCGTCGTCAACACTTCCGGCAGTTGTGAACCTTAACAGCTCCATATCCAAATATCCGATCTCTTTCCCGGTCAAAACTGCTGCTTTATCGTCTATCATGCTAACTATATATCATTTCAATTATTAATAAAAAGCTATTAGCTGTTAGCTTTTAGCTTTTAGAAAAACCAATTTATCCTGGAAGCTAACTACTAACAGCTAACTGCTAATAGCTTAAAAATATCCCTCTTTTTTCCTGTCTTCCATGGCTGCTTCCGAACGCTTGTCATCGGCCCGGCCACCGCGTTCAGTGACACGACTGGAAGCAACCTCCTGAATAATCTCTTCGAGCGTATTGGCCTCCGAAAGTGCTACACCTGTACAGGTTATATCTCCGATCGTCCTGCAGCGGATCCGCTTTACTTCTGCTTTCTCCCCGGGTTTCAGCTGCATAAATGGAGCCGTTGCCAGCCAAACACCATCCCTGCAGAAAACTTCCCTTTCGTGGGTGAAATAGAGGCTGGGCATTGGGATACTCTCCATCAGAATGTATTGCCATACATCCATTTCCGTCCAGTTACTGATGGGAAAAACCCTGAAATGCTCCCCAATGTGTTTCTTCCCATTGAACAGGTTCCAAAGCTCCGGGCGCTGGTTCTTGGGGTCCCACTGACCGAATTCATCGCGGTGGGAGAAAAAGCGCTCCTTGGCGCGGGCCTTCTCCTCATCCCTGCGTCCGCCTCCCATGGCACAATCAAATTTCATCTCCTCGATGGCATCCAGCAAGGTTACTGTCTGCAGCACATTTCGGCTGGCATTTACACCTTTCTCTTCAACGGCCCTCCCCTTGTCAATCGATGCCTGCACATACTTGACAATCATCTTTGTACCGGTCTTTTCTGCCAGGTCATCCCGGTAGGTAATGGTCTCTTCAAAGTTGTGACCCGTATCAATGTGCATCAGTGGGAACGGAACTTTGGCAGGGTAAAAGGCCTTTCTTGCCAAAAAAAACATAACGATAGAATCCTTTCCGCCCGAAAAAAGCATCACGGGATTCTCAAATTGTGCAGCTACTTCACGAATCACGAAGATCGATTCTGCCTCCAGCTCCCGAAGATGGTTAATGGTATGTAATTCCATAAAAACTAAATCATAGGTAAGATCATCAGCTCCGGAACATCCGGCTTTTAGACGAGCCACAAAAATAAACAATAAGATGAGAAATCCCTACTGAATGTCAATCTCTGTCCGGTGAAATAAAATGACTTTCAACGCAGGTACTACACGTTCCTGATCCTCGAATGATCAACACCATGATGTTCAACAGGCAAAAGGGCTAATTGAAGTACAGCCAATGGATAAAAAAATGCGACTATGCCATCTTGACTATGATCGTGTAGAAGATGCCGGATATGTCATCGCATTTGTCGATGGCCTTTTCCAGGCTTGTAGCAATATCTCTCTTTTTAATCAAATCAACGACATAGGTTTCCTGCTCAAAAAGAGTGGCCATGTATTGCTGGTAAAGGTCGTCTACCTGACTCTCCATCTCTCCGATGCGTTGGCACGAATCAATGTACTTCTGAAAATCACTGATGGTATGAACATTGTGCAGGATGTGTTGAATTTCCCTGTTGGCTGAGAGAATTAACCCTGCCATCTGGACAAACTCTTCCGGGAAAAGTGGGAGTTTATACCTTTGAACACGTTTGGAAGCAGAATAGAGGTGGTCCACAATCCGGTCCATGGCATAGACAAGGGAATGTATATCTCCCCGCTCAAAGGGAGTGATAAAAGAGTGGTTCAGTTCTGCATTTATTCTCCTGGTAATGCCGACTCCAGTCAGCTTTGCCTCGTTGATTTGAAAGATCAACTGTTGCCTCTTGTCAAGATCTACCTCTTCAAACAATGCGACAAGCAATTCGGAGGTGTAAACAAGATTGTCAACTGCAACAATAAACAATGGAAAAAACTTGTGGTCTTTGGGTACAAGAAAACTAAAAATTCGATCGAGCTTCATCCGTTGGTTTAGTTAATGATCGCAAATCTTTCAGCAGAGTTGGAAAAAATGATGGGTAAAGTTCCCATTTAGATGTTTCACATTGGTTACATTCCGATTACATTTCGTCAAGAAAACCAAATAGTAAGCTTGACCCCAAATAGCTCCGGGTACAATCCTGAAGGAGAATTCCTTCCGCAGTTTCATCGAAACAGACTCCTGTAATTAATGGCTTGCAATTAAATCTTGGCCATCCGGTTGGTCAACTGGTAACTCAATTCCCAACTGTTGCTGCGAATAACACTTTGCACCTTCATTTCAAGGATTTTCCGGACAATTACCCGGGTTAAATCAGGATAATTGACTTCAACCCTTGGGCCGCAATCCAGCCATTCTCCAATTTTGGCCAAATATTTTGTCTTTAAATCCTTGATAACCGGAATACCCATCTCCTTTAGCGCTTCAGCATTGCACTGCTGCTCGTACTGTCCGTGCATGGGTATTACCATCAATTTTTTCTTCAGAAAAAGTGCCTCAGCCGGTGTTTCGAACCCAGCCCCGCACAATACCCCCCTGGAACGGGCCATATCCTCCACAAAGCTGTTGTTTTCAATGGGTTTTATCTGGATATTCCCGGTTTGGTAGGACTTCCTGGCATGTTTGGAGAAAATATGCCAATGGGTATTTTCAAAGCGCGACAAGTAGGCGATCAGGCGCTGGTCATCAAATGCCGGCAAATAGACGGTGTAGTAGTTCAGATCCTCCACAACGGAATCTCTGACCTGCTTTCTGATCACGGGGGTGAAGATAAACTCGTCATAGGGCTTAAAATGAAACCCAAAGTTAAGGGTAGATGGTGCATAGTTTTCAAGAATCCACTTGCCCAGCAGATCCTTTTGGTCAGGGATGGGAACTCTGCTGCTCTTCAGTGACCCCTGGTGACTCAAACTGATGCACTGTACATTTTTGCGTTTGCAGGCCCAGGCCGAAACCGGTTCAAAATCATTGATCACCAAGTCATACTCCTCCACGGGCACCTGGCTGATCTCCCGGAAGAGCCAGAAGAAATTTGCCCGGGTGATGGTCTTCCAAAGGTCAACTCCCCCTGACTTTCCAAAAACAAAACTCAAACCCTTGAAACGATATTTGATGGGATAGCCAAGACTAACATCACATTGGGTGCCGCTTACCAGGATATCGCATTGACAAAATTCCTGCAGGTGGGGAATAATATCCCGGGCCCTGCTGATATGCCCGTTCCCTGTTCCTTGAATCGCATATAGTATCTTCATTTTAAGACGTTTTAGAGTGATCAGTTCAACGTTGAAATTCGACCAGCATGTTGTTAAACAACTCTTTTGTTTCCGCATCTACGATTTTTTCAAAATCAAGGTCAACGTTATCCTGTTGTTCAACAAAATCGGTCCTGTAATTGAATATCCGCCATTTCCCATTGTTGTATTCAAGGGAGGTAAGGTTCTCGATCCAGTCACCAGAATTGAGGTAGTTGACAGATTGCTCTCCAAGGCTGATCCTTCTGATTTCTGGTTTGTGAATATGTCCGCAGATTACCGTATCGGCTCCTTTCCGAATGGCAGCTGCAGAGACAGTATCCTCAAATGCATTGATGTATTTGACAGCCCCTTTCACCGACTCCTTGATTCGCTTGGAGAAGGAGACCGGCTTAACCTTGATGTCCAGTTCGCGAAGGAGCCAATTCACAAAGGTGTTGAGCGAAACCAGGGTATCATAACCGATGGCACCTACCTTTGAAAGCCATTTCGAATGTTGCATCACCACATCAAAAACATCCCCATGGAAAATCCAAACCGACTTTCCTCCCAGTTCGAGTCTCAAGTCATTGATGATTTTCAATTTTCCGATTTTCATGCCAGAAAATCTCCGGAACATCTCGTCGTGATTTCCGGTAATGTAATAGACGGAACATCTTTGGGAGGCCAATCCAAGCAGGTGCTTTACCACCCTTAGGTGTGATTTGGGGAAATAGCGTTTCTTGAATTGCCAGATATCGATGATATCCCCATTCAAAATCAGCATTTTGGGTTTGATGCTTTTCAGGTATTTGAGCAGCTCAACGGCATGACTTCCGGAGGTACCCAGGTGTACATCCGACAAAACTACCAATTCAACATTTCTTCTGCTGTCCATAAGTTACGTTTTAATGCACGCAGCTAAGCAACAGCAATTTAATTTCGTTACAGTTACAAAAGGATGAAACAATAATTACAGATTTTGAAACCCAACCATGGTTATGAAAGCCTCAAAATAGAGTTGACACCCTCCCATAACCTGCGAAAACGCATTTACTGAACCGTTAAAGACCGTCATCGTTTATGAATGCCGTTTACAGCGCTGACTTATACAACCATTGTTGATGGTTTGAACTTACAGCGCAGTTGGTGGTTTCCATAGCTTTTGGCGTTGACGTACAGCAGTGGATTCGTATCCGCAATGATTCCAGTACTTTGATTGTTGTCAAAATCCAATGGTCAGTTCAGGAAAAAACAAACCAAATAGCTTCTTTAACAATTTTGTCACACAAATGTACCATCAACTGTAACAATTGCGACCGAATTTTGTTTCGAATCCGGTTAGACAATTTAACAACTAAACACTTTCTTTCAAAAAATCCCTGAACCAGTACCCTGAATCCTTTACCGTACGTTGCTGCGTTTCAAAATCGTTGTAAACCAAACCAAATCTGGGCCGGTTCCCCTCTGCCCATTCAAAGTTGTCGATCAAGGTCCAGGCGAAATAACCCTTTACGTTGACCCCTTCCCTCTTTGCCCGCAGAATTTGCTCAAGATAGCCTTTGAAAAAATCAATTCTTTGCTGGTCATGAACACGCCCATCGGTCATTACATCCGGAAAGGCTGCTCCATTTTCGGTAACGATAATCTCCTTGATGGGATATTTTGAGAACTGTTTCAGAATCTTGTAGATACCCTCCGGCGCCACCTCCCACCCCATCTCTGTAATTTCAACCCCATCCCCGGGTTTCATGCGATTGGCCCAGATGAAAGGGATCATAGAGGGTTTACTGATCAACCGGAAATAATTCTGCAGCCCGATAAAATCAAACTCAAACTTCAGTCTTTCAAGATCCCCGGGTTGGATGTATTTGTTTATCTTTCTCAAAAAGGGTACCTCAACAATCGGATAACCCATCCCCAGCGATGGTTCAATAAAAAGCCGATTGAGCACCACATCCAGCCTGTCCGCTGCATTCCGGTGACAATGGGTCAATTTGTTTGGCTCGACAAAGGAACAGGAAAATGTGGTGCCTACGTGACTCCCGCTAACATTTTGCCGGATAATCCTGCCACCTTCCGCCTGGCACATGCAGGCATGGTGCACAGCAGCCAAAAATATCCCGATTCCGGTTCGATCCGGTGCATGGACGCCCGAAAGGTATCCCAAAGTGGTAAAACCGGCAGGTTCATTCAACACCATCCAATGCTTGACCCTATCCCCAAATCTTCGTGTACACAAATCTGCATATTCAGAAAACCAGCCAATGATATCCCGATTGGCCCATCCTCCCCGATCCTCCAATGCCTGCGGAAGATCCCAGTGGTAGAGTACCGCCCAGGGTTCTATGCCAAGTTCAAGGCAGGAATCAATCAATCGGTCGTAAAAATCAAGACCTTTTTCATTGATCTTTCCGGAGCCTTCAGGTAAAATACGGGCCCAGGAAAATGAAAACCTGAAGTTTTCAAAATTAAGTCGCTTCAACAACTTCAAATCAGCCGCATAAGTATGGTAAAATTCAATGGCTGCTTTGGCGTTGGTCTTGTCCTTGATATTTCCCTCTTTCCCTGAAAAGGTATCCCAAATGGAGGGCCCTTTGCCATCAAGATCCCAGGCCCCTTCGACCTGAAAAGCAGAGGTCCCGACACCCCACTGGAAATCTCTGCCAAAGTCACTGCCTTTAAAATCGGATCCGGATTCCAGCATCCTGTCAAACGTGAGCGGGTTAAACTTTGCCAGCGAGGCAAATGACAGCATGTATTTCAAAAACTCAAGTCGTACCATTCATTCAGTTTCAGGAAATTTGAAATGTCAAAATTATTTCAATAATGTTCAGTTACTAACACCTCCTTTAAGTTTAACCACTCTGTATTTTATTTGAAACATTTCTGTAACAGTTAACCTTCAACTTTGCAGCAGAAAATGCATTGTTCCATTGTTTATGATTTTACTATTCAAGATGTCTCAAAACTCAACACAGCACCTACCAGAATCTACTGCCAAAAATCTAACCAAAAATCCACAAATTCGTCGGATCCTAAATCGCACCTGCAACATTCCACCAAGACTACTTCAACTCCTGTTCGGTTTTCTGATGATTTTAATCTTCAGCAGCAATACCTTCAGCGCGAACGGCTCGATTGAGGGAACCGTTTTTGACAAGAAAACAAGGGAAACACTCGTCGGGGCACAGGTGATTGTAGAAGGAACCACTGTAGGGGCTGTCACAAATTTTGATGGCCACTATCTAATAGACAACCTTAAACCGGGAACCTACAATATAAAGGTCACCTACATCTCCTACAATACAGTCACGTTTGAAAAGGTGGTGGTAGTTGCCAACAAATCCATCCAGTTGAATGTAGACCTGGAGGAGGCAACCATCAGCCTTGGGGATATCACCGTAACCGCCACCAGACGCCAGGGATCGGATGTCTCCATCCTGACTGCCATGAAATCAAGCCTGATTGCTTCCAATGGTATTTCCAACCAGCAGATCCAGCGCTCGCAGGACAGGGACGCATCCGAGGTTGTCAAACGCGTACCGGGTGTAACGGTCGTAGATGACCGTTTTGTGATCGTCAGGGGATTGGGACAACGGTACAACAGTGTTTGGCTCAACAACGCTTCAGCCCCCAGCTCAGAGGCCGACAGCAGGGCCTTTTCATTCGATCTGGTTCCGAGTTCCATGATCGAAAATATGGTGGTGTTTAAGACACCGGCACCGGAATTGCCCGGAGATTTTTCCGGAGGATTCATCAAACTGACGACAAAAGATGTTCCTGAATCGAATTCTTACTCTTTTTCTATTGGAACCTCCTATTCACAAGGCACCACCTTCAGTGATTTTTACAAATACCAGGGTGGGAAAACGGATTGGTTGGGGATAGACGATAGGACCAGGAAACTGCCAGCATCCTTTCCAACCGACCTGCGCGAAGTTGGCAAAAACGACCAGGTACTGCTGGGTCGAATGCTTAATAAAAACTGGGTAGCCAATTCACAGATGGCTACACCTGATTTGCGCATGTCATTCAGCATGGCACACCGCTTTAAAATCAAAAAAATTGTGATCGGTGAAGTAACCGGCATAAATTACAGCAACGTAAAAAATTACGACCAGGTTGAAAACAACAATTTTGGTGTCTACCAATTTCAAAATGACAAGCCGGGTTATGATTTTTCCTTTGTCGATGATGTTTATAAAAACACCGCAAAACTAGGGATTTTGAGCAACTGGAGTGCTTTTCTGGGCAATGGACACAAGATCGAGTTCCGGAACCTTTTCAACCACATCGGTTACACCAAAACGTCGATGAGACGTGGTACCGAGTATTACAGCAATTCCAAAATCCAATCCTACGAATATGCGTTCATGGGTCGGACCACCTACATGGGACAGCTCAGCGGAACCCATTCTTTCAATGAAAACAAAACAAAAATAGACTGGACGACAGGTTATTCAAGGGCCACGCGTGACGAACCTGACCTGAAAAGGTTGAAACTTACCATGAATGAAAACAAAACGGATCCCAACTATGGCAAATATTACATGGTCTTTCCGGTCAATCCGTTAACAGCCAATGCCGGAAGGGTATACATGAACCTTGTGGAGAATGTCTATTCGGCTACGGCAAATCTGGAACACACCTTCTCCATCTTAAATATCAACCCGACATTGAAGGCTGGTATCTTTGCAGAGCAAAAAGATCGCGAATTTAGTGCCAGGAAGCTGGGTTATGTGGTTTCAAACAGTGGAACTTACGACACCAAAATAGGATATTTGCCATTGGATCAAATGTTCAACGATGCAAACATCAATACCACAACAGGCATCAAGCTGGATGAAGAAACCAGTAAATCAGACTCCTATACTGGAAATAACAACCAGGTAGCTGGTTATCTCGCATTTCAGATACCCTTTACCAAAAAATTGTCTGCCTACGTAGGAGTCAGGGGTGAAAACAACATCCAGCAAATCGATAGTTACGACAGGTTTCTCCAACCCATTACCGTCAAGAACGACACTTTCAGCATTTTGCCCTCGTTCAATGCCGTTTACCAATTCAATGAAGGGAACCAGCTCCGCATCGCCTATGGCCAATCGTTGAACCGTCCGGAGTTCAGGGAGATTGCACCTTTCCCATTCTATGATTTCGAAAGCAATGCGGTTTACTCAGGAAATCCGTCCCTCAAAAATGCGATTGTCACCAACAGTGAGATCCGGTATGAATACTATCCCTCCAAAAACGAATTGTTCTCGGTCGGACTATTTTACAAGAAATTCAAAAATCCAATTGAGGTAAAATACCTTCAGACCGGAAGCGGACTGGAATACTCCTACCAGAATGCAGACGAAGCAACCAATTATGGCATTGAGGCAGAGATGCGTAAAACACTTGGATCAGCCGGCATTTGGGAAAAATTAAGTGTGGTAATGAATGGTGCGCTGATCAAAAGCGAAATAAACTTTGCCAACAAAATCACAGAAAAATCTCGTCCCATGGCCGGACAATCTCCCTACATCCTCAATGCGGGGATCTTTTACACCGAGGAGGCCAAAAGCAGACTGATGGTGAACCTGATGTACAATGTGATCGGCAAAAGGATTCAAATTGTAGGAATTCCCCAACAGAATGGCTGGGAAGATGTACCGGATGTGTATGAAATGCCCCGTCACCTGGTTGATTTTGTCATCAGCAAAAAGATCGGCAAATATGCAGAGATCAAATTCTCCATCAAGGATCTGCTCAACCAAAGCATTGTCTACAAACAAAATGTCAACACGGATGTTGACATGAGTTACTACAATGGAGGCAGCACCGATATCAAGCATTTTAACCGTGATCAGGTCCTAAAAAGCTACAAACCCGGAAGCAGCATCTCCCTGGAACTGGGATTCCGCTTCTAAGTTTAGCATGAGAACAATTCCCCTATTGGCTTAAATAAAAATAAATAGAATAAATTTTAAATGAAGTACTTATTTAACGATCAAAACATTAAAACCATGAAACGTTTTATTTCAAATTCCTTATTAATGGTTCTGTTTCTTGCAGTGATGGTCTCCTGCTCTAAAGATCCTGTTATCGTAAAAGTTGCAGGTGTAACCCTGGACACGAAAATCGCAACAGTCAGAATTGGAACCCCGTTGAAATTAACGGTATCCATCGCTCCATTCGATGCGACAGACAAAACAGTAACCTGGAGTACCAAGGATGCAGCAGTGGCAACAGTTGCTGCAGATGGTACCGTGTCAGGAGTAACCACCGGAACAACGGAAATTACCGTTAAAACAACGGATGGCATGTTCGAAGACAAATGCGCCATCACAGTCTTCGCGGCAGCTGGTTCTACACAAACAATTGCTGGTAACATTACCAGCAATATCACCTTGAAATCGGACATCAATTACGTGCTGGATGGCTGGGTTTACGTCAAATCAGGTGCCACCATCACCATCGAACCCGGAACAGTAATCAAAGGTAAAGTGGATACCAAGGCCTCCCTGGTGATCGAAAGGGGTGGAAAAATCATGGCAGATGGAACTGCGGCCAAACCTATCGTCTTTACCTCAGCCAAGCCTGCTGGTTCACGTGCGGCCGGGGACTGGGGTGGAATCGTTCTCTGCGGAAAAGCAAAGATCAATGTAACCGGAGGTGAAGCCGAAATTGAAGGTGGACTAGGCACCAAATACGGCGGTACGGACGACAACGACAACTCTGGGATTTTGAGATATGTCAGAATTGAGTTTGGCGGATATGCCTTTCAACCCGATAAAGAAATCAATGGTTTGACTTTGGGTGCTGTAGGAAAAGCGACTACCATAGATTATGTGCAGGTTTCCTACGCCAACGATGACTCCTTCGAATGGTTTGGAGGAACAGTAAATTGCAAACACCTGATTGCCTTTAGTGGCATAGATGATGAATTTGACACAGATTTTGGCTATACTGGATACGTTCAGTATGCGGTTGGTTTGTGTGATCCAAATGTTGCTGACATCTCTAAATCAAACGGATTCGAAAGTGACAACGATGGTAGCGGTTCAACCAATCCACCGATAACAAACGTAAAATTTGCCAATGTAAGTCTCTTTGGACCGCTTGCTACCCCAACAACAACCATTAATCCGTTGTTCCAGGCATCCATGCATCTCAAGAGAAGAACCAATCTGGAAGTTTATAACTCAGTTTTTGCCGGTTGGCCAAAAGGCTTGTTGATGGCAGATTCCAAAGGGAATGCCGGTACAGGGGCACAAGTCAAAGCTTGTATGCTTGCCGGAATAACCGACAATTACAGTGGAAATGCAGCAGGAGAAAAAGCCTTCTACGAAGATGCAACCCGCATGAACAGGTCTGTTGCTCTGAATGCTGATCTCAAGCTGACCGATCCCTTCAACCTGACTGCACCAAAATTCCTTCCTTTGACAGGCTCACCACTGCTCACAGGAGCGACAACGCTGCCAACTGGATTTGAAGCCACCGATTACCTGGGCGCCTTCAAAACTACCGACTGGACGGCTGGATGGGCCAATTGGACCCCTAAAACTACGGCTTATTAATTAAAGAGCGATCCAAATAAAAAGGCAGCTCCACCCGGAGCGGCCTTTTCTTTTGGGTTGCAAACAACAATGTTCCAAATATCTGCACCATTATTTGCTATATTTGGAACACCAGAAACGCTACATACAATTATTATTTAAATGAAAAAGAAACTGCTGGTTGTTTTGATGATGGTGATGGCTTCGGTAGCCTATTCCCAGGAGATTGAAAATATTGATGGCAAATATTTCAAGAAAGGAATGCTCTACTCCGGTATTCACACCGAGTACTTCGAAAACAAACAACCCAAATCCATTTTGAACATCTCCAATGGTGTGCTGGAGGGAACCGTCACCACCTTTTTTGAAAATGGGAAAAAACAAGAGTTGAGATCCTACAAAAATGGAAAAAAAGATGGGCTTTGGCTCACCTGGGATGAAAAAGGAAACAAGACCGCACAAGCGGAATACAAGGACAACGTCAAACACGGTGATTGGTTTATCTGGACTCCCGGGGGGAAACCGCTCTATGAACTTCATTACCAGATGGGTCAAAAAACAGGAACCTGGAAAATTTACGATGAGACAGGCAAGTTAACCAGTGAAAGAACCTATTAGATGACAAATCTGTTACAGAGGTTTAACTGATTTGTGATGATTCTGTAATCAATCTGTAACATTCTTGCCTGATATTTGCACTGTACTAAAAATTCAGAAAATGAAAAAGTCACTGCTCACCATCTTGTTTGTTTCAATCTTCGCAATAACCTTTGCAATTAACAATGAAAGTTCAACGGCAAAGGGTAAATCTACAGAGACCACTGCTTCGGCTCCTTTGGCTGCCGTATCTATCTCCGGTAAAGTGATTGATTTGAATTCAGGTGAAGCACTTGCAGGTGTTGAAGTAACCATCGAAGGATCCACCAAAAAAGTTCATACTGATTTAGATGGAAACTTTACGATTGAAAACCTCAAACCAGGCGCTTACAACGTAATAGCCTCATACATCTCCTACAACAAAAGTTTTATCGAAAAATTGGAGGTTGGAAAACCAAACCAGTCTTTGGACATCAAATTGCAGTCTGCCAATTAGTTTCACAGATAATTTTTTAAAAACGGAATGGCTTTTGGGCGGTTCCGTTTTTTTATTTCTGCGCTTTTAGAAAACATACCATACTTTGTGTTTCCTTTGTGTTATCCTTCGTTACCTTAGTGGTTTAGATAGTCCTATTCAATTCAGATATAGTATCAAAACACGCACAAAAACGACACAGCAAAATTGATTAACCATGAGAGATATTTTTAGAATCCTGGTGGCCGAAGACGAAGAGGATATTTGTGAAATTCTTCAGTTCAATCTCGAAAGCGAAGGATACAAGGTGGATGTTGTGCACTCTGCAGAGGATGCCTTGAAAAAGAAACTTGCCACCTATGACCTGTTCCTGCTGGATGTCATGATGGGAAAAATGACCGGATTTGCTTTGGCACAGAAAATGCGCAAAGAGCTAGACATCACCACGCCCATTGTTTTTTTGACAGCCCGAAACAATGAGAACGATCTGTTGACTGGATTCTCAGTCGGAGCCGACGACTATATCGCCAAGCCCTTTTCCATCCGGGAACTGCAGGCAAGGGTCCGAACCATTCTAAAACGTTCCAGCCATCTGGCAACTACCGAAGAGTCATCCGTGCTGGAATTGGGCAACATTGGGCTGGACAACAAGACCAAACGCCTGATCATGGACGGAAAAAAGGTTGAACTTACCAGGAAAGAGTTTGAAATCATTCTGTTGCTGGCAAAAAACCAGGGAAGAATTTTCTCCCGGGAGGAGATTTTGGATAGAATCTGGGCCGACGACGTGATCGTAACTGACAGGACCGTCGATGTGAACATGACCCGATTGAGAAAAAAATTGGGTGGATATGGACAATACATTCGCAACAAAGCCGGCTACGGCTACTATTTTGAAGTATGAAGGTTTTTAGAAACAAGGTGAAGACAAAATACAAATCACTGAAGTGGAAACTGTTTTCCAATTATCTCCTCCTGTTTGTGGTATTCCTCCTGTCTGTACTGATCTACCAGCAGCAACATGAAAAACAGTTCAGGATATCGCTGCTCGAAAACAGACTCGAAGTCAATACAGAAATCTTTTACAAGTACATCCGCAATTTAGATCCCTTGCCGGCAGATCAACTGTCGAAGCTGGATACCCTCAAAAAATTGATTGCTCCCGCGGAGACCCGGATCACCGTATTCGATATGCAGGGGGATGTGCTGTACGACAATCTGGTGACCGACTATTTGAAATTGGAAAACCATTTCGAGCGCCCTGAATTTCAGAAAGCTTTAAAAAATGGCTCCGGCTACAACATTCGCCATTCTACGACCACCAACCTGGACTATTTTTACTACGCTAAATCTTACAACGACTTTATTATCAGATCAGCTGTTCTCTACAACGTTCAAACCCGCAGCTTTCTAGACATCGACCGCGCATTCATACTCTATTTTCTATTGTTGTTTATCCTGTTTGGAATCATCCTAAGACTGATTACCAATCACCTGGGTGATTCAGTTGCAAAACTGAAAGATTTCGCGCTAAGGGTTAGAAATGGGAAAAAAATGGATGCTGACCTGCAATTCTCCAACGATGAAATTGGTATCATCAGTAATGAGATCAGCCACCTTTTTGAATTGTCCAACATTGCCAAAACAGAACTCCTTCAGGAAAAAGAGAAACTGATCAGTCATCTTTTCGTGCTCAAAGAAGGAGTGGCGTTCTTCTCCCCGGACAAGAAAATCATCCTCAACAATGGCCATTTCATTTTCTACATCAATGTAATTGCTGAAGAATCAACAATTTCTGCAGAAAAGATTTTTGAATTGAACGAGTTCAATGCCATCAGTGTTTTTGTCGAGAGAACCTTCGAAGACAATACCACCATCACGGTCAATGAATTGCCACGTCTGGAGTATTCCATCCAGCGCGATGGTTCCCATTTTCAAATTCAGTGCATCATCTTCCAGGACAAGAGCTTCGAAATTCTGATTACGGACAATACCCAGCAGATGAAAAGGAGCATGATGAAACAACAGATTACCTCCAACATCTCGCATGAGCTGAAGACACCCATTGCCACGGTAAAAGGATACCTTGAAACCCTGCTGAACAATCCGGATATGGATCAGAAAAGGCAGCAATACTTCATCAACAAAGCCCACAGTCAATCCGAAAGACTTACCCAGCTTGTCAATGACATTGCCCTGCTAAATAAAATTGAGGAATCCTCTGAACTTTATCCCAAAGGAAGGATCGAAGTTAAAAAACTGGTGGATGAAGTCTGCGAAAGCTTCAACGATCTAATCCTGCAGAAGAATGTAATTGTTGAGACAAACATTGACCACAAAGTAGTTGTCAACGCCAATTATTCCCTGCTCTTCTCCGTATTCAGAAACCTGCTTGAGAATTCGTTGCACTACGGAGGAGAAGGCATCACCATTGAACTCTCCAATTACCATGAAGATCAGAACTTCCACTATTTCTCATTCGCCGACAATGGTCCGGGAGTAGCAGAAGAACACCTTCCCCGGATCTTTGAGCGATTTTACCGGGTCGATACCGGACGCTCCCGAAAAAAGGGGGGTACCGGACTTGGACTCGCCATTGTAAAAAATGCCATTCTCAGCTTCAAAGGGGAAATCTCAGCCAGAACCCACAAAGGTGGAGGACTTGAATTTATCTTCTCCCTGCCCAAATGAGATAAATTGGCTCTTTTTGGCTATTTTTGTGGTCACCATAATACATTCATCCCCCCTATGAAAGACCAAATAATTGCACTCAACCAACAACTTGCCAACGCTGGTGCCAGTGAACTGATCCGTTTCTTCCTCGAAAAATACAAGGGCAAAATTGCCCTCTCAAGCAGCCTGGGACTGGAAGACCAGGTGCTCACGGATATGGTATGCAATATTGACAGCCAAACAAAGATCTTCACCCTCGATACCGGCAGACTTTTCCCCGAAACCTATGACCTGATCCACCGCACCAATCAGAAATATGGGATTAAGATGCAGGTATTCTTCCCTGATGCTGAAAAGGTGGAAGAGATGGTAAACAGCAAAGGGATAAACCTCTTTTACAACTCGATCGAAGATCGTAAAACCTGCTGCCGTATCCGGAAAATTGAACCCCTGAAAAGGGCGTTTGCCGGACTGGAGGTATGGATTTGCGGATTAAGAAGGGATCAATCCATTACACGCTCAGAGATGCAACCCATCGAATGGGATGAAAACAATGGACTCATCAAACTTAATCCACTCATTGACTGGACAGAGGAGCAGGTACGCACCTACATCAAGGAACACAAGATTCCCTTCAATCCGCTCCACGACCGCGATTTTCCAAGCATTGGCTGTCAACCTTGTACCCGTGCCGTTCTCCCCGGAGAAGATCTCCGTGCTGGTCGTTGGTGGTGGGAAAATCCCGAAACCAAAGAGTGTGGCCTGCACAAAAGATAAACTGAAAAACTAACCATCATGACATCCCCTGATCGCCGTTCCTTTCTCAAAACAGCTGCCGCGTGTAGTTCTCTGATTGGACTTACCGGAGCAGCAACCCTTGGCTTTTCAGCCCCTGCAAAGAAGCTGAATCCACTTCCACGCTGGCGGGGATTCAACCTGCTCGATTTTTACACCTCCAGGCCAATGGTTCTTCCACGGCCTCAAAAAAATAGCACCACCAGTGAAGATGATTTTAAATGGATGTCTGACTGGGGCTTTGACTTTGTTAGGATTCCTGTTCAATACCCCAGCTATCTGAAATTTGATGGTGGAAATGACAAGGAAAAAAGGATAACTCCACAGGAGGTTCTGGATTTCAATGAACAAGCCATTGAAGAGATTGAAAAGCTTGTATACCTGGCCAACAAGCATGGACTGCACGTCAGCCTGAACCTGCACCGGGTTCCGGGATTTTGCATCAATGCCGGTTTCATCGAGCCATACAATCTTTGGAAAGATGCGGAGGCTCAGCAGGCACTTTATGCACATTGGGGAATGTGGGCCAAAAGATTCAAGGAAGTACCTGCCGACAAACTTAGTTTTGACCTGATCAATGAACCCTGCTTCAGGGAGGATATGAACGATCAGTACGGCAAAAGAACAAAGATAGAAGGAATGTTGTACCGCCAAATTGTGCAGGGATGCCTTGAGGCAATCCACAGGCAAAATCCTGAAAGATTGGTCCTGGCCGACGGCAATGACGGTGGCGGAGCAGTGACACCAGAATTGAAAGATCTAAAGGTGGCCCAAAGCTGCAGAGGTTACCATCCTGGATCCGTTTCCCATTACCGCGCACCTTGGGTATGGAAAAATCCCGATGATGCACCAAAACCTGTATGGCCGGGCAATATCAACGGCAAAGAGTACAGTAGAAAAAACCTGGAGGATTTCTACAGGCCCTGGATAGAATTGGTGGATCAAGGCATTGGGGTGCATTGTGGAGAGTGCGGATGCTACAGGGAAACTCCCCACGAAGTCTTTCTTGCCTGGATGACTGATGTGCTGGATATCTTGACAGAAAACAAGATTGGCTGGGCCTTTTGGAATTTCAAGGGTGATTTTGGGCTGCTTAATTCAGGCAGAAAAGATGTGGTTTACGAAGATTGGTACGGCCACAAATTGGATAGAAAGATGTTGGAAATGCTGCAGAGGCACTGAGATGGGGGTGCTTTTAACTGTTAGCCTTTAGCTATTAGTTTGTTAGTTGTTAGCCTGTTAACCATCAACTAATGGCTAATCACTAATAGCTAACAGCTTATTTCCAACAGCCAATAGCCAATAGCCAACTTAATTCATGTACCTTTGCTCCCTATTAATTCACAAGTTCATTCATGCTATTTCGTTCATTAAACATCATAGACCCCATATTGAAAGCCGTTGAAGAAGAGGGTTACTCAACACCAACTCCCATTCAGGCTGAAGCTATTCCAATTGTCCTGCAGGGCACCGACCTGCTTGGATGCGCACAAACAGGAACGGGAAAGACGGCAGCATTTGCCATTCCAATCCTGCAACTTCTAAGTGCCAACAAATTTTTCGGAAAGAACAAAAAGATCAGAAGTCTGATCGTTACGCCCACCAGGGAACTTGCCATTCAAATTGAAGAGAGCTTCAGGGCCTATGGCAGGCATACGGGTTTAACCTGTACCGTATTGTTTGGAGGGGTCAATCAAAAGCCTCAAACTGCTGCCCTTCAAAAAGGGGTGGATATTTTGGTGGCCACCCCGGGAAGACTTCTTGACCTGATGAACCAGGGTTTCCTAACCTTAAGGGATGTGGAGATCTTTGTCCTCGATGAGGCCGATCGAATGCTGGATATGGGCTTTATCCACGATGTGAAAAAACTGCTTGCAGCACTGCCCAAAAACAGGCAGACTCTCTTCTTTTCAGCCACGATGCCTCCCGAGATTGTAAAACTTGCCAACAGTATCCTTCACAACCCTATCAAGGTTTCAGTTACACCGGACTCTTCAACCGTAGAAATTATCCAGCAATCCCTCTTTTTTGTTGACAAGGGCAACAAGAGCGCTTTGCTTTTGGAAATACTGAAGAATCCGCAGATTAAAACAGCTTTGGTATTTACACGAACCAAACATGGTGCCAATATTGTGGTCAAAACATTGCTGAAGCACGATATTTCGGCCGAAGCCATTCATGGCAACAAGGCGCAGAGTGCACGTCAGCGGGCGCTTTCAAATTTCAAGGATCAATCTACCAGAATACTGGTTGCCACAGATATTGCTGCCCGAGGCATTGATGTAGATGATCTGCAATATGTAATCAATTACGAAATTCCGAATATACCGGAAACTTATGTTCACCGCATTGGAAGAACCGGCAGGGCGGGAGCCGAAGGAACCGCCTATTCTTTCTGTGATGCAGAAGAAAAGGAATACATCAGGGATATTGAAAAACTGATTGGCAAGAAGATTCCGGTTGCAGAGAACCCGCTATTCCCGTTGATGATCCACAACCCGGTGAAAACACCCAAACAACAACAGGGAAGAGGAAACTCCGGTCACTCCAGGCCCAATCAAGTTGCCAGCAACAGAACTGTCATTCCAGCCAACAAAAATCCGAAGATACTCTTTAGCAGACAAAGGTCTTAATAAAAGGATAAAGGTTAAAGGATAAAGGTTAAAGTAGGGAGAGCTATGATGAATTTGCATTGGCAAGCTCATTTTTTACGACCTCCAAAATTCGAAGCCCACACGCTATCCTTTATCCTTTAACCTTTATACTTTAACCTTTATCCTTTATCCTTTATCCTTTAACCTTTATCCTTTATCCTTTAACCTTTATCCTTAATCGTATTTGTGATTCGGATCCACCTCTTCGTCACAATTACCCTTCTGGTACTGTTCCATGGCCCTGAGGCTCATTCCCATGGAGGAGAATCCCCCATCATGGAAGAGGTTTTGCATGGTTACCTTTTTGGTCAAATCGGAGAACATGACAATACAATAGTCAGCACATTCATCTGCCGTAGCGTTTCCCAGTGGGGACATCCGCTCAGAGAAATCCAGCAGGCTATCGAACATCTTGATCCCGTTTCCTGCCGTGGTGGGGGTAGGAGATTGTGAAATGGTATTGATCCGCACATTCCGCTCCCGACCATAAATGTATCCGAAGCTTCGCGCAATGGATTCCAGCAGCGATTTTGCATCCGCCATATCGTTGTATCCATAGAAAGTTCTTTGGGCAGCAACATAGGACAAGGCCAATACAGAGGACCATTCATTCAGCGCATCCAGTTTCCTGGCCGTCTGCAATACTTTGTGGAAAGAGAGTGCAGATACATCCAGGGTCTTGGCAAGAAAGTCATAGTCAAGATCACTGTAATGCCTTCCCTTGCGGACATTCGGTGACATACCAATGGAATGGAGAATAAAGTCGAGTTTTCCACCCAACACTTCCATCGATCTGACGATCAGATGTTCCAGATCATCAAGATTGACCGCATCAGCAGCAATGACTTCAGTATTGCATTTATCTGCCAGAAGCTGGGTATCTCCCATACGCAGTGCGATCGGCACATTGGTCAACGTGAAAACAGCCCCCTCTTCATAGGCTCTTTCTGCAACTTTCCAGGCAATGGAATGCTCATTCAATGCTCCGAAAATAATTCCTCTTTTCCCTTTTAACAAATTGTAAGACATGCTTGTAGATATAAATTAATGCTCTTGTTTTAATTGTGTGATTTTTAATGTATTAACACCTTAGGTCATAAGTGCCTAAAATGCCTAAAGTATTTAAAGTGCCTAAAGTTGGTGTAGACATTAGATCTATTCATTAATATGATCTTACGATATTTCGATTATTCAGTTTCAAGTTTTTCAGTGACACAACAGAAACGCAGAAATGATTGTTAAAGAATTTTATACACTCGAAACTCTGTTGTTACTTTAGGCACTCTAGGCACTTTAAATACTTTAGGCACTTCCCACTTACTTAAGCAACTCCACCGCATTCATCCGTGCTGCCTCCGTAATAACCTCTCCACTCAACATCTTTGCCAATTCAGAAATGCGCTCTTCCTGAGACAGTTGTTTCAAACGGGTAACTGTTTCCCGGTCATTGTCCTCTTTGTAAACCAGGAAATGCAGATCTCCTTTGGCAGCAATCTGTGGCAGATGGGTGATATTGATCACCTGCATATCCCGCGAAATTCCTTTCAAAATATTGCCCATCTTGTCTGCGGTTTCTCCTGAAATACCTGAATCAATTTCATCGAATAGAATGGTTGGCAAAGCCTTCGATTTGGAAATCATGGACTTGATAGATAGCATCAATCGGGATAGCTCCCCTCCGGAGGCTACTTTAGATATTTCGTTCAATTCACCATTCTTATTGGCCGTAAAAAGAAAATTCACCTCATCCCTGCCCCACAGACCAAGTGGCAATTCACTCCCAATTTCTACCTGAAACCTGGCATTGGGCATGCCAAGTTGCACAAGTTGTTCCTCAACATTCCTGCCGATTTGGTCCCTGCTGTTCAACCTGTTTTTGGTCAACAAATCAGCAAGATCCAGCAATTCAGCCTCTTTTTCACGGATAGCCAATTGCAAAGCAGATACGGTCTCATCAATCGAAAAAACATGATTGACCTTCCTTTCAAAATCATCCCTCAGTTGTATTAAATCCGTTACTGTGGCTACATGGTGCTTGTTCTGAAGCGAATATAGCTGATCCAACCGCTGGTTTAAAAAGGAAATCCTACCGGGATCCACCTCCATTTTCTCTGAGGAGAGGGCCATGTCAGATGAAAGGTCACTCATCTCCAGATAGATCCCATTCAATCTGGTGTAAAGCTCAGAGGCTTCAGGATAATACTTCAAAATCTTGTTGAGAAAACCCATCGACTCCTTTACCCGGACCAGTGCATTGCCCTCCTCTTCCCTCAAAAGATTGGCCACCGACAGAAAGGCAGTTTTAATCTCCTCGGCATGGGACAGCAATATCAGTTCGTGTTCCAGCTTCTCCTGTTCGCCCTGTTCCAAATTGGCAGCAGTGAGTTGCTCCAGCTGAAACTGAAAGTAATCAAGCTCTTGCCTCAATCGGGCAGCCCTTTCTTCTGCTTCCGACAATTCAGCCACCAAGCTTTTATAAACTTTGTACCTGGCCTGATAATCCCTTAGCAGCGCAATATTGCCGGAAAAATTATCCAGAACCATTAATTGAAACAGGCGGTTTCCCAACTCCAGACTTTGATGCTGAGAATGAATGTCAATCAACCGAATTCCAATATCCTGCAGAGTCTTCAAATTGACCGGCGTATCATTGACAAAAGCCCTGGACTTGCCATTGGGCGCAATCTCCCTTCTAAAAATGACATGGTCGTCGTAATCCAAATCATTTTCTGCAAAAAGGGGCTCCAAGCCATATCCACCTACCTCAAAAACCCCCTCTACAAAGCATTTGTTCTCCTTATCTTTCAAAACTGAGGTATCAGCACGCTGCCCAAGAATCAGGGATAGTGCCCCTATCAGAATAGATTTGCCCGCCCCTGTTTCACCGGTTATAATGGTCAGACCCGGATTGAAGTCTACATCCAGCTCCCTGATCAATGCATAATTCCTTATTTGCAAACGTCGTAACATCTATTCCCAAATATATTGTTGAACCACTTGCATTTGGCCAATGGCATACTACTATTCAATTAATTTCAGTGCCTTTACCTCCAATTCATCCGGCCTGCACCGAATCTCCCTATACCCCCTTCTCTTTGCTCTTTGCTCTTTGCTCCATGCCCCATGCCCCATGCTCTACGCCCTATGCCCCATGCCCTCTGCCCTAAAACACCTTCTGCTGCATGATCACCTCATATTTGCCTGAATTGGCTGGATCACACTCCGATAAAACTGACATAACCCGACTCTTCTCATCAATACTGCCCTTGGAGAACAAATTGACGATCTCATCAGATTTGGCATCGAAAAAAATCCGGTTGATGTAGGTATCCGGTCGTGAGCGGTAAACACGCTGCATATTTTTCAACGCATCAGCGATTTCACCCCTTCCTATGTCCGGTTTTTCAAACATCACATCCAGGCCAAGCCGGTGATACCGGTACATCAGATCCCGGAAGGGGCTGTAAGCCTTGTTGTAAAGATTGTCTATCAGCCAGAACCTGTTAAAATTGCCTTCGAAGGCTCTCCACCCCTTCTCCCTAGCATTCTGGGATTTATTCACAATATCCCTTGCCTTTAAGAAATAGGGGGTACCCCCAAGCGGTGAGAAGGTATCATAGTCAAAGCCCAGAATAATATAGGCATAATAGGCCAAAAGATTGGTAAGCGCATTGGTATTGGACGACTCATTGAATTCAAGTGGCTGGAATTCAATGTACCTCACATCAAAATCATTGTCCTTGATGTTCAACACGGGAGACTGGTAGGAAGAATTATATACCGGCCGGTTCAATTGTACCTGAATTGTGCCCTTGAATTGATCTGCGCCAATTTGATCCGTAATTTGGATAAAGATATTACAGATGATTTTTTCGTCGTAGGTAAACTGGTGATCGGTCCATTTGCGGTTGTTCATGAACTCAGAAATGTCGGTTCGCATCGACTGGAATATCTCCTTGTAGGTTCCTTCAATGCGCGAACTCGATACACTCACGTTGCATTGCAACTCTTGCCCTGAAAGCTGTATCAGGAAACTGAATAAAAAGATCGATAATGAAACAAGACGCATAAGTACAAAAGTTTCCTAAAAATAGACAATCTATTCAAAATATTCGCTGTTCAATTTCAAATAAGCAATCAGGCAATAAATGTACCTGGAGGTACCACCAGGCAGGGAGCAACCCAAAAATCAGACTTTAGGTGGATTCAGAAAAGTCAGTCTCCAACAAGCATTGGACAATGTCTGCAGCTACTTCCTGTTTGGATTTCAAGGGAAAGCGAAATTGATGGCCATTCCTGGTAAGAATTGTCACCTTGTTGGTGTCATGCCCAAATCCTGCACCCTCCTCCCTGAGTGAATTAAGGACGATCATGTCGAGATTTTTAGCGGAAAGTTTGGATTTGGCATTTTCAAGCTCATTCTGACTCTCCAGGGCAAAACCCACCAACAACTGATGGGGCTTTTTGATCTGTCCGAGAGCTGCAGCTATGTCTTTGTTTGGTCTCAGCTCAATGGTAATATTTCCCTGTTTTCGTTTGATCTTCTCCGTTGAAATAATTAAAGGAGCGTAATCGGCCACTGCTGCGCTCATGATTGCACCATTGCACCCGCCAAAGTAGTGCATGCAGGCATCAAACATCTCATCAGCAGAGGTCACATCCACCCGAAGAATTGCTGGATGCTGGGTTTTCAGCTGCACCGGACCGCAAACCAGAACAACGTTTGCACCCAGGCTGGCCAATCGCTCGGCAAGGGCAAACCCCATTTTTCCACTGGAGTAGTTTCCGATGAAACGAACAGGATCCAACAGCTCATGCGTAGGACCTGCCGTGATCAGATAAGTTTTGTTCAGGAGTTTTTTTTTTCGGAGAAGAGCTCCACTATTTTGGCAACGATCACCTCGGGTTCTTCCATTCTGCCCTTTCCGGACATACCACTTGCCAGTTCACCACTGGCAGGTTCAATCACAATATTTCCGAAAGATTTCAGTTTACGGAGGTTTTCCTGCATCGCAGGATGCTTGAACATGTCAAGGTCCATGGCTGGAGCCACCATTACCGGACACCTCGCTGACAAATAGGTAGTTATTACCAAATTATCGCACAATCCATTGGCCATTTTTCCAATGGTAGTGGCTGTTGCCGGAGCCACCAGGAAAAGATCCGCCCATACACCCAAATCAACGTGGCTGTTCCACTCCCCCCCTGGCTTGGAGAAAAATTCGCTCAAAACCGATTTCCCCGACAATGACGCAAAGGAAAGAGGGGCTACAAACTCTTTGGCTGATTCTGTCATCAATACCTGCACCTCAGCACCGGATTTAACCAGGCTACGCAACAGATAAACCGCCTTATAGGCAGCAATGCTGCCAGTTACACAGAGAACAATTTTCTTCCCCTTCAGCGGCATAGCAGGACAGATTAAGATAAGGTCAGTAAATTATTTCTTCTCCTTCGCCGGATTCCGGTAATAGATCAATCCGTCTTTGAATTCCTCATAGGCAATCAAAACCGGCTTTGAAAGTCTTTCATAATAACGCGAAATCTCGATCTGCTCACGGTTCTCAAATACCTCTTCCAGGTTATCAGAATAGGAGGCAAATTCCTGTAGTTTCTGATTTAACTCCTCTTTTACCTCCGCATTGATCTGATTGGCCCTTTTGGCAATCACCATCAATGATTCATAAATATTATCGGTAGTCGAATCCAACTCACTCAAATTACGTGGGACAGTTGTAGAGGCTGCTTTTACTTTTCTATAATCCATAATATCACCTATTTTTTGCTTATCTATATGCTGTTTTGTTCACCCTTTCTCAGGAGAACCGTCAAAATCAAAAATGTCAATTTCAGTCAATGACAAGAAGCGATTCCCTCATACTCAACCAATCAGGGCTGTTCTTTGGTAAGATCATCGTCCTTGATGTTCATCATCTTCTTGGTATTGGCGAAGAATCTGTCTGCTTCCTTCCGATATTTACTGTTTGGAAACTCATCTACAAAAGTGTAATATTCATCCAACTCTGCATTCAGACGTTCCCTTTTTTTCTCTTCTATGCTGTTTTCACCCAGCAAATATTTTGATTTAAGAAGGTAGAACATCAATTCTTCCCTGTACTTTGAATCCGGATACTCCTTTAAGCTGTTGGTCAAGGATATAACAGAAGCACGGTAATCTCCCAGATCATAGTAGAGACGACCGTTCATGTATGATTTGTAGACCAACTTCTCACGCAATTCATCGATTAGCTTATTTGCCTCTGCCACTTTGGAGCTGGAAGGGAATATATTCATAAACAATTGCAAGGCGTCAATCGCATCCTGGGTGGTTTTCTGGTCCAGACGCGGTTCAGGAGAATCCATGTAATAGCAATAACCAATCATGTATTGAGACTCCTCAGCAAAACTGCTGCGGGGAAATTCCTTGATTAACTGCCTGAAATAATGACCCGCCATCAGAAAATCATGCTGACCAAAATTACTCTTTGCCAGGTAATAATAGACCTGATCCGACCGGTTGGTACCCCTGTAAATATTGACCAACTCTGCATAGAGCTGTGTCGACTTGCTAAAATCTTTTTTGTCGTAATACTCTCTGGCCTTCTTGAGCTTGTACTCGTAATCGGTACTTTTAACAATCTTCTGATATTGCCCACAAGATGAAGCAATTAACACAATTGCTACAACAAAATATTTTCTGACATTTCCAATCATGGTGCAAAGATAAAGTTTTTCTCCATTTATTCAGAATTAGTAGAGTCTCTAATAACAGAATATATGCCTCTTACAAGGTCATTTTAGGAAAATTAACATCCCACGGTTTTGAACCCATTCTAAATTCGTTGCAAGCTGATTATTCTGTCTTGCCTAAACCCAAAATAATATTTAGCTTTGCACACTCTCAAAAAATATTTTTAGAATACTACATAAAGTTTACTACCGTGGATATATTTGAAAAAATTAAAACTGACAAAGGAAACCTAGGACAGTACCAGAAAGAAGCACATGGCTATTTCTCGTTTCCTAAACTTGAAGGAGAAATTGGACCACGAATGAAATTTCGTGGCAGGGAGGTCCTCAACTGGAGCCTAAACAACTATTGCGGTCTTGCCAACCACCCGGAAGTTCGTCAAACAGATGCAGAGGCTACAGCACAGTATGGTTTGGCCTATCCAATGGGTGCCCGTATGATGTCAGGTCAAACGAGTAAACACGAAGAGTTGGAAAAACAGCTGGCCGCATTTGAAGGCAAGGAAGATGCATTCCTGCTGAATTATGGTTACCAGGGGATGATCTCAATTATCGATGCCATCTGCGGTCGCAACGATGTGATCGTTTACGATGCAGAGGCACATGCCTGTATTTTGGACGGTGTTCGCCTTCACATGGGCAAAAGATTTGTCTTTCAGCACAACGACATGGACAGCCTGCGCAAGCAACTTGGACATGCCACCTCCCTGGTACAAAAAACTGGCGGAGGCATATTGGTCATTACGGAAGGCGTATTTGGAATGGCAGGTGACCTTGGACAACTGGACCAAATCGCTGCTATGAAGAGTGAATTCAGCTTCCGGCTCCTGGTCGACGACGCACACGGCTTTGGTACGATGGGTGCAACCGGCGCAGGTGTTGGGGAACATTTTGGCGTTCAGGATCAGATCGATATGTATTTTGGAACCTTTGCCAAATCGATGGCAGGAATTGGGGCATTCATTGCAGCCAAAGAAGAGGTTTGCGACTACCTGCGCTACAACATGCGTTCTCAAACTTTCGCTAAATCTTTACCCATCGCGATGGTCATCGGCTTGCTGAAAAGATTGGAACTGATCAAGACCCAGCCGCAAATTCGCAAAAATCTGTGGACCGTTGTAGAGGCCCTTCAAAGAGGTTTGAAGGCTGAAAATTTCGATCTGGGCGTTACCAACTCGCCCGTTACCCCTGTATATCTTTCCGGAAGTGTACCGGAAGGTACCAATGTAATCATGGATTTGAGAGAAAATTACAACATTTTCTGTTCCATCGTAATTTATCCGGTAATTCCAAAAGGTCAGCTGCTGCTCAGGCTCATACCTACCGCCTCCCATACCCTCGAGGATGTAGAATATACCATCAAGGCCTTCTCTGAAGTTCGTAAAAAATTGGAGGCAGGCAAATATGTGGCTTCCAAAATTGCCCAGGTAAACTGATTGAAGTGCACCAAACAATAGCAAAGGGTATCCGATCTGGATACCCTTTGCTATTTTATCCCTGAAATATTCCAAGGAAGCGCCTATCGGCGGAATTGCTTTTACAACTTCTCGATCCAGATATTCCTGAACTGAATTCGTGAACCCTCGGCTTGCAATCCAATACCACCCTTGGTCATCGAGCAATTGACTGCCTTGCTCTGCAGCAAACCATTCACTGAAACCTCGATTGTATTTCCTTTGCAGACAATGTCATAGCTGTTCCACTCGCCGGCTGGTTTTTCATTGGAAGGATTACTTTTGGCTGCAATTGGCTTCACCTTTTCAGTACCAACATAGGTACTATCCCCTACTGTTGCCTTTTCTCCTGCTGCATTCACAATAAAATCACCGGCAAAACCATGCTTCAGCTGTGCCTGGTAATGCAACGGCCATTGCTGGTCAGTACCATTGGTGTGAATAAAGATACCACTGTTGGTCGGATTCTCAGGGTAACACCACTCCACATGGAGACGGTAATCTGAATACTCTGCCTTTGTCCTCAGATATCCCATTGGCAAACCGGGCGTCTCGATCACACCATCTTTTACATAGAAGTATTTCCCGGGAATCACCGATGGATCATTCACCCAGATCGTCCATCCATCCAAATTTTTACCATTGAACAGGGATTGTCTCTTTTGAGCGAAACCGGCAATGGTAACCAACAACAAAGCAGCAACAAGTATGTTTCTCATAAGATTAATTTTTATCCTTTAAAAGTAGTGAAAATTTTCAAATCCCCTCCAAAGCCTGCTCCAGATCTGCAATCAAATCGGCCTTGTCCTCAACCCCGACTGACATTCGGATCAGCGAATCCTTAATTCCGGCCATCTCCCGCTCCTTGGCGGTGATGGAAGCATGGGTCATCAAGGCCGGATGTTCAATTAGGGATTCGACCCCTCCCAGACTCTCTGCAAGGGTAAACACCTGAAGACTCTCCAGAAATTTCACTGCCTCCTTCTCTCCACCCACTACTTCAAAGGAGACCATGCCGCCAAAACCACTTGCCTGCCGGATACCCGTCTCATACTGGGGATGACTCCGGAGCCCCGGATAATAGACCCTGGACACTTTGGGATGATTCTCCAGATATGCTGCAATTGCCAATGCATTCGACTGGTGCTTCTCCATTCTCAACGACAACGTTTTCAATCCGCGAAGAACCAGGTAACAGTCAAATGGGGATGGTACTGACCCCAGGGCATTCTGACAGAACTTCAACCTGTCGTACAAGGCTTTGTCATTTAACATGATCGCCCCACCAATCACATCACTGTGACCTGCAATATACTTGGTGATGCTATGGACTACAATATCAGCGCCCAGATTTGCCGGTTGCTGAAAATAGGGAGAGAGGAACGTATTGTCGACCACCACCAAAAGGTTGTAGCGGTGCGCAATTTTTGATATGGCAGCAATGTCACAAATTTTCAGCAAAGGATTGGAGGGAGACTCCAGCCATACCAGCTTTGTTTCAGGCCGGATGGCCCCCTCTACCAGCTCCGGCTGCGAGGCATCCACCAGGGTCACTTTGAGGCCGTAGGTATCTTCCCACAAATGGAACAACCGCTTGGTGCCCCCATACAAATCATCAAAACCGATGACATGATCGCCGGGTTTAAGCAGTGCAACCATGAGGGTTGCTTCCGCAGCCAGGCCGGATGCAAAACCCAGTCCATAGGCTGTCTGCTCCAGAGATGCATACCTCTTTTCCAAAGCAAATCGGGTAGGATTCTGGCTTCGGGAGTATTGAAAAAAACCGGGATTCTTTACCTCTTTCCGCGCATAGGTTGAAGAAAGGTAAATAGGCGCAACAACTTCGTTCCTGCTACCTTCAAAAAATTCGGGCTCCTCTCCCACATGGATAGCCCTGGTATCGAATGAATGATCTTTGTGTGACATAACGAAAAAAATTGGAAAATGTGGAAATGTGGAAATGTGGAAATTGGAAAATGTGGAAATGTGGAAATGGATGAAAGAGGGATCGATTTTGGACTAAGATGAAAAAAGATGATTAAAGATTCAATCTTCCTATCTCACAAATCTCAATTTCCACATTTCCCAATTTTCCAATTTTCACATTGGTTTAGTGCTTCTCTGAAAGGTACCGTTCCGCATCAATCGCCGCCTTGCATCCCGATCCCGCTGCAGTAACTGCCTGCCTGTAATGAGGATCCATTACATCTCCGCAGGCAAAGACACCTGGGATATTGGTCATGGAGGTAACACCGGTTGTCTTGATGTAACCAACTTCATCGGTTTCGATGGCCGGTTTGAAGATTTCGGAACTGGGTTTGTGACCAATGGCCAAAAAGAATCCATCGATCGGAACGGTAACTTCTACCTCATCGGCTCCACCCTGGTTCTTTACGAAAACAGCCCCTTCTACAACCCCCTGCCCTATCAGGCCCTTGGTCTGGTGTTTCCATAGTACTTCGATGTTGGCCGTTTTAAATACCCTGTCCTGCATCACTTTGGAAGCACGAAGCTGATCGCGGCGAACGATCAGGTATACTTTACGGCACAATCCGGCCAGGTAGATCGCCTCCTCGCAGGCGGTATCTCCCCCACCAACTACAGCCACATCCTTGCCACGGTAGAAAAATCCATCGCAGGTGGCACAAGCAGATACGCCGGATCCGGCATACTTCTTTTCATCCGGCAGACCCAGGTACTGGGCTTCGGCACCGGTGGCAATGATGACGGTTTCAGCTTCAATCAATTTGACCCCGTCGATGGTAATCTTGTGAATTCCCTCTCCAAATTCAGCCGCAGTAGCCAAGCCCCAGCGAACATCCGTTCCAAAACGCAAAGCCTGCGCTTTCAAATCTTCCATCATCACCGGCCCTGTAACTCCCTCCGGGTAGCCCGGAAAATTCTCCACTTCAGTGGTGGTAGTCAGCTGACCGCCCGGCTGCATCCCTTCGTACATCACCGGATGAAGATTGGCCCTGGAGGCGTAGATGGCTGCAGTAAAACCAGCAGGACCAGATCCGATAATCAGGCATTTTACTTTTTCAACCTCTGTGGGCAGACTTGCGGCAGAGTGGGTATGGCTCTCCGTATTCATCGATTTAAACAGTTCCATATTACTTATTTAATTTTGTTCAAAATTAGAAAAATTCGATTACTACAGCAATAGTTGCTAGTAGAAATTATTTTATTTTTTTAATTGCTGATTATATTTTGGAAAACGGAAAACAGAAGCTATTTTTGCAACCGCTTTCCAATCTGTTAAAGTAAACATTGGTCAGCAGCAAATTTCGGGGTGTAGCGCAGCCTGGTAGCGTATCCGTCTGGGGGGCGGGGGGTCGCAAGTTCAAATCTTGTCACCCCGACAATTTGAAAATCAAGGGGTTAGTTAGAAATAGCTGACCTTTTTTTTATCTTTTTCCGGATTTGCGCCGTTAAAGACAGAGATGTGCAGCCAATTTTTATGCGACTAAGAATAAAGTACGATTGAAGAGAACTACTTTAGTTTGCACTCCACCTAAAAGTCAAGAGTTCTCTTCTTCACTCATGACTTGACATTCTCTAACATAAAACTACGCACCCCCTTTTAGTCGCGACTGAAGACTTCAACGAGGCGAACAAATTAAAGATCTTAAAATTCACTCACCTCCCGTGAGCCACGACAGTTGCCTACAAGCGTTCCTCCAGGTTTTTTCTTGTTTCAATCCACGCACCCATTGCGAGGTGCGACCCAATTTGATCCACTACGTTGAGTTTTAACGATGTTTCAATCCACGCACCCACTGCGAGGTGCGACAGGTACAGACAGGCCACATTCTGACTATTTCGATGTTTCAATCCACGCGCCCCCTGCGAGGCGCGACATACAAACAATTTATAAACGACAAACAACTAATCGTTTCAATCCACGCGCCCCCTGCGAGGCGCGACCAGATTGATCTAACCAATCACCAGATGTATATGTTGTTTCAATCCACGCGCCCCCTGCGAGGCGCGACGAGAGTATGGTAGTCTGTACGGACAATCCCCACTGTTTCAATCCACGCGCCCCCTGCGAGGCGCGACCTAACGATAATAAGGAGGAATAGCCATGAAATTAGTTTCAATCCACGCGCCCCCTGCGAGGCGCGACCCGATCCTGTATCCAATATTCGACACTCTCCTTTCAGTTTCAATCCACGCGCCCCCTGCGAGGCGCGACTCCTGTTATCAATTTCAATTCAGGCTCAGGAACTGTTTCAATCCACGCGCCCCCTGCGAGGCGCGACTGAGATTTACCTGCACGAGGGACACCTTAGAGTTCTGTTTCAATCCACGCGCCCCCTGCGAGGCGCGACAAAACCGTCATGCCTCCGGTAGAGCCATTAACCGTTTCAATCCACGCGCCCCCTGCGAGGCGCGACAGAGAAGCGTGCGATCTTCCGCTCAGAGATGAAAGTTTCAATCCACGCGCCCCCTGCGAGGCGCGACTGGATCCTCGACCTTGCCTGTAACAAACGACGTAGTTTCAATCCACGCGCCCCCTGCGAGGCGCGACTTGAAAAAAGGTTGCAAAACCATATTTATAATCGTGTTTCAATCCACGCGCCCCCTGCGAGGCGCGACTTCGCCCATTCGCTCAATACGCCCCCAGTATATGTTTCAATCCACGCGCCCCCTGCGAGGCGCGACTTTGGTTATTGAATGTATTTCCGTCTTTGTGGTGTTTCAATCCACGCGCCCCCTGCGAGGCGCGACGATTTCGACCATACCAACGTATATCACTACATCTTGTTTCAATCCACGCGCCCCCTGCGAGGCGCGACTATTCCTGCTGCAGACATTTTCAACCCCAACGAGTTTCAATCCACGCGCCCCCTGCGAGGCGCGACAGGAACAATCATTGACCCGTGCGATAGGTCAATTGGTTTCAATCCACGCGCCCCCTGCGAGGCGCGACTGTATGTTGCGTTAATGATTGTATTTCAGATGGATGCTTTGTTATTTCCGCGATTCATCCAATTTCAATAAATAAATCCACAAATATTTCAGTAAAAATACTGCAAATTACTCATATTCAATTTCCGCCAATCAACCTGATTTTTTGTGAGAGCATATGGTACGCGGACTAAATTATGAGTGTTCCTTCAGGATCGTAACTTTCTTTGTGGCCTACATGTTCTATCTTGTTTTTATAATTGCTGCCTAAATAATAATACCTTAAACTATCAGATTGAGGATCAATAATTGATTCAAGCCGGTACCTTAATTCTGTGAATTTCGCCGGATCAATTAAACACTCAAATACCGAGTTTTGCACACGTTGCCCAAAGTTTACACATTGTTTGGCAACTTTTCTGAGTCGCCTCCTACCAGCTGGCGTAATTGTCTCAACATCGTAAGTTATCAATACCATCATAATCTTGAGCTTTTCTACTTGTTGACAAAAACAGGATAATTATCGATATCCCCTCTTAAAAAACGTGCCATTAACATTGCTTGAGCATAAGGAAGCAACCCAACAGGAATGGACGATTGCAAATAGGGATGTTGAATCTCTTCCTGCTTCCGCTTTTGCCACGCTGTCAACACCTCTTTTCGTGTTTCATCCGTCATCAGTATTCCTCCAGCCTCATTCCCTTTAAATCCTTTTTGATTGACCTGTTTGCGGTTAATCAGGGTTAATACCATTCTGTCAGCCAGATAGGGACGAAATTCCTCCATCATATCGAGTGCCAGGCTAGCCCGGCCAGGTCTGTCAGTATGGAAAAACCCTACGCAAGGATCGAGGCCCACACTTTCCAGGGCTGCCCTGACTTCGTGCATCAATAGCGTATATACAAAAGAGAGCATTGCATTTACATTGTCTTTTGGTGGACGCCGGTTACGCCCCATCATGAAAAAATCACCCTTTTGAGCAAGAATCAAATGGTCGAAAACGCCAAAATAACCCTGTGCTGCTTCACCTTCCACTCCTCTCAACACATCTGCCGAGGATGTTTGGAATACTTGCTTTTGCTTCACGGACATCATGTGGATGGTAGATTCCAGAACGGCGCAGTTATTCCCGGTATTTTGTTCACGCAATGCCCGTTGCAATACAGTTCTGCTATTGGCGATTTTTCCAGCTACAAATAACCTGGCCAACTGAAGGGATTGTTCTTTGTTGTCAGCCATTCTGTATTGTGTGCGTCTCAACAATACATTCCCTGAAACCGCACCATTTACCCTGCATAAAAACCGTCCATGATCAGTCAGAAAGCTGAGCGCAACATTTCTTTCAGCGCACAAATGCATTAATGCAGGACTAGCACCCATGTAACCAAAACAGACAATTCCTTCCAAATTGTGAATGGGCATCCTGAATTTCTCCTTGTCCTCAACCCTGATCACAACATTTTCGCCATCTTTTGCCAGGTAGGATTCAGGAGTGGTTACATAGAGCGTGTTCAATAATTTTCTCATTGTTCAGTCTGTTTCAAGTACATTTTTCAGGTAATCGTAAACCCTACGAGGATGATCGAAAGTCTTGGGGTTACAGATTTCAACCAGGGAACATGCCTTACAATGGGTTTTGTAAATTGCCATAGGTGTCAACCCTTTGTCAAAAATTTCGTGCATACGTTGGGCATATGTTTCAACCAGATTTCTGAGTTCCTGGTTAAAGACCACTTCATGGCGGTGCCGGGTTTCACCATAAAACAAATAGCCTTTTTCTATTCTCAGTTCCAACCGATCAACAGTGCCGTACATCTCCTCTAAACAAAGGGCTTGGGCGCAAAGTTGGACAGCATCCCGTTCATCGGGTTTGGGCTTACCCCGCTTGTATTCTACCGGCACAGGATTCCATTTGCCGGGATAACCCAACATGTTTATCCCTTCGTTTTTTTCAGAGCGCAAAAAATCAACCACATCAGCCACACCGGACAATCCAAGTCGATAGGAGACCAATGAGACAGATCTGAGGGTTACAATGCTTCCACGAACTTCACTCATAAAAGGATCGTCTACCCGTTCATGCATATGGTTCCCTTCTACGGTGCGCATATTTTCGGCCCATTGCTGCTCAATGTGTATCAAGGCCCATTGCCGTTCGCAGAATGCAAAATGCTGTATACCTGAAAGCATCAAAAGATCATCGTCCGAATACATCTAATATTTTGCGATTTGCTTACATTTGTAATAAATCATTTCGGTATGAAAGAGATCGTCTTTATCGTTGAAGAATCGCAGGATGGTGGCTATTTTGCAAAAGCTGTTAACCATTCCATTGTTACCCAGGGTGAAACCATAGAGGAACTTCGAATCATGATTTCGGATGCAGTACGTTGTCATTTTGTTGAAGAAGAAATGCCTGCCTATGTTCATTTGCATGTAACCCGTGAGGAGACATTTTCACTATGAGACTGCCTCGTGATATTGATGCTTCAGATCTTATCAAAGCAATACGTTACTTTGGCTACGAAACTACCAGACAGACCGGGAGCCATATAAAGTTAACCACCCAACAAAACGGTCAGCATCACCTCACTATCCCCAACCACGATCCAATAAAAATTGGAACCCTGCAAGCCATAGTCACCGAGGTGGCACAGCATGCAGGTTTGTCCAAAGAGGAAGTTATTGTGAGGTTGTATTAGAGCCCTTTAAACCATTTCAATTATTTCAACTCCAGGAGGAACAGAAGATTTATCTATTGTTACCGAATAATCAATAAAGGAGCGTGCAGGTTTTGATTGATCTTTCTTTTCGATTTTGATGGCATCGAAGAGCTGGTGTGCCGGGGCACTCCCTAATGCTGTTGAATGTTTGAACACTATCAACTTCCGGGTGCTCATCATGCCACGGGCTGCGGAATGGTCGTGGTCGAACATGTTTTTAAGGGCTTCCCAAAACAACTCAAGATCAATATCACTAAATCCAGTTTGAGCTGCCAAGTGAGCTGAAATAAAACCTTTAGAAAAATACAATCCATAAGGAACAGTGAATTTACGGCCCATCGTGCGGTTATCACCACCCTGTTTTTCAGCTTCGGCTTCAGTGGCTACAGCCATGCGGGTAATGCTGTGTTCAAGGGCTACAACAGGATCGACAGAACGGCCAAAAGTAAATTGGACTGGACCACGAACTTGACCAGCATTCTTACCAGTACTCATTACTGCTCCAAATATTCGCACATCATAATAGTTGCTACACATCCATTTTCTTGCAGCTTCAGTCTTATCCCCATTTTTTTCCTTTGATTTGACATCATCTTGCTCATGCGATTCATCAATCAGTTGATTTAAGATTGCTTTTTCTTTTATGAAAATATCGTAGGGCTTTTTTCCGCCCTTGACTATTTGCACAAAATTTCTCACTTTACGCTTCAAACAAACATCGGTTACCAAACCCATTCCTGTTTCTGCATCAACGCGGGGCAGGTTTCCGGCGTCAGGGTCACCATTAGGGTTTCCGTCTGTAACATCGAACAGTAAAGCAAAATCGTATCGGTTTTTAATTAATTCGCTCATAAAATAGCCTCCTACTTTTTAGTTGTTTTTATCTTTTTTTGTAAATAAATCCTGTCTTTGATGATAGTAACCAATGGCAAACCTACTTTGGTCGTCTAATGACAGATGAGCAGGTAAACCATTACTGCTGACCCCGGCCATAATTTCCTGAATCATCTTTTCGTAATGGGTTTTGCTGCCACCTCCAAGTTTTGCCAGATGGTGGTTTGAGAGATTAAGCAACCGTCCAAAAACAGTTACTGGTGTGCTTGAAGCGGCACCATAATATCTGTCTTTTATGGTTGCATTAATGCCTGGCTGTGCATCTTCCTGAATTTTTTCGAGCACAGCAAACAACCTACCACAGAGGTAGCCTTGATTTTTGCTTTCTAAATCGAGTGACATGGTAATGAGTTTTTCGTTTGTATTATAAAATGTTTCTTTTCTGTTTAAATAAGCTTTGAGTATTGCAGCGCGAATACGGTTAACGTGCTGTTCTGCCCGAATACGCCGGATACACTGCTGCTGAAGCGTGTCTGGATATTTGGTTCCATCTAGGACGCTTTCGATCACTTTACCTGCAAGATTGGGTGGAACATTATCAACCTTAAATTCAAATGAAACATTTGAAAGCAAATTAAATAAAGAGAAATACTCCTTTTCATCATTTTTACTTCTAATGATCTCTAAATCTTCAAAGTGCTTCGCAATATTCGTTGCAAAATCAGCTACCTTGCCCGTCTTCCAGAATCGAATGGAAATTCGGGCCGCATTAGGAGCTAATCCCAGAATATAAAATGGAGTATCGCCTTCGGTATTTAATTTCCCAGTGTGGATGGCTTCAAATAAGGCTTTGACTTCCCTTATATTTTGATCGGGATCATCCTTCGGAGGTGCAGAAAAAAAGAAGGAAAATTGATTTTCAAAATTGGATTCTTGTTTAGACCAGAAAACGACCGTAGTATCAGCAATTTTGAATTTGTTCTTTGAATCTCTTCCAAGTAGCACATTTAATGCTGTAGTGTAGGCATCTTCGGCTTTCTTTGAAATCGGGGCATTAAGACCTTGCTCTTTGTAATAAGAATCGTAACCAGAATTCTTCTGGAAACCAACAAGCTTCCCTCCACTTTTGCCACCGGGGACTGATGTTGCGGAATGAAGAATTGCTATAGGCAATCTTTCTCCTGTAATCAAACAAATACCGTCGGCAGATTGTGTTTGTAATTCGCTGTCAAGTTCAGGATTCCCACCAACTTCTAAAAAAAGGTCATCATGTTCAGCTACAATATTCACTTCACCTGCAATTCGAAACGAAAGGTTACAGCCGGGAATTCTGTAGCATTCTTTCCAGTTTTCATGCTGAAGAAGCATTTGAATAGATTCTTCATGTTCATAAAATTTGCAAATAGCGGCAAATTGATTGTTATCAGGGTATTTCTCTGAAAGTTGTTCTACTTGGGCAACAAAAGTGCGATTCTGTTTTTTTGCATCTTCTATTGCTTTCTCATTTTCTTCTTTCGGTTGGCCCAAAACATATCCCCAGTGATCCCAAAAAACATTTGCAATCTCAGAAGCTTTCGACCCTGGTCTACCTTTCATTTTCAAAACCAAAAATGATTTTGTCCTCTTTTGCTTGCCTTCAATGGTTCGAGTATCTTCCAGATTGATGAAGTGGCCTTCCAAATCTATCACAATTATGAACGGGATTTCTTTTCTTTCGAATCCACGAGGTGCAATATTGCTATCTGGGTCAGCAGCCTTGCGCTGGTAATAGTCGTATAATGCTTGCAGTATCATCGTCGTACCTCCTCGCTATCAATTGGTGGAACTTCAATAACCCCTTGATTGATTTGAACCCTGAAGAACATGGGTTTCGGATCTTTCTCGTCGGTGAAATCCATATCGTACAACATAAAACCCAAATCACGGGTTTCTTCTATTGGCCGTTTACCTTCCTCTTCAGAATTTTCAATCAACCTGAAATTGCATGAAAATTCCCTGCATCCTAAGTAAGGTTGGTTAAAACATTGGCCTTTCTTTGCCCTGCGTTCGAACATGGCATTGTACTTCCCTGGATTTTCAGTACTACTCAGAATTGTTTCTTCTTCCTGATCTTTTAGTTCATAGGGTGTTTCATTGATTTTGCGGTTTTTGGGGTTGATGAACTCCATTTCAGCATAAAGCCGATAAGCCACATCTCGCAAAAACAGTCCAGCGCGTTGCTGACGGTCTTCTTCAATGAAGATCTGCTTTGATTGTGGGCTCATCAGTTTTCCCACTTCATTTCGGCGAACAGAAATCCAACGTATTGGGTTCAATACTTCTATCTTTTTCACCTTCCAATGAATGGCAGGTTTCCAAAAGATTGCCTCGAATACAGCTCGTGCTGCCGATGGGGTGATTACATCGTAGCTTACCCGCTCCACCTTCATCTCGGGTCGGGTAAAACAAGCGTAATCGCCCCATACTTCAATGCAAAATTGTTTGTTGTAATATTCCATATTGGGTTTTTTATATGATGTTTATTTCTTCCAGCCATTTACCCTTCAGTTGTAATCCTGAATGTTGGTTGTATAACTTTGAGTAATCCTGAATCCAGCATCCATGCAGTTCAACGATCAAGCCTGCTTTTCGAATTTCTGCAAAATCTCGTTCGTTTACTGATACTGTGTAACGCTGTAATTTTCGCATCAACCAAGGCTCGGGGCCTTTACGTTTAAGCAATTGAATCAGGTCGCTACCTTCTTTGTATTCAACCAATATTGTTTGGGCATTCTTATCATCAATCAACCTAAAATCCCGCGCCGCCGTGGCAAATTGAAACTTCATTGATTGGGCATCTTTCCATAAGCTATCGCCAATATTGGCTTTATCGAAATTGTCGATTTTACTATAGAAAAGCCTGAAATATTCCTGAAATGCCTTTGGCTCAAGGAGTGAGTTTTCATTATCCGACCTATTGGGCAACATCTCTTTAAAGGTATCGGCACCTTTTCGCATTAATCCAATTGGGGTTCCTTTTGAAGGCACAAAAACCTTCATCAACCCAAGCTTGTTTTCTTTATTCAGTTTTCCCTCCCGGTTGCATCGTCCTGCACATTGAGCAATTGAATCCAATCCGGCAATGGCTCGGTAAACCACAGGAAAATCAATATCCACCCCAGCTTCAATCAATTGGGTGCTAATGACCCGAACTGGTTTATTCGCTTTGAGCCTGAGTTTAATTTCGTCGATGACATCCATAATATGAGCAGTACACATCAGCCGCGAAAGATGCAGCGTACCTTCGGGCATCAATTCGTGTAATTCGCGGCACTGATTCCGCGTGTTTACAATGCAAAGTACCTGCTCGTGCTGTTGAAGTTCATCTGAAATATCAGTCCAATCTATGGTTTCATTGATGTTTTCAGGTATTTGTATTTCTACTCTTTTCAGGTTAGCGACTAATTCATCAACATCATGAACAAGCTCACGAACCGCATTTGCAGCAATGCCTTCAAATGCAAACTGACCTTTTCCTCCGATTTTACCAGTTAAAGCAGGTTGAGTGGCTGTTGAGAACAAGACAGAAATGGAGTAATTATCCACAAGACCTTTTATTGTAGTAAGAATCGGATTTAGAAATTCAGGTGGCAGCATTTGTGCTTCATCCAAGATAATAATGCTATTGACCAAATTATGCAGTTTTCGACATCGTGATGTTTTATTGGAGAAAAGCGATTCAAAAAGCTGAACGTTAGTGGTTACCACGATTGGAGCATCCCAGTTTTCAGTAGCCAATTTCCGTTGCTGTGTATTTGTATTCTCATCGATATTGCTGTGATGTTCAATCACATTGTCATCACCAAAAATTGAACGGTAAATCTGTGCCGTTTGGGTAATAATGCTTGTGTAAGGAATAGCAAAAATGATTCTGGTCTTGTTGTATTTTAGTGCATGAACCAATGCCCATGCCATTGAAGAAAGTGTTTTTCCGCCACCGGTTGGTACTGTAATTGAAAAGAATCCGGGTGATAACTCCCCTGTTTTGATGCAATCTTCAAGTATTCTACTTCGTATTGAATTAACAATTGTTAAAGGCGCATTCTTTACTATCTCCCCCATGTAGATATCAAAACGCCTTTTCAATTCACTCAGCGTGTCATATTCACCTCTGCTCGCAAACGATTCAGTATTCATAAAACGCTCAGTATCCAAATAATCTGCATCGACCAAACAGGAAAAGAGCATTCGTATCCACAAATGCATCTGTTTCGGATCAATAGGTTTTCCAATAGGCGGATTTAGATTTATTTTCGCTAATAATTCGTTGGGGATCTTTGGTCTGACTTTATCCAAAAAATCTTTTTTATTTAGCCTGTCAGATAAATCCCCAGAAATGCCTGGTTCATGAATAAAATTATGTAAGCCTGCATGATGTCCTGCAATGCAATAGGATAGCGGAGGCCAGAAGCTTGGATATATTTCTTTAGCCAAAATTGCCGCAGCAGAAGTATGATCGGTTTTGCCCAATCTTTCACCTTCTTCATAACCAGAATTCTTTTTAATGTACTCCTGAAATTCTACAGAATACTTTCCTAAATCGTGCCATAAACCTAATAGGCTTCCCCACTCATCATTTCCAAACTCTGAAGCAAATTGCCTTGCAAATACAGAGACTCCAAGCAAATGATCTTCTAGTTCTTGAATAAAAAAACTTCCATCGTCAAATTTTTTCAAATGTCCTATCATCTTTTTCTTCTCAAAATTTAGAATGATCAATTATTGACAGAATCCATTTCCTTAATAACGCATATTAGGAGTTGATATTGAAAATAAAGTAATTGTCTTTGATCGAACAGGTGTGTTTGTATTTCGTCAGGCATGCCATCGGTTTAGATCCCTTAAAGGTAATAATTCTATTTCAACTTTTCACCTCTTCATCTTTGTACAAGTCTGTCCCTGAATCCTTCTTATCCCTGATATTTTGGCTGTACTTGTGCCTTGAATGATTCTCCCTGAGAAACATCTCTTTCATTCCTTGCTCATTCTTGCTGAAGTGAATCGTGTTGGTGATGGAAATGGTTGCGGCAAACTTTTCCACATCGTGATCTGTCCCAATGTAAGTGAAGGTCCACCGGTTCAATTTCAGCTCGTCAATTAATTTTTTGATGGCTTGTCCTGTGTATTCTTTGGAGGCATTTTCTTCGCCATCTGTAAGAATTGTGACCAGCACATCATAGTCGCTCTTGCCTTCCAATACCTGACGAAGCTTTGCAAAACTATAACCCATGGCATCATACAAAGGGGTGGAGGCATCTGGCTGGTATCTGTTGGCATCGATCTGTTCCAATTTGCTTACAGGGTCAATAAAATGCAGCAGTTTTTGGCCGAATCCGTTAAAAGTGACCAGGGAGATGAAATGTTCCTGCTCCGGAAACTCTTTCTCGATCCCCTTTACGGTCTGAACAATTTCATTAAATCCCGCAATGATCGATTCTTTGATAGAACCCATGGACCCACTTTCGTCCAAAATAATTAAGTTGTGTACCTGGTGTTTTGTTTCCATTGTATTTGCCCTTTGATTGGTTTTTGGTTATTGACAATACAAAGGTAGCGGTCGCCTATGCCAAAACTTGTCACTCCACTATTTTACATAGAATTTTTGTGCTTCTTCAATCATGGCCAATATCTCCTCTTTCAGTCTAAGCGGTTTGGTAATTCTGGCCTGGGTAGCCATCATCAAAAAACGTTGTTTCAACTCCAGGTTAATGACCAGACGGTAAGAGAAGGTGATTTCTCCGTCCTGCTGATTAACTACTCTCTGAGACACATGAAGTGGAAGTGTTTTGAGGAGATTCCCCATATAGGAGTTGCATACCAATTCAATTTCCTCAGGAGCAGCTCCTTCACAAGCATTGATTCCAACCACATTTTGAAAAAGAGCGACCACATCGTTGTTACCTACCCTCTTGAATTTTGTACCCAGATCCTGTAAATCAATGATCCTATCCAGACCGAATGTTCTGATCTCATTGGTTTCAGCCAGATGACCAATTACATACCAACGATTCATGTATTCCCGAAGCAGGTAAGGCTGAAGCCTGTAACTTTTGGTTACTTCAGCATCAAATCGCTTGTATTCCAGCTTAATCTCGGTACTGTTCTGAATACAACAGGCAATATCCCTGATATATTGCAATCCTTTAAAGGAATTGTAATCCTCAAATTCAATAATATCAGCGATGGTGGAACCATCCTTCAGGTAACTTGTAAGCAAATCTATATTTTGCGAAAATTCAAGGAGTTTCAAAAAATAGGGAAATGTCAGCTCTTCATTTTGAATATAATAACCATTTCTACCGATTGAATACTGAATATCCAATCCAAATTCATAGCGCAAACTTTCGATATCGCGTTTCAATTGGCGATCCGATACTTTGATGCCGGAATCATTGATGCTGTTCAACATCTCTGCCGTTGACGGGTATTTGGATTTTTCAATCAATTGAAGAATCTGAAGGTATCGTTTAATTTTGGCTTGGTAGGACATGATTCTGTTAGGTTAAAGATCCAGGAGTTGTCTCATAGCATTCAAAGATAGGGTTTATCCAACGTAATACTAATGTTATTTAACACTCCAGGCTTCTCTGTGTCTGAGCCAATTCATATTCCTGACACATTCAAAGCTTCTGCATGCCAACAATTTATCATTACGTCCTAGGTTTATTGAAATTATTTGTATATATTTAGGTGATTGTTTGCTGCAGAAGCCGTTACAAGCTCCGGAACAGGCCAAACAAGCATGCAATAGGAGTTCCGAAAGGTTGCAAATGGCAAATGGCAAAATTTCCTGATTTCCGGTAAGTTGCAAGTGGCAATTGGCACAATTTTCCGATTTCCGAAAGGTTGCAAATGGCAAATGGCATAATTTTCTGATTTCCGAAAGACTGTAAGTGGCAAATAGCAGAATTTCCTGATTTCCGAAAGGTTGCAGGTGGCAATTGCGACCATTTCCCGATTTCCGCAAGGATTCAGGCAGCGAACAGTATAAAGGATTGATTTCCGGGAATCCGGACGACGGTGAAAGAAAATACGACTTTGATTTTAAATAGTTCCCTTAGTATTCACTATTAAATTTAACTCGTATGATTGTTACTGCAATTGATCTCAGGAGTCTTCGCAATGCGGAGTTCCTGCAATTTTGTGCCACCCTCTCTGAATTGGTGGTCTCCAACGACCCTGTCGTGCTGAATGTCGTGGTACAGCACTCTACCTTCCAATCAAAGCTGGACGAAATGACCGCGCTTTTTAAACGTGAAAGGAGCAGCGTATTTACGCAGGCTTTGGTACTGCTGGACGAGCGCCGCGACAAAGCGATCAACGGTTTGACCGGTGTTATCAACGGTTACCGCGACCATTTCGATCCTGATACTATCCAGGCGGCCAAACTATTATCTGATAGCCTGGACCTTTACGGGGTCGGTTTTGCCCGGATAAACCTACAGTCCGAAACTTCCACCGTCAATGGCATCGTCCATGATTGGGAGACCAAACCCGGGCTCACCGCCGCGTTGCAAAAACTTGGTCTTGCCGGATGGGTGGCCGAACTGAAAACCGCCAACCAACTGTTCGAACAGAAGTACATCGAACGAACCCGCGAGTATGGCGCTGCCAATCCCGACAACCTGCAATCCAAACGCCAGGAGACCATGGTTGCCTACTATGAGTTACGGAAATTCATCGATGCCAACGCCATTGTAAATCCGAGTGCTGCGCATGAAAGATTGAAAAGTGAGTTGAATGCGCTGATCGTGCAATACATCGACCTGATGAAAAACCGTCCTGCGGAATCAGCTACTGAAACTGCACCAGTCAATTAACAGATTTGAGGTTAGAAAGCCTGCCAGGGGAACAGCAGGCTTTCGCTTAAACAAATTTTCCAAGGATTTACCTTTGGAAATACTATTCTCAATTTTGATAGTAAAAACACTATCTTTACACTTTAAACCACTTGTTGAATGAAAAAACTCAAGGTAGGTGAAGTCCTGAAAATGCTTAGCGACGATGGATGGTACCTGAGTGATCAAAAAGGAAGCCATCGCCAATTTAAACACAACAACAAAAAAGGGAAAGTAACGGTAAATGGCAAGCTAAGTGAAACACTTGAACAATTTATTCTGAACAATATTTTCAAACAAGCCGGTTGGAGATAATCCAATCCATTTAATTTTCGGTTATGGGTAAGATAAAAGTACAAGTGAGTTGGCTGGATAATTATGGCGCATGCAGTGATGAAGTACTGGGTTGCATTGCTACTCACAAGACATTGGAAGGATTAAAAAAGGCCTATACAGATTCTTTAGGTTGGCACCTTGATGCGATGCGAACTGATGGTGACGAAATCCCGGAAGTATTGCAGGGAGAATTTGAACTTGAATTTGAACTAAATACCCAAGCCTTACTTCACTATTTTGAGGGTGTCCTTACCCGTTCGGCATTGGCTCGTGTTACAGGTATCAATGAGCGGCAATTGGGACATTATGCAACAGGGCATCGAAACCCACGACCAGCGCAGAGAAAAAGAATTATCGATGGTTTACGTCGAATTGGAAATGAATTTAACAATGTTGTTTAATCCAAACTACCCTAGCCTTACCTAATGGTGAACCATTCAACCATAAAAATAGACGATTAATACATTTTCGAACAAAGTTCAATTCTCTCATGGATTTTAATTACCAATTCAATACATTTGAATTCTTCTTTGCTTGCATTCATTTGATTGCATGCGGGCAGAAATATACAACGATTACTACGAACAAGTCCCCGGCATCCAGTGAAGTACCTTTTACCAAAATTTCTGTATAAAACAATATATCTGTTGGTTGCGATTTTATCAATGATCAAAACCGGTCATTCGCAAGAAATCCAGGAGAGGAAGATTTCAGGGACTTTTCTGGATGTACCTGTCCAGGAATTGTTTGTTTCCCTCGAAAAAACATATGGAATAAGGTTTTTCTTCAAGGAGGAATGGATCAAAACAATTAAATTTTCGGGTACTTTCCACGAAGAACCCCTGGCCCAGGTGTTGAACAAGGTCCTGAACGGCCAGCCAATCAATTTCAAGTTTTTCCAGAACAATTCAGTATTTCTGCATCCCAGGAGTGCAGACAAACCCAATGAGCCAGGCGGGATGGAGATACGCTCGCTGGTTGTCGGTGACCCATTGAACCAGGGCAGATACAAGAAAGCCCGCTTAAATGGCAAAGTGGTGGAGGGCAAAACCGGCGACCCACTGATGGGGGCAGTGATCTACAACCCTGAAACCAAAACCGGAGTAACCTCAGATGCAAGGGGCAGGTACTCCATCGAACTTCCGACGGGAGAAATTCACCTGAAAGTCTCCTTCATGAGTTACGAGAATCAATATTTCAGCATCAACCTGATACAGGATGGGAAAGCAGATTTTGATCTCTTCGAGAAATCCTATGCAATCGCCGAATTGACAGTGGTCGGTGAGAACGCCAAAGCCTCCAAGGCGCAGATGAGCATGATAAAAATGAGTTCCATTACCGTCAGGGAACTCCCGGTACTGATGGGGGAAGCCGACCTGATCAAGAGCATGGTGATGATGCCAGGCGTTCAAAGTGTTGGAGAGATGTCCTCAGGTTTCAACGTCCGCGGAGGAAATACCGATCAGAACCTGATTCTGATGGATGGAGCCCCTGTATTCAACAGCACCCATCTTTTTGGCTTCTTCTCCATGATCAATCCGGATGCCGTGGAAGATGTAACACTTTACAAAGGTGGAATTCCCTCCTCCTACGGGGAACGAATCTCCTCTGTGATGGACATTAAACTCAAACAGGGAAACGATAAAAAACTGGGGATAAACGGGGGGATCGGCCTGATCAACAGCCGTCTCACCATCGAAGGTCCATTTGCCAAAAACAAGAAGAGTACTTTCCTCATTGGTGGCAGAACCACCTATTCCGACTGGATGATGAAACAATCCAGAAACAAGACCTTTATGTACAGCGTGGCAAAGTTCTACGATGTGAATGGAACGGCAAATTTTGAATTAGGACCAAAAAATCACCTGAAGGTAATGGGATACTTCAGTTCAGATGCCTTCAACCTCAACTCCAACACCCTCTACTCCTATGGTAATACCCTGGGTTCCCTCAACTGGAAATTGAGCCTGACCGACAAACTTATTTCCAATTTTACCCTCTCCTACTCAAAATATGACCTGAAAGTGGACGAAACAGCCCCACTTACGCCACAAACGGATTATACCTTGAAGTCAGGCATCCAGTACGGTAACCTAAAATATGGGCTGTCCATCTATCCGAATGATAAGCACAGAATCAGTTCAGGATTTCAGGCTGCCGGATCCTGGATCAAACCCGGAGAAATGACCCCCGGGCAGGAGATCTCAAACGTGGTCGCTTCCACCATGAGGCCGGAACAATCTGCTGAATTGGCCATTTTTGCCGATGATGATTTTGACCTGAACCCCAAACTTGCCTTCAACATTGGTCTGCGTTATACCCATTTTATCAATTACGGCCCGGGTATGGTCTATCATTATGCACCTGGTCTTCCAAGGAGAGAAGAGACTATTGTAGATTCAACAACCTATCAATCAGGAAAAATTATCAAATCCTATGGAGGAATCGAACCAAGGTTTTCGATGAAATATACGCTTTTGAATGGCGGATCATTGAGGGTAAGCTACCAGCGGATTCACCAGTACTATACCCAAATTTCAAACACCGCCGTTATTTCTCCGGCCGACTACTGGAAATCAGCTGATCCCTACATTCCACCTTTAATCAATGACCAAATTGCGGTGGGATATTTTAAAAGCCCGGTAGATTCAAAATTTGAAACCTCCTTCGAAATATATTATAAAAATCTGCAGAATTTGCTGGAATACAAGAATGGGGCAAAACTTGTCATGAACCACCACATTGAAACCGATCTAATGTCCTCCAAAGGATATTCCTATGGGATTGAATTGCTGGTCAAGAAAAATTCGGGCAGGGTAAATGGATGGCTTAGTTATACCTACTCCCGAACGTTTCGGAAAGGGGAAAGTGAATTTCCGGAAGAAAACATCAACAGTGGTTCCTACTATCCATCAGTCTATGATAAACCGCACGATCTTTCCGCTGTTATGAATTACAAAATCAGCAGAAGGTGGCGGTTTTCGGGAAACTTCGTCCTCTCATCCGGTAGGCCAATTACTTTGCCTGAACAAAAGTACATGTTCGACAACAACCAGGTGGTCATCTTTTCTGACCGGAACAAATACCGGATGCCTCCCTATCACCGAATGGATGTAAGTATTACCCTGGATGAAAATCTGCGAAAAAAACACATGTGGAAAGGCAGCTGGACCTTCTCCATTTACAACCTGTATGGTCGAGACAATACCTATTCTGTCTTTTACAGAAAAAGTCCCCAGTCTCCTTATGGCACGCTGGAGAGTCGTTACGACATCTACAGAATGTCCATCATTGGCATTCCTGTTCCTTCAATCACCTATAATTTTAAATTCTGATGATGAAAGAACTTTTTTTCCTTCTGTTCCTGATGCTTCTCCTCTCTTCTTGTGAAAAGATGTATACCCCACCCATTGATACGGTAAGCGGGATGCTGGTGGTGGATGCCAAACTTTCAAATATCCTGAGCAAAAATGAGGTACATCTTTCCAGAACCAGGAGTTTTTATGACAAACAATCCGTTCTGGAGGTTTCCGGTGCCACCGTTAGCCTGGTCGAATTAGGGGGGAAAACCATCCGGGCAACCGAAACCTCCTCAGGACATTACAAATTCCCAACTGTTCCGGAAGTGGGCAAAGAGTACTTTTTACGCTTTGTTATTTCAAATCTCACCTATGAATCCAAAGCACTAAAAATGCCTCCGCTCCCAACTGTTTCGAGTGTATACAGCAATTACGTATCCTATACTGTCAATGAAAACAGCGGGGAGAGTACCCCCAGGACCTACCAGCGTGAAGGTAGGGAGATCAACTTTGATTTGCCGGTAACTTCTGACCTCTCCCACTACCGGTTCGTTGTGCGTTCTTTGATCGAATGGACATGGTCGAAGGTCCCAGGCTCCATTTTCCCTGACTCCTATGGTTGGTTCTCCTACCAAAACAATGAAAGGTTTCACCTGGTCGGACCAAGAAACCAAACTGAACCAGGAAAAATCATCAAGCACCCGATGCTCTTAATTGATTACTCCCCTCAGCTCTACTTTCATTCCGACCTTCGTAACCTGATTGCAACTGGTTGGATCCTGTTTTTTGAGCAATACGGAATTTCAAAAGAATCCTACCAATTCCATGAACAGTTGAACAACCAGTTTGCCGCTACGGGTAGCCTTTTTGATCCTGTTCAGACCCAGGTGTATGGTAATATATTGTGTAAATCCAAACCTTCGGAGATTGTTTATGGCTTTTTTGACCTCTACTCTTACCAGGAGGTGCGCTATTTCTTCAATCTCCCCAAACCACCACTCGAATTTACTTTGCGCCCCATCAACCGATATCCTGAAATACCGTTTGATGGTGAGCTCAAAGCAGAAGCACCATCTGCAACCAACCCCAATCCGGATCCGATAAAACCTCCTGACTGGTGGGAAGAATAGACCAATTCCCTTGTTTAACATTGTTGTGCCATGAAACGGACTTTTTACTTAACAACAAATAAGAAAACATCCTGACAAGTTGACCTGATATTTGAAAAGAAAATGAACGTGAGAAACATCATCGTATTCCTACTTTTAACAATTGCTACAGGAGGGAAAGCACAGGAAAAAGAGCTGCCATTACTCTTTACCGATCGTGATTTCTACACCAGCGGAGAAACCATCCTGTTCAACATTCTTGCGCCGGTTGGTGATTCTTCCAGGGTAATCAAAATCGATCTGATCAATACAAATGGGAAAATCATTGCCGGGGTAAGTAAAAACCTAAAAAAAGATCAGGCCAGTGGCTATCTTTACCTGGCAGATTCCTTGAATACTGGCAACTATCTGCTTTGCACAACGCTAAACGGCAGCGAGCAGGCAACTGTCAAAGAGCTGTTCATTTGCAACAGATTCCTCGGTTTACCGGAGACATCCACCATTTTGCAAGCCTCTGAAATACGGCCAATTCGCGAACAATCACTGGAGGGATTGGTCTTTGAGGGGTTGAATAAAACCTACAAAACCCGGGAAAATGTCCATGCATCCATCCATCTTTCGGGTGAAATATTTTCCCGGCTAAAAGGTTCAATGTTTCTATCGGTTGCCGAAATTATTCCTGGTTATTCAACCTCGGCCTTTGCAATAGAAAACCCTGACTGGAAAAATAAATTAGTGCAGCAGGAGGGAATCGTGCTGATGGGCCGAGTCAAGGATCCAAGAACAGGAACCCCATTTCAAAATGCCTGCATCCAGTTATCTGTACCGGATTCTATCCCATGGCTTGACTATTACATTACCGGAGAAGACGGCCTCTTTAGTTTTCGGCTGGATAATTACAGGGGGAAAATACCGGTAATTGTACAGGGCTATGACCTGAACAAAAAGAATCTTTTGAAAATCGAGCTGCACCGAAGGGATAGTCTGCCCTCTTTTGTTCCACCACTATCAACCAGGCAACCCCCTGCTGCTCTTCTGCAACATGCTTCAGGGGCCATCGAAGCGACGACCCTTCGAAAAATCTACAATTGTCAGGAGCTTGATGTCGAAATGGCCCACAGCACGGAAAAACATGATTATCCTTTTTATGGAGTTCCGACAGAGATCATCTATCCCAGACTATTTATGGATCTCCCTGATTTTACAGAGATCTCAAGGGAACTCTTACCAGGAGTTAAATTCAGGGCTTACAACAGAATTCCAACCATGCAAATTTTAAATCCGGCTACACTTAACTATTTCAATGATCCGCCTCTTGTAACCGTTGATGGTATTCCTGTGAGGGATTTAAACATCATTAAAAATCTGGGATCCAAAGATATTGAGCGGATCGAAATTGGCCGCAAGGAGCGATTCTTTGGAGACCTTACTTTTCATGGAGTGGTAGCTATTAATTTGGCAAAACACGACAACAAACTATTCCCGGAATCCGGCGAACTGATTAAATTTGAATTTGACGCTGTCCAGCCGGCTGTATCATTGAAGCCTCCACAATTTGAAAAAAAGCATGAACCCGACTTACGTAAGGTATTGCTCTGGGAATCTGAGCCGAAATCAACACAAACTTTAAATCTGGAGTTTAAGACTTCGGATATTCAAGGTTTTTTCAAAATCGTTTTACGTGGCAAAACGGAAGATGGACTGGTTTTCTACAAAGAACAAACATTTGAAGTTAAATAAGATGACAGGAAAACTCCACTTTACAGTCACTTTTCTCTTCCTGATGGCACTGGTTTCAGTCACTGCCCAGGAAACTTCACGCACCAACCAGCCTGGTGAAAAAATTCGGGGTTCAAGATTTACTCCCTATCCCAACTATCCTGGATCTCCTTTCTTAAATGACAAGTTTCTTTTGGGGGAGTTAGAATTCACGGATGGCAGTAAAATTTCAAACATTGGCCTTAACTATGGCACCTACCGGGATGAACTGATCTATTACAATACCACCATTGCCACCCAAATTGTCATTGACATTACCAGTCTGAATGGATTCACCTTCAGAGACGCAAAAGGGAGAAAAAGAGTATTCCGCCGACTCTACTTTACCGGCTCATTCAAGGGGAATTGCTATTTTGAAATATTGAGTGAAGGACAATGTTCGGTGCTGGCCTACCGGAAAGTCAACCTTGAGGCAAGTGATGCCTACTACAGCAAAACAGGCATGGCCTATCAACCAGCCTACAGTTATTACCTGTATGATAAAACCAAAGGTTATTCACCCGTCAAGATCAACCGCAAATCGCTGCTTACGAAATTTGGAAAACCTGATCAGAAAGTGATAAAAAAAACGCTTCGAAAAAATGGGGTGATCATTGTTGACGAGGAGAGTTTCATCCGTGCATGGGATTTGATTACAGAAAAGGGAATGGTACCAAGTTTTTAAAACAATTTAGCTGTATAATTAAAAAAAGATTACAGTTAGTTGATGCTAAAATAATGTTCACCTCCCCATAGATAGATTCTCTTTTTAAAAGTAAGCTTCTTTTAGTCACCCTTTTTCCAAAAAAGAAGAGATACAGCAAGGGCGAAGAACAAAATATTGAACAATCGGCCAATCTAACAATTGACATTTATCAATTAGTTCATATATTTGCATCAAACAAATATATTGTTTATGTCAGGACCACAGGATGCATCCCATTGCGGTAATTGTACAGATTGCAAATACGACTGTTGTTTTAGCAACCAGCACTGTGGAGATTCCCATATATTTGGGATACTGGCTCATGATGAACTTCACTCCCTGATGGACAACAAACGCCAAATCCACTTCAGGCCTGGTGAAACAATTTTGAAACAAAACACCCCGCTCACGCACCTTGTTTGCATCAAGGATGGCTTGGCCAAAGTAGTTTCAGAAGGCCCCAAGGGAAAGAATGTCATTCTTCAAATCATCAAATCAAATTCCATCTTTACTGGTGGAGGTGCCATTGTCGACGATTTCAGACACTTTACGCTTGCGGCCATCACGGATATTGATTGTTGCTTCATCGACACCCAAAAATTATATACCCTTCTTACCAGGAACAGTACTTTTGCCATTGAGTTGTTGAAGCATAGCAACAACCAGCATCTGAAAATAATGAGTACTTTGATCAACCTGACCAATAAATATATGCCGGGACGGGTTGCCGACACACTGCTGTACCTGAAAAACAACATTTTCGAAACCAACCCCTTTGATTTTATTCTCTCCAAACAGGAGTTGGCAGATATGTCCGGAATGACCAAGGAGAGCTTTATCAGGAGCCTGAAAGAGTTTGAGGATTCAGGTCTTATTCACCACACCCGTAACACCATTGAAATACTGAAGGAAAGTGAACTACTTGAGATCAGTAAGAACGGTTGAGAACTATTGAGTTGCCTTTTTGAGCCAAGCCGCATAGCGTATTTCTTGATTTTGCTTTCTGCGTAATTTATCGAGTAAGGGTCAATAACACCTTCACAATTGATCTTGCCTGCTAACAACTTTTTAACCTATTGAAGAAAAAAATGCATTGTTTTTAACTAATCCAAATACAGATTTAGTTGATAAAAATCCAATTCACAGAATAAGTTTTAATTGAACAATTTCAATTATTACAATTTCCCCAAAATAATAGATTCATACAATTGGAAACATTAAATTAAATATTTAACTATATTGGATTGAATAAGCCGCATTTTTTTGACCGATATACCAATAATTATAGATATTTTCAACCACACCCCCCTTTTTTTATAGCCTTATTGAAATAATTAATTTTTATCATATTTCAATCTGGAACTGTTCTGTTTAATATTTAAACAATATTGATATATATCAATACATCATTGATGTATATGCGCTCATTTACTACTGTTTATACAAATATATCTGTCAATCTATCAACATATTTCTATTTGTTTGGAGAATTTACAATTTTTAACTTTACAATCGTGTCGTTTAGACTAATTGATGATTCAATTAAAAAAATACAGTTATACTAAATTTTCAAAATCTATGAAACTACAAAAATTCTTTAAGCTTGCTATTTTTGCTGTAGCCCTCATGTCTTTTGGTGCGGCTTGTGTCAAGGAAGGCCCTCCCGGAATGGATGGTGATGATGGTGCAACCGGAGCAGCAGGAAAAAACGGGGTTGATGCCAATGAAACTTGTAAGATGTGTCACAAACCTTCCAATGTGGATGCCATTCTGGTACAATTCCAGCTCTCCAAACATGAATACGGATTGGCGGCTGAAGAAGAAGCAGGAAGCAATACCTGTGGTCCATGTCACTTGCAGGAGTCATTTAGGGATGTAGTAAAAAGAAATGTACCTGCTACATTTACTTTGAATGCAACGACAGGAAAGTATGTCAACGATTATATGAGTACCACAGCCACCGCTTATGGTGCTATTGGTTGCAGAGCTTGCCACAGTTCGATCCACGAGACATATACTTCCACCGACCTTCCAAAACTGACTACAGTTGCTGCAGTTCCAATGAGCATGTGGGGTGGTAAGAAAACCATCAACATTACGCCCGATGGTGGAGAGAGTAACCTTTGCGTGAAATGTCACCAACCACGTCCATTTACTTTTAACAATAGCAAGAACCCTGCAAATACTGGCGATGTATTAGACTATGCAGCATTGGTTAGCAAACCAAACGATATCTTCTTTGATGGTTCGAGTGCCGCAACCATTGCACAGGCAAAAATTATCCCTGGCTATCGCACCCATACCCATTATGGTACGGTTGGTGCAATGTATGCAGGAATGGGCGGCGTTGAGTTAACAGGTCCGACAGGCTATGCAAGCATGGTTCACAAAAATGTAGCCTCCTGCGGTGATTGCCACATGGCTCCGATGACAGGAAAAGCCGGAGGTCACAGTTTTGTTGCCAAAGGCAATTTCAATGGTTGTAATGTCACAGGTTGCCACGCTGCTTCACCTGTAACTGCCACCAATGCCAAATATTGGACCAATCCAAGGGCTGAAATCAAATTGTTGCTGGAACAGCTTGCAGCAAAGTTGGTAGTTACTGACAATGGGGTAACTGCGCAGATCCTCAACAAGAATTCTGACACTGAAGCAAACTTATGGGTTGGCCTAACAGCTGGAAAATACGATGGTTATCTGAATGTCTATGATCCTGCTACAAATCCTGGAGGTGTTGCCAACAATGGAGTTGTTTGCCAAAATGCGAACCCCTCCAGTTCGTGGACCGCAGAGCAAAAAGCCTATAATCTTACTTTGCCAAAGATTAAACTTACAAATGCCCAGTTTGCTGCCATCATCAACTTTCAGATGTGTCTTCGCGAATACAGTCTTGGTATTCACAACTTAGACTATTCAAGAGCATTGCTGAAAAACTCAATCGCAGCTATCCCGTAGGGAATAAAACGAATCAATATAAAAAAGGCTTCTCTCAATTGGAAGTCTTTTTTATATTGATTCTACCAAAATCCTCCAAATGAAATACCCATGAAAATATTTTTACATCCAACAAAGAGGAATATTCGGGTATTCCATGCGACCTTTAAAAAACAAATTTTATACGCATGAAAAAAACATATATTTATTCTCTACTCTTTGTATTCGCGTTGATCTTCAACGCCTGTACCTACGATTTCATCGCGGAAGAGGAGTTGCCACCGGTAGATCCGAATGTGGACGTTTTGTTTTCAACACAGATCCAGCCTATATTTACGGATAAATGCATCGCCTGTCACAAACCAGGTGGTGAAGCACCTGACCTTACTGCGGCCAATGCCTACAACAGCATCAAGGGCATGAATCTGGTCAATACCGCAACGCCTGCAACAAGTGGAATCTACACCTTCCCAAATTATCAAGCCCCAACACATACCTGGAAACAATACTCTGCAGCGGAGGCTCAACTGGTATTGACCTGGATACAGCAAGGTGCAAAAAACAATTAATCAGGAAATTTAAGAATTCGTAAAATGAAAAAAAACTTTATATTCCTCATTCTAAGTCTTTTGCCCTTCACCTATCAAATTGCCCAAGGACAAACAGACTCCACTGCTACAGAACCAGAAGTTGTTACCAACAAACCGGTTCGATTTGTTTGGGAAAGTGGCTATCTTATTGATCAGCAAACTTCCCAGGTTGCCCCTGTGAATACACTTGAATCCGTAATCCAACATAAATTTGGTACAGTTAACAACGGAATTCAAGATCTTTATGGGATTATGGCTCCGGGTGCAAATGTCAGAATCGGTATTGATTACGTGATCATGAAGGATCTGCAGATTGGTTATGGCCTGCAAAAGAAAAATATGTACAGCGATTTCAACGCCAAGTGGACACCGCTCAAACAGATGAACACCGGTATGCCCATTTCTGTCTCTGTTTATGGCAATATGGCCATTGACGGAAGAGAGAAGGCTGATTGGGAAGCTACTCAGTACTACCACTCTTCGGATGACAGTGCATATACCAGGCATGATTTCCGCATGAGTAACCGCTTCTCCTATTTTGCTCAATTAATGATTGCCCGAAAATTCAATGACAGGATTACCTTGCAAGGAGGCGTTAGCTTTTCCCACTTCAACACAACTCCCTGGCACCAGGACCACGATAAAGTCGGATTGCATGCTGGAGGTAGAATCAAAATTTCGCCACAGGGCTCATTCATTTTCAACGCCGATTTCCCTTTGCAGATAAAAGGCATGTCAGAACAGGCAGACTATACCGTTGGTTCTGAACCTATCTTGTCTTTTGGTTTCGAGGTGTCTACGAGTACTCACGCCTTTCAGATCTACATCGGCAACAGTGAGTCTCTTTTACCCCAGGATATGATGTTAAGCAATCCTTACAAATTGGATTTGGAAAACTTCCGGGTAGGATTTACCATCACAAGATTGTGGGGATTTTAAAAGTTGAAATTCGCAATTAATTCTGTAAACGAAATTCAATCAATTAAAAATGATTTAATATATTTGATGAGAAGCCACAATCTGATTGGATGTGGCTTCTCATTTTAATTCCAATGCTACCCGGATCTGCCTCGAACCAACGATTGGGTCCAAGTCACAAATATAAATAAGAGATTATATGTACAAAGCTATTAAGCGTATCGGAGGATTCTTACTGGTTATTTTAATTCCCGGAATTGTAGCTCTTCATGCAGAGGAAAAAGGTGCCCTTTCAAGGACTGACAACCAAAGAGCCAATGACCATTGCTTAAATTGCCATGCCCACAACTATTTCATTTACGACAATACAGTGGCCAACAAACAGGTAAAGCACAAAATGGAACAAGGGATGAAAATTGACACCACCCTTTTCTACCTGTCCAATCATAAAAACTTCAAGTGCACTGACTGCCATTCAGAGGATTTCTCTATCTGGCCACATGCAGCTGAAGTTAGGATGGAACCCAAAATGACCTGTATTGATTGTCACGGTGGGGACGAACAATATGCGAAATTCCAATTTGAGAAAATTGAGGCTGAATTCAACCTCAGTACACATGCCACCAAACATGCAGATGTATTCACATGCTGGACCTGCCATGAGCCGCATACCTACAAGATCAGTGCGAGAAGTGACTCTGTGATCAACAAAATTATCGCATACGACAACAACATCTGTCTTAGCTGCCACAACAATATCAATAAATTTGAATTGATCAGCGACAACGAAAAGCCCAATATTATCTCCAAACATGATTGGCTTCCCAACCAGGCCCGCCATTTTCAGAATGTACGTTGCATAGAATGTCATGCCCATGTGAAAGACTCATTGCTCGTAGCCCACAACATACAACCCAAAGAAAAAGCAGTAAAGTTGTGCCAGGAGTGCCACTCAAAAAACTCCATACTGATGAACTCTCTCTACCAATATCAGTTAAAATCAAAGGCAACCGGATTGGGATTTGACAACGAAGTAATTTTAAATTCTACCTATGTAATTGGTGCAAACAGAAATATCTATTTGAACTGGATCAGCATTGCCATATTTTTAATGGTACTGACCGGTATTTCAATTCACACGATCCTCAGAATATTCCTTAGAAAAAAAGACCATGGAAAATAAACTTTATCTTTATCCCGGACTGATCAGGGTTTGGCATCTACTTAATGCCTTGTTGATAATCATACTGATCATTAGTGGTCTTAGCATGCAATATTCAGACCCATTAAACCCATTGATCCGCTTTGATCTTGCAGTTAATATGCACAACATTGCAGGTTTAATCTTAATTTTCAACTATCTTCTCTTTATTATAGCCAATACCATTTCAAAAAATGGCAAACACTACAGGATACAGCTAAAAGGGTTAACGGATCGTCTCACAGCTCAATTCCGATATTACACCTATGGGATTTTCAAAAATGAGCCAGCCCCATTTCCTGTTACCAAGAAAATGAAATTCAATCCTATTCAGCAACTGACCTACTTTCTAACCATGTATGTTTTGATGCCACTAATTTTTCTTACAGGGGTGCCCATGCTTTTTTCCGGTGTTGTGGTAAGGCAGCTTATCGGACCAAAAGCATTTTTTGTAACCGATATGTTGCACATCGTAGTTGGATTTCTCCTGTCACTCTTTTTGATCATTCATGTCTATTTTTGCACCTTTGGAGCCAAACCATACAGCAACTTCAAATCTATTGTGACCGGTTACCACGAGGGAAATCACTAGCCAACCAAACAAATAGCATTCAAAAGGTTTAATTCAACACAAAGAATAGCCAATCAGGATGGACAAATCAGAAACAGTTGATCCCACTGAATCTGCAAGCAGAGTGGCTCCTCAGCGCAAGTTTGTGATGGTTATTGATTTGGCCAAATGCAAAAATGCAAGAAAATGCGTTGAGCAATGCCAAAAAAACCATCACCTGCCACCCAACCAGGAATTGATGAAGGTATACCTGATGCAGGAAAATGAAGATGAAACCCCATATTGGATGCCAAAACCATGTTACCACTGTGACGAGCCAAGGTGCATGGAAGCATGCCAGACAGGGGCTACGTATAAAAGTAAAGATGGAATTGTATTGATAGACAAAGAACTTTGCATTGAATGCAAAAACTGTATAACCTCATGTCCATACTCCTCACGCCATTTCAAGCGAAATCAAGCACAAAACGAACCTTTGGCTGATCCGCCGCTCACTGGAGTCCAATCGACTGGCGCAGTAATGGGTATTAGCAAATGTGATTTCTGTGAAAGTCTCGTAACTCAAGGCATTTTACCATACTGTGTCTTGGCGTGTCCATCCGGAACCATCTACTTTGGTGATCAGATGGCAAATATTGTTTCGAATGGCAAAGAAGAAATTACTTTTACCGATTTAATTTCTTCTCGTTTAGGTTTTCGTCACCTCGAGCATCTTGGGACTAATCCCAATGTCTACTACCTTCCACCAGGCACACTGGGATAAAGGTGCAATTCGCTTCAGATGGAATTAGTTCTTTGTCAATGAAAATATACGCCAATCCAAAGCTAAAGCCAAAGAGTGGTAAAAAATAAAAACATCACTATCTTAGATGTGTTGTAAGTAACAATCAAAAATTCAGTTATTATTCATTTTTAAAACAAGTTTAGTATGAAAAAATTTCTTTTAACCGTTTTAACCCTTGTATTCGCAATGAGTTTGTATTCCTTCGTGGCTGCTGAAAAAAAGGCATGGGACGTTCCTGCAAAATACAAAGCCATGAAAATTCAGAAAAAAGGAGATGCTGAAAGTATCAAGCTGGGTAAAACCCTTTACACCAAATATTGCAAATCCTGCCATGGCGTGGGCAAAGGTGATGGTCCAAAAGCGGCTTCCATGACAGTTAAGATGATGGATCAGACAACTGCTGAGTTCAAAGCTTTACCAGATGGATCAAAGTATTACATGTCGTTTGTAGGACGTGATGAAATGCCTAATTTCGAAAAGAAAGTAGTGGATGAGGAAGAGAGATGGGCGATCATCAACTACATGAATTCACTCTGATAAACTTGGGAATTTATAACAAAAAGCAGCAGGTTCAGCCCGCTGCTTTTTTTTGTTTTTATCATCCAACAAGCCCCAATTCTCAATGAAAAGCCCACGGGAATTAATCCTTGAATGCCCTGTCTTAAATTATACTGAGTTTAAATTGTCCTTTACCCAAACAATTAGCAAATTTGACATTATCTTTGATATCGAATTATGTCAATTCATAAATATTAACTGAAATTAAATTGTGATGAAAAAAATTCTACTTGCTACACTAACTGTGGTATTTGCCATGAGTTTATTCTCCTTCATTGCCGCTTCTGACAAGAAACCGGCCTGGGATATCCCTGCAAAATACAAATCCATGCAAAACAAGAAACCTGGTGATGCAGAAAGTATCAAACTCGGTAAAACGCTTTACACCAAACATTGTAAGTCCTGTCATGGGAATGGAAAAGGTGACGGAGCCAAAGCAACCTCCCTCAAGACAGAAATGGATGATATGACAACGGCTGCATACAAGGCATTACCAGCAGGAACCAAATACTATATGGCATTTGTGGGTCGTGGCGATATGCCAAATTTTGAGAAGAAAATCGTTGATGAAGAAGAAAGATGGGCTATTATCAATTACCTTGATTCATTGTAACTGTTACATCTGACATACCCATTGAAAGGAAAGAGCCGTTGGAAGTCCAGCGGCTCTTTCTATTTCTCTAGGAAAGGGTCCAATAACTTACCTTAATTGTGCTTATGACAATTGTCCATATACCAGGATATGGAATGCTCCCTGCCTGCGACCAACTCCTCCAGAATTTTATGATCGTCCCATTTGGAATGGTAACTGCAGCATTGATCTAAAGCCAGAGAAAGTAACAACCACTCTTTTACTGCCTTCATCGTCAGGTTTTCAACTTCCAGATTCTTGAGCAGCTTCAAATACTTTGGCCCAATCATGTCTACATTGGGCTGCTCTCTTTTGAGAATTTCCCTGGTAGTAAAAATATGATCTTCAACCTGGAAAAATTCATCTTCATCCAGGGTAACCGTAAAATTGAATGTTTTTTCAGCCATAATTCACCTCCTTAGATTGATTGTTTGGTATCCACAAGGTAGTATAAATATTCGAATATTGCAATAAATAAATAAAATAATTCAAAATAAGTTTATTGCCTTAAAATAAATAAAACGCAACAGCTTCATTCCGCCTAAAAACACAAATGGGAACAAATCTTTTGAATTTGTTCCCATCCTCCCAGACAAGCGAACTTGTCGTGGTGCCAGGCTACGGTTATTGTGGCTGGCCATTTTGCCTGGACGCTGCTTGCGCTTTGTCTTCCGCTTTTCGACCCTTACCTTCCGTTACAACCTTTTACAACTGTAACTTTCGGTTCTCCTTTCGAAATCCTTGCGGATTCCTTCCGTGAGGAGGTTGCTTGAAGTCCTTGCTGCGCTCCCATCTTGCGATGTTCCTGCTTTCAGGGTACTCCCCTTGTCTTGCGACGCCGGTTTCCTTCGAAAACTTCCTGCGACTTGCGTCACCTTCCGCTTTCACTTAAGCTTCAACTACCTAAAGAACACTTTGTGCCTTTTTTCCTGCCGGCCGTCCGATTCACCCCCGAAACTTGCGCTTCGTTTGTGCCTCTCCGGCTTCCCCTGCTGCTGAAACTGCTTTTAACGGCCATCTCCCCAGCCCTCCCTGGCGGTCTCCTTGCGGATTCCGTTGCGGATCTCTCCTCATTGCCCCCTTGCGGAAGCCTGTTTGGAGGGGGTGCATCAAGTCGGGAGATAATCAATCTTTCAATCAACAAAAACCCGGAGTACTCTCTCACTCTTGCGAGCGCTCTCTTGCGAGAGGTGATTTCCTTCGAAAACTTTCCGGGACTTACGAACCATCCGATCTTCGACCTTTCTGCTACAACATTCA
>CAMCBW010000017.1 GCA_945873105.1 Tangfeifania diversioriginum
CAAAAATCACGGACGGTTAGGCCGGATTCCAGATACTCGTTATAGATGTCGGTGAATTGTCTCGAATTTAACATCGCTTGTTCTTAAGTGAAAGCCAAACCTAAAGAACAAAAGGACAAATTAAAATACAGGGTTTACCGTATGCTTACGTTTGATTCAGATTTCAATCCACGCTCATATTGAAAAATTGAATAATATTTTTCATTTACAGATCGACCAATATACTTCATTGGCATTTGCGAAATCGTATTCTTTAATTGCTTACACAACTCGACAAAATCAGCTTCAAGATCTTTTGGTATGCCTTGACTTTTTAAATCATTATAAAATACTGAATAACCACCCCTATTCTTATATTCAAAAATTATCTTTTGAAACTGAACCCCAAATGCAAGCTTCGCCGCACCATTAATTTGAGGTATATAAGCAGCCGATTCCAGAAATGGATAATAATATAACATCCATTTTTCAATTAATAGTCCCAATGGGAAATGAACCCTTTCTTTTGAAAATGAAATATATGGTGAGTTATCTTGAATGATATCGATAATTCCTCGTAACAAGGCGAACTTATAGGTTGTTGATTTGCTTTCTCTCTCAATAATTTTACAAATGTTAGAGAAGACATTACTATTCGTACTTGTATGGATCATTTAGGAAAGGCTATTTAGAAAAAAGTTTGGAATACTTTTCAAGTTAAAAGTATACATAATGCAAATATATTTATTCGAAAAATTGAGATAAATAATTCAATTTAACTTTCCAACTAAATCTAAACATTTTACATCGCAAAAGATCCCCTCCCCTGCCGCTTTAATTTGGCGATCGCCGGTCGGGGAATGGCCTTTGATTTACGTCGGGCTATGGATGGAGGCAGAGCCGCCCGCCGGGCGGCTGTACATTTGGGATCCGGCTTTCCCTCAGAGACGTCCGCCGGACGTCTTTACATCGAATCCCGGTCGCACCGTACAGTCACCCGTTCCGTAGGAACGAAATGTGGGTAGAAATATGCACCGATGTTGGATGCCGTCCCGGATGGGACGGGATTTCCCTGGTCTGGCAATTTCTACCCACCTGTCATCCCTGACGGGATGGATGTATAACATGGATTGGGTTTACAAATCAGATCTGACTGGGACGGATCCAATTCGTTTTTCATCGAAAATTTCAGTAACTTGTATTGGCTGGTCAAAAAAGAGAAACGCTCCTCTCGGAGCGTCGGACCAAGGATGCTATCCTTGGTGATGTTTTGGTACTGCAAATATAAAGTGGAAAAATGACAGAAACAAAAATTGCATTAAAAAGAAAGAGTCATTGTTTTTAAAAAATCATTGCCATTTAATTCAGATTTACTTATTCCATCCTCCAAACACTTCCTTCCCACCCAAAATCAGTTCCCTTCCACCTCTCCGGCACCGTTCATTTTTGGGCGGTCGCCGATCGGGCAAGGACCATTGGGGTACGCAAAGCAGTGGCGGATGGAGGCAGAGCCGCCTCACCAGGATTAAACCAACTTGATTCCAGCAAACTCGCGGGCAATTTTGTGCAGGGCTTCTTCAATTTTCAGCATCTGGTTCTCCGAAATATATTGATTCCCCGATTTATATTGCCGCATCAACGAAGAATTGATTCCTGCCTCCTCTGCGAATTTGCTGACATTGATGAATTTGTAACAATCGAACAGTGAGGCCACATCGTACCTGAACTCAAATTCGATCTCCTGCAATTCGGCGGGAAGCTGTCGCTGCATTTCTTCGTAGGCAGCAAGAACCTCTCGGACAGAGTTGTAAAAATCTTCTTTTGCTTTGGATACACTCTTCCCTTCGCCCACAATCGTATGCTTCAAATCCGGCGTAAAAATGCCAAAACTGCCATCCTTTCCCTTTTCAATCAATGCGATCGTTTTCATTTCATTGTATATCTCTCCAATCGAAGGATTAAAAACCAATCTGTTTTTTTAATTTGTGACAAAGTCCTGTTTTGACCTCCTGTGCTTCATGCCTGGCTATCTGGATGAAAAAATCCTTATCAGGGTGCGTATAGATATCATGCTCTTTCCCCCTCCGGTGCAAATACCAGCCGCGCTGTACCGCCTTTTTCCTGAGTTCTGACCACTTCATCGTGTAACTCCTCCCTGGCTAAACAAATATATAACAATAATGTTATATAGTATTCTTTATTTGAAATTTATTTCCTCCACATCAATTTTCCTATCATTAAAGTTACGGCATTAACAATTGAAAAACGAATCCTCGCTCCCGCGCGATTGCATCGTGGTATTCCCCCGGATGGGACGGGATTTCCCCGGTCTGGCAAATTTCTACCCACCTGTCCTCCATGGCGGGATGGAGGGGGTTCTTTTGCCTGGTGAGGCCGTTACTTTTTGTTCATCCATTTTGTTAATTCTTCAGGATTGACTAATTTTGTTTTGCACTGAAAGTCAATAATATGTATCTGGATAAATACACCGATGAGATCAATGCCTTATGTATTCAGCACAAGGTTAAATCGTTGTATGTATTTGGTTCTGTCTTAACAGATCATTTTTCAGAAAAAAGCGACATTGATCTGATCGTGGATATTGATGTAAACGACCCCTATGATTATGCGGACAGGTATTTCGATTTAAAATTTGCTCTGGAGGATCTTCTGAACAGACCGATTGACCTGCTTGAAAACAAGGCCATCAAGAATCCATTTTTTCTTAAAAATATCGAACTGTCCAAATCATTTCTTTATGCCAGTTGATAAACCCCCGCTGGCGCGTATTTGCAATCTGTACCCCGCAAACTATAAAATTTCAGTCAATTAGCGCCAATAAATTCCAAAATACACCTTTCCTTTTATCCGGTTATCTTAGTTTAAAGATGCACCATCCTGCAAGGTGCAACTTCAGGTCCGAACGATCAGATGGAGGTTACAAATCTCCGGATTGAAGGGAAATATTTTCCAGTAAAAACAAAAAAAGGCGACTTATCGGAAAATATTTTCCACTAAAATGAATATTTTCCCAAATAATTTCCGCTAAATTCATTTGTTGGCAATATTACAAATCCCCTCGCTGCCGCGCGATTGCATCGCGTGGTATTCCACTCCACCAAATAACAAGGTTACCGTCCAAAATTCAGCCGTCCCGGCATAGCCGGCAGCACTACAGTGAATTTAAAAGCAAGAATTAACTTTCATTCAACCACGCGATGAAATCGCGCGGGAGCGGGGGTACACCGCATACATGCTGCACCGTATTGCCGCCCGTTCCGTAGGAACGAAATGTGGGTAGAAAAAAACGTTGAGGTTGAATGCCGTCCCGTATGGGACGGGATTTCCCTGGTCTGGCAATTTCTACCCACATGTCCTCCCTGACGGGATGGATGTATAACATGGATTGGGTTGGTAAATCCACAAGCCGGGGAAAAGGAAGTTACCCCACCATTTCATCAAACAGGCTGTTGAATGTTTTTTCCAGGTCGGTGCTAAGGCCTGTGTGGGGGATGGAGGTTTGTATCGATGCACTGCGCACGGCGCTGAGCCATCGGAAACGTTCGGCCGGGTCGAGGGAGGCAATGGGTCCGCCCTCTTTTTCCCCGTAAGCGATGATGCGAAAAGCCTCCAGGTTTTTGCGGATCTCCTCTACCTCGGCATCAGGCCACAATGCCAGTAGCTTATCCAGCGGAAGATGGTACTTCATCCGGATGAATTTTCCCTTTTTACAGAACAGGATCACCCCGGCATTGACAAACTCTTCACGTTCGACTACCGGAACAACCCGTACAATGGCGTATTCATATTGTAGTTTCTGCTGCATCCTGGACGGTTTGAATAAACTGGTTTGAATAATTCAGACGGTTTCTTAAAAAAGTGAAATAGACGGTTCTCAATTGCTCCGGTGTTTCTTCCTGCAATTCCCATTGAAGCCATTGGTCGGGGATCAATTGGACGATTTCCCGGATTTTGGCTTCCGTAATGAGTTCCCTGCAAATCAGGTCTGCCTCTGCCATTTTGGTAGCCTGCGGCAGCAAAACATGCTCTTTGATATAGAGGAACGGACTGGTCGCCTTCTTCTCCCAACCCTCCCAGGTATATTGGAAATAGAGGCAGGAGCCATGATCGATCAGCCAAAGTTCTTTGTGCCAGATGAGCATGTTTGTATTGCGGAAGGATCTGTCCACATTGGTGATCAGACTATCCAGCCATACAATTTTGGAGGCCAGGAGCGGGTCTATCTTCATCACCGCCGGATCGTAGGTGAAGGCACCTGATAAAAAATGCAACCCCAGGTTCAAGCCCTGACTTGCCTTTAAAAGATCCTGGATCTCCTCATCTCCCTCGGAACGGCCAAAACATTCATCCAACTCCGCAAAAACGAGCTCGGGCACTTTCAAACCCAGCGCCCTGGCAATCTCGCCTCCGATCAATTCAGCAATGAGCGTTTTTACCCCGTGTCCTCCGCCTTTGAACTTTACCACATACTTGAAGTCATCATCGGCTTCGGCCAATGCAGGCAATGAACCTCCTTCCCTCAGGGGTTGCATGTACCGGGTGACTGTAACTGTTCGAATAGGATCCATAAGGAGGGTAAAAGTAATGATTGTCCACCGCTAAAAGAATGAAAATTCTCAAAATATTAATCAGTCGGAATGCGCGGAACATTCGGTTAATCCAATCTCCGCCGGACGTCTGTACACCGCATCTATGCTGCGCCGTACAGTCGCCCGTTCCGTTAGGAACGAAATATGGGTAGAAAAATGTGCCGAGGTTGAATGCCGTCCCGGATGGGACGGGATTTCCCTGGTCTGGCAAATTTCTACCCACCTGTCCTCCCTGACGGGATCAATATTTTAGGATAGAACAAGCAATTTTTGGGTTCTGCTTCAATAGCAACGGCATTTATGCCGTTGTATCAATGTGTGTGCAACATGGGCTTTAGCCCAAACGGTCTTTTGGGCTAAAGCCCGTTGTCGTTTGTTTCTTAGGCCGTAGCCTGAAGGCTACGGCTATTGAAAGATCGACACCGTGGCGGATAAAGGCAGAGCCGCCCGTTCCGTAGGAACGAAATGTGGGTAGAAAAAAACGTTGAGGTTGAATGCCGTCCCGTATGGGACGGGATTTCCCTGGCCTGGCAAATTTCTACCCACATGCCATCCCTGACGGGATGGATTTACACATTAGATTTGATTTAAAAGTCGACGCATGCCCAATTTAGCATGATCTTAAAATAAATCCCCGTTCCGTCAGGAACGAAATGTGGGTAGAAAAAATGCGTTGAGGTGGGATGCCGTCCCGGATGGGACGGGATTTCCGTGGGCTGGCAATTTCTACCCACATGCCATCCCTAACGGGATGGATTTACACATTAGATTTGATTTAAAAGTCGACGCATGCCCAATTTAGCATGATCTTAAAATAAATCGGCATGGGTTCCGGTTCTAATAAACAGTTTTAAAATCGCGTTTAAATTTAGTACCAAATGAGATTTTGAAATTCACACGTAAATATTATAGGTAAATAATTGAATATCTGTTCGTACCTATGGAACTCGCAAAGTGGTTTACATAGCCTTTTGTTGACTTAGTCCATGCTCGTTTCATGCGTTTAACTTATTCATCATGTCATCAACGCCTTCGCATGCAGTTACCTTTCCTTTTTTGACATCCTTGATGGCCCGAATAGTTTCAGCATTTGGCTTTTTCTGAAAATTGATGAATTCCTCTCCTTCGAATTTTCTCAGTATTTCCAACAGCATTTTTCCCTTGCTCGTTCTTTCGTTGATCGTAACGGTTGTCATTGTGTTGATTTTTTACAAATATACAACATATGTCCAAATGCTGTATTTTGAAACGTCTCAATTAAGTTGCCGATTGGTTCCATTCGTATTGGCAATCTTTCTCTCGTGTCGCCTTGCAAATCCTCTGCCTCCACTTAAAACAATCTCCCCTATAACCTTTTAGGCTCCGTTCTTTTGGCGGTCGCCTGTTGGGAAAGGACCATTGTGGTAAACCGAGCCGTGGCGGATGGAGGCAGAGCCGCCCGCCGGGCGTCTGTACATTCGGGATCCGGCTTTCCCTGGAGACGTCCGCCGGACGTCTTTACACCCCATTATTGCTGCACCGTGCAGCCGCCCGTTCCGTAGGAACGAAATGTGGGTAGAAAAATGCGCCGAGGTTGAATGCCGTCCCGGATGGGCATTGTCATTAAGTTAAGAGATTTCTTTGTGAACCCTTTGTGTCTTGGTGCCTTGGTGGCGGGAATTAAGTGCCACAATAGGTTGCATAGTCATTATCAAAACCCGGAGGTGGCGGAAGGATAAAATGGACCAAATTTTCCTGGTAATGATAGGGTTTGCGCAACACCATCATCAATTGCTCCAGTAAGTTAAGATTTCCAGTTACTGCTGCGTCCAGTGCTTCTTCCACCAAATGATTCCGTGGTACAAATGCCGGATTATTCTCTTTCATCCTGTTTTTTGACTGCTCATCTCCATTGGATTTGTTGAGGATGCTTTTCCATTTGTCCAGCCAGGGTTTGAATTCAGGACCGGCCAGGATGCCTTCTCCGGTAACTTTATCGTGGGTTAGCGCCAGGAAGGTATTGGTATAATCCAGTTTCAGCTGAAGCATCAAGGCCAGCAGTTCATCCACCAACCAATACAACTCCGGAGCCTTTTTTTCGATACCCAATTTTAAAAGCATCATTTCATAATATTTTTCCACCCAAATGACCTCAAATTGATCGATGCAGGCCTGGGCCAATTGCAAGGCTGTGGAAGGTTCAGGATCTATCACCGGCAACAAGGCCTCCGCCAATCTGGCCATGTTCCATTTGATCATGTTGGGTTGGTTGCCAAAGGCATAGCGCCCGGTTTTGTCGATGGAGCTGTAAACAGTTTCAGGGTGATAGGTGTTCATGAAGGCGCATGGGCCATAATCAAATGTTTCGCCGCTGATGGATACATTGTCCGTATTCATCACCCCGTGGATAAAACCAACCCGCATCCAGTTCACCACCAAATCAATTTGAACGGTCATCACTTTTTTTAGCAAACCGAGTGCCGGACTCGCCCCGTCTTTCATTTCAGGATACAGGCGATGGAGGGTATAATCGCTGAGCGCCTGTAAATCTTCGGTGGTTCCTGCATGCCTGGCATATTCAAAAGTTCCTATCCGGATATGACTCTTCATGACCCTTGCCAATACTGCTCCAACCTGTTTAGTTTCACGTTGAACCAATTCTCCTGTCTTTGCCACCAGCAAACTCCTGGAAGTAGGGATATTCAGGTGGTGCATGGATTCACTTACCAGGTACTCCCGCAGCATTGCCTTTAAAGTCGCCTTTCCATCTCCACCCCTTGAATAGCGCGTTCTTCCGCTTCCCTTGAGTTGTATGTCAAATCGTTGGTTGGAAGCTGTGATCCATTCACCCATCACGATGGCCCTTCCATCCCCCAGATTGGTGAAATTTCCAAATTGGTGACCTGCATAAGCCTGGGCAAAAGGGGAAGTTTTGCCATCGGATTCATCTCCCAATAAAAAAGAGAGAAGATCCTTTTGATGGGTCAATGGAATAGCAAGTTCTTCCAGCAAGGCCCCATTGAGCAGCACTGTTTCAGGTTTGCTGAACGAAGCAGGTTTTACAAGCTGGTAAAACTTACCAGGAAGGGACAAATAGGAATATTCCAGGTTAAACATGGCTCTTTTCTGCGTGAAGGATAAGGTCATTGATGGCAACATATTCCAATGCACTTTCATCGGTTGCCTCCAATACCACTTTTGGGGCAAAACCTGCTTCAAAAGCCTCTTTCCATCTCAACGCACACAAGCACCATTGATCACCGGGTTGTAATCCAGGAAAACCATATTCAGGCCGTGGTGTTGTCAAGTCGTTTCCCCTGCTTTTTGAATAGTGAAGAAATTCTGAGGTAACGACGACACAGACGACATGCTTTCCGAGGTCTTCTTCATTTGTCCGGCAAAATCCGTCCCTGAAAAATCCGGTGATTGGTTTTGTGCAGCACGATTTTAAGGGCTCTCCAAATATATTTTTCATTCTTTAATCTGTTAAGGTGTAATTTGAAATTCCATCTGTGAAATGAAAGATGGGAATAAGCAACGAACTGATAGTAAACAGCAAAATATTGGCTGCATGCTAAAATGTTAAGCAATGTACAATTGAATAATGTCGTACTTTTTTCTTTGCGAACTTAGCGGGCTTTGCGCGAAACTATTGGCAAATAGCCCAAAATTGGAGAATTTCAAACTACGACATTTAATCGTTCTTCTAACTTAAACGAATTTTTATGGCTCAGGATTCGTTTTTGGAGAAATGGGGTTTCCTGTAGCTGGTTCTTGTCCCGCTATTTAAGACATTGCATCAAATATTTAATAACACCAGTTCTTATTTAAGTTTTTTGCAAAGAACTTAAATAAGAACAATCTTTGTTTAACTTATTCCCCAGCTCCCGCGCGATTACTTCGCGTGGTTAAATGAAAGCTAATTCTGACTTTTGCTTCATAGCATCCCCACGCTGGCGCTGATTTGCAATCATATACCCGTTCCGTAGGAACGAAATGTGGGTAGAAAAAAGCGTTGAGGTTGAATGCCGTCCCGGATGGGACGGGATTTCCCTGGGCTTGGCAAATTTCTACCCACCTGCCATCCCTGACGGGATGGATGGACAGAAGATTTTTGTAATAATCCTCCTTCGAATTTCCATTTCTCAATTTTATGTAGTAACTTATTGAGGATTACAACTAATCAATTAAAATATGGCCAATACCTATACACAAGTACACATCCATGCTGTGTTTACAGTTCAAAGCCGAAATTGCATTATCCATCAATCCTGGAAAGAAGAATTATACAGGTATTTGACTGGAATAGTTCAGAAAAATGGACACAAATTATTGGCAATTAACGGTATGCCTGATCATATCCATTTACTATTTGGGATGAGACCTACGCAGTCCTTGTCCGATCTTATGCAAGATGTCAAGGGTGATTCATCAAAATGGATCAACAACAAAAGGCTTATCAAAAGCCACTTTTCCTGGCAAGAAGGATATGGAGCATTTTCATACAACAAATCAGGTGTAAACAGTATAATCGATTACATAAAAGATCAGGAATTGCATCATCGAAAAAAAACCTTTGTAGAGGAATATCATGAATTCCTAGAGAAATTCGAGGTTGATTTTGACGAAAGATACCTGTTTATCCCTGTTGAATATTAATGCCTGCACCCGTTCCGTAGGAACGAAATGTGGGTAGAAAAAAGCGTTGAGGTTGAATGCCGTCCCGGATGGGACGGGATTTCCGTGGGCTGGCAATTTTCTAACACCTGTCCTCCCTGATGGGATGGATGGACAGATGCGCCAAAGGATCCGTGGAGGTCACTCCATCAACTGGGCAAGGTCATCGATCACCGGCACCCCGGCGCCTTTCAGGCGGTCGTGCGACTGGTGGCCGTTGGCGGTGAGCAGGCAGGCGATGCCCAACTCAGCGGCTACCTCAAAATCGTGGAGGGTATCACCGATCAGCAAGAGATCAGCGGGAGGATGGGGCAGTTTGGCCAGCAGCGCCTTGCCAGATTCCAGTTTGGAATGGGCATAGTGGTCGCCGAGCCCCGACACATGGCCGAAAAAATGGCCGATCCGGTAGAATTCCATGCATTGGTCGAGGGTCTCCTGCTGCATGGCCGAGAGGATGTACTGTGCAATTCCCAATCCCTTGAAATGGTTCAGCACCCGGAGGACCTCCGCATGAAGGGAGCAATCCCATACCTCCCGGTTGTAACGGTCGATGAACTCCATGGCCGGAATCTCGAAGGGCTCCTGCTCAAAATCAAACCCAACTTCACGGTAGTAATCCTTGACGGGGAAGGTGAAGAGCGCCTTGTAGCGGTCGACCGACAGTGCCGGCAACCCGCGCCTGGCGAGCATGCCGTTCATGGCAGCTACCGCCAGGTGGGTGTCATCCAGCAGGGTGCCATTCCAGTCCCAAACAATGCCTTTGTATTGATTGATTTCAGCACGCTTCATATTCTTAAAATCACAGATTGCCCACTCTTCGGAAAGAGGAACCCCTCCTTGTCAGAATGGTGGAGTAAATTTAAACTTCTTCGGTCAGGATGCAAGGGTGGTCCGTGGAAAAAGCTTTCCTTTCTATCTATTTCGTATTAAATCAAAATTGTCCACATTTTGACCACGAAAGAACAGATTCCGATCTCTATTTTTATGCTTCTTTTGTGAAAGAAGGCAATCTGTAGATTAGAGGCCTTTATCTTGTGAAAAATGAGTTGACCGGGGCAGACCGGAGAAAGGTCTGTTTCCGGTCTATTCATGAAAAACCGATCCACCACTGCCGGCCTGCAAAACCTTTCTTCAATTTTTGCGTACATAAGGCCATAAAAATTAACCCTTAAACTATTTCTTATGGTTTATCCATTCATCAATGTTTGGGCCGTGCTGGCAGGCACGCTGGCCCTTTGGGTGCTGGGCGCCCTTTGGTATAGTCCGGTATTGTTTGGGAAAATCTGGCAAAAAGAGGTTGGATTCAAGGAAGAGGGGGTGACGACAGGGAATTTGGCCATGGTATTTGGCCTGAGTTTTCTGGTGATGCTCTTCATGGTATGGGCCTTGAATTTCGTGATCAATTCGCACAAACCTGAGGATGTCAGCTTGTTAAGCGGATTGCATTACGGTGCCTTTGTGGGTTTTTTCTTCTCCATGATGACCATGGGTGTCAATTATCTTTACCAGCGCCGCTCCCTGATCCTTTGGCTGATCGATGGCTTTTACATGGTGATCGGGTTGGGAATTGCCGGCATGATTCTGGGAAGTTGGAGGTAGGAGGAAGGATTTGGGTTGTTGAAATGAAAAGTTGAGGCGACTAGAATACCCCCATTATTTAAAAAATTAACGAACATTTGCGCTGAATTAATTTGCGCAAATGTTCGTTAATGCATCAAATCCCAACTCAAAGCAAGTTAAGTACATCCAATGTATTTCCATGGGAATCACTTCCCGAAAAGCCCGGTATTGCCTTTTTGCAAAACTGGCATCAATTGCCTGACCACCTCTGGATGATCCCCTGCAATATTTCTATTTTCATTGGGATCTGAAAGATGATCGTACAACTCAATGGTGGGTTCCTCCTTCCGGAAATAGGTGGTAAGCCGGTATCTTTCTGTCCTTAGGCTGATGCCATTGTTGAAGTAGCCATAAGCAGCTTCATTCCAGGAAGTGGTGGCAGGATTCTTCATCAATGGCACGAAACTTTTGCCATCCGTTTCAAAGGGCATGGTGGTGCCGCACAACTCCATCAGGGTTGGATAAATATCGACAGAGCTTACTACCCGATCGATTCGTGTTCCAGCCTGCCCTGAATTTGGCATTTTTACGATGAGAACACTCCGCAAGGCCCGCTCAAATATGGTGTGTTTGCCCCAAACAAGCTGGTCACCCAGGTGCCATCCATGATCTCCCCAAACTACCACGATGGTATTTTCTGCGAGTCCCAACCTCTCCAACTCCTCCAGTACCTTTCCAATCTGTGCATCCACATAGCTGACCGCTGCGAAATAGGCATGCCTCACCTTTCGGGCATAGGCATCTGAAAGAGGTTTTTCCAGCGCAGCATTTTCATCACCCGCCTTGTACCCATTAAATTCGCCACTCTGATGCAAACTGGCTTTGTTCACATGCTCCGGCACATGGGGGGAGGGCGTTAATTCAATCTTACTTTCGTCATACAGGTCCCAGTACTTTGAAGGTGCATTGAATGGAAGATGCGGTTTAAAAAAACCAACCCCCAGGAAAAAGGGTTGATCGCGTTTGGACAGTTCTCCCAACTTTTTTACAGCCAGCCGGGCAGTCAATCCATCCACGTAACCATCGTCCTCCACCTTCCCTCTTTCATAGGGTTTAACCTGCCCCTTCATGCTCTGACGGTTTTCACCATCTGCATAACCAAAAAAGGCATTCCATCCGGTCTTCCACTTTCCGGGATCAAACACCAGTTCATTCCAGCTATGGGGAAGCTCCCGCTCTGTGCCAACCGGATCAGTGTATCCATAGAGCAATCCATCCACATAATGGCTGATTTTGCCGATCCCAACAGTATGGTAGCCATCCCTTTTCAGGTGGTGGATAAATGTCTCAGGCCTGGCTTCTTCCGGTTTTCCGGAGATGAATTTCCGGCAAGCCTCATTGCTGAGGTGCCCTTTGCTTGCAGGCAATAAGCCGGTAAGCAGACTGGCGCGGGATGCCCCACAGGTTGGTACCTGTGTAAAATGGTTGTTGAAGACCATACCTGAGGATCCGAGTTTGTCCAGATTTGGGGACTTTATGTAATTTGCCCCGTAGCAGCCAAGTTCCGGACGAAGGTCATCGACACAGATAAAAAGGACGTTGGGTCTCTTGGCCTCCTTTGATATTGCCCCAGCATCCGAACTGAAAAGTTGTACGATTGAAAAGAGTAAAATAGGATAAGGCGACTGCATCATAGGTTGAGAAAAAAAACCGGTATTCATACTACTGTTATTTGATGAAATTAAAATTATCATTTGCTTTTGTACCCCAATCTGCAAGCAAACTACGAAGTTCTACCAGTTTATGGCTGAATTTCTCATTGATTGCCAGATTATTCATCTCCCCGGAATCGGTTTCCATATCAAATAACTGTTCCCTCAATTTACCATCACTGTAAACAATATATTTGTACCGCGGAGTTCTGAGGCATCGACCGCGAAGTCCATATTCTCTGGTTCCCTGGGCAAAAACAGTTTCCATGACTATAAACTCACTGATATTTTCTTTTTTACCTTTTAATAGAGGAACAATACTTTTCCCCTGGCATTGATCTTTTAAATCGATTTTAGCAAGATCACAAACTGTGGGAAAGAGATCTAATCCATTGCTTATTAATCCTTCATTCTCGGTTCCTGCTTTACAATGACCTTTCCATACTACCATAAATGGGATATTTGTGCAACTTTCATACAGTACCTGCTTCTGGTTCCAATGTTGTTGCGCAACTCCTTCTCCATGATCACTGGAGAATATAATTACCGTATTTTCGAGCATACCAGCTTCTTCAAGGCCATTGACAAGCTTCAGGACTGATTGATCAACATGTTCAACCAGTCTGTAATACCCCCAAAGATATTGTCGCCAATCATCCTCCGCCCAATCTGATGTCGGATATTGGATCCGGTTGTCAGGATTGTCATGAATGGCACGAACCATCTCTGGCTCGTTTTGAGGTACATTGAAGTTAATTGGCAAAGGAGGGCACTTTTCTGGTGCCGGGTAACCAGTCATATTACAATTTGGAAATTCCGTTTTATTCGTTTTTTTACCCCTGGCCAATTCACATACATTGTGTGGATTAATAAACGAGCCAACAACAAAATATGGGTTTTTATGATTGCTTTTAGCAAATTCCAAAACTTTGTGTGCTACCAGATCATCAAAATCCTTTTGGTTGGATGTTGATCCAGTCCAGATTTCATCAAATCCATGTTGACCTTTATTTTTTGTACTTGAAGCAATGTGCCATTTCCCAAAATAGGCAGTGTCGTATCCTGAATCTTTCAATAGACTTCCCAACATCGGATTGGATCCTACTTTGTTTGATTCTTCGTCCATATTCACAATTGCACCGGTCTGGTGCGGATACAATCCGGTAAACATACATGTTCTGTTTGGACCGCAAAGTGGTTGTGTTGCATAGCAATTTTTGAACCGCACCCCCATTGCGGCCATTTTATCCATGCCCGGAGTCTTAAGAAAAGGATTTCCGCTACAACTCATGGCGGTAGCAGTTTGCTGATCTGTAAAAAGGTAAATAATATTGGGTCTATTTTCACTGGTGGTTTGTCCTCCTGAATAATCAATCGGGAGAGTCATTCCGGCACTTGCGAGTAAAGAATTGGTTATAAAACGTCTGCGTTTCATCATTGTTGATTTTACGGTACTGGAGTTATTCCTAATTTTTGATTCTTAAGAATATTTAAAAAATTCCTCTGTAGATACTTCTTCCTGACACTGAGAATTATGCTGTCAGAGTTGAGAAAAAATATCCACAGAGGAATAAATATCACCCTTCAAAGAAATCGTCGTTCAAGACAATTTACACCAACATGTGAATTATTGCTTGTCATCAATGACTGTTAGCGGAGCTTTGTTCTTTTCGCTCCCGATATAGCCAATATTTTGATTAATCACCCCACCGGCGTTCGATTCTATGGCGCTGGCTGGAATGGGCCACAATACATGGAACGAGCTAAGCTTGTACACATTGGTTCCCCATAATATATTCCCTGCCTTGTAGAAGCTGTTTTTCTCCATAACCCGGTCGTACCAGTAGTTTTTCGTTGAAAAATTTGCAATTGTATAGCCAAATTTATTGTTGTCGGCCATGATGAAAGCTATCCGGGTCAATTCTGTCTTACGCGGTTCCTCGGCATAGAGCTCTCTTGCACGTTCATCCAGAATGTAGTTGATATCCACCTCGGCAGCCGTGATGGATGCAGCCTTGGAACGATTACGAACCGTATTGATATCTTTGGCTGCATTTTCCAGATCCCCTTGCCAATAATAAGCCTCAGCGCGTAACAGATAAGTCTCACCCAGACGGAAAACATACCAATCGGAGTGACCTCCCACAGGTTGTAACGGGACCTCTTCGTCGGGTACATATACTTTGTAATAGGGATATGGGAACCAGCAATGGATGGTATCTTTCGCGTTTGAATATTTAATTTGGACTTTTTTTCCGTAATATTTAGATGTAGGAAGATTGTAAATATACCTGGAAGTCGGAAACCAGTTAGCTAAAGTGTCGTGTCGCAAGTCGGTTTTGTCTTTCCAAATATCGTAATTATAGTAATCACAAGGGCGGACATAACCTACTCCTCTGCCCCATTGGATGGCATAAGCATTACCTGAAGCATCAGTCATGGCATTCTTCCCATCAGGGTCCCTGATATAATTGTTCCACCAGCAGGGTGTATAGCGCCGCATGGCAGCTGTCCCGCCGGTAACCATTGCATCGGGAAAACCGTACTTGTCCTGAACTACCAGCAAAGCCTCCTTGTTAGCGGACAAACTTTTGTTTTCTTTTTGATGAAGGTCCCATATTACATTATACTTGGCATCTGAAGCTACCTGGCCAAAACGGGCAGTCATCAATGCATTTCCCCCATTGATGGCTGCTGAAGCTGCGGTCACAGCCTCGGCAAATTTGCTGTTGGCCAGACAAATCTTTGTCAATAGATGAAAACCTGCTGCACGCGGAACCGCTCCCGGCTGAACTGTAAGCGGTAGATTAAGAACTGCATAATTCATATCCTCTTGTATTTTGTTCAGAATGCTTTTTCGCGCATGGGAATAGAAGTCAATTTTTGGTTCGGTGTATTCACGCGAAAGGAAGGGGACATCCCCGAAAACATGCACCAACCGGTAGTACCAGTAAGAGCGGTGAAACAGAGCTTCAGCAATAATCTCCTTTTTTGTGGTTTCATTTTTAATGACTGCCTGATCGATCCGCGCAAGAATCACATTCGCATTCCGAATCTGATTGTAAGCGACATCCCACAATTCAAAAAAATTGAATGTGCCTCCGGTCCCAGTTGGCATCAGTTGCGTATTAAAGTTGTGCATAGCATCTGCGCCCTTGTTGGCCGTTATGGCAATGTCCGAGGAGATTAATTCACATCCGATGGCTGCCACCTGACCATAATACTCAAAACGAAGGCCTTTGCGCAACGTAACAAGAACACCTTGAAATCCTGTTTGATCTATGTAGATCGACTCTGGTGTAAATATTGAAAGTGGCTTTATTTCAACAAAACTTTTATCGCAAGCTGAAATACTGAAAATAAGCGATAAGTATAAATATATTCTTAACTTTTTCATAAAATGTAGTGTTAAAGTTAGAGGGTTAAATCAATACCAAATGTAAGTGTGCGAGGCATAGGTGTATTTCCTGATTCAGGATCCCATCCGCTCCATTTTGTAAAAGTGAGCATATTCCTACCGCTCAGGTACAACTTGCAGTTGTTGATCTTTGCTTTTTGACTGATGTGCCGGGGAATGGTATATGAAAATGAAGCATCCTGCAAGCGAACAAAGCTTCTTGTCTCGTAAAAAGTAAAACCAGGTGTATTCACCGTATTTAACCGGGTATAGTTATTAATGGGATTCTCAGGAGTCCAATAAGGAAGGTTGTAAGCATTTTGCCGGTCTTCAGACTGGTTCGTATGCATCAACAGGGCATTGGTACTCATTTGCCCAAGATCGGCACGGATGAAGCAGGAGAAACTGAAGTTTTTCAGGAATGAAATATCGTTGCGTAAACCTATATTGTATCTGGGTTTTCTATATCCTATAAACTCTTTGTCTTCTTGCGTAGAAATTCCATTGCCATCAGGATCAAAAAGTTTAACATCTCCGGGAGCCTTACCAAAAGTCTTGGAGACATTTTCCTCTCCCAATTGCCAGATTCCTGTGGATCGGTAATCCCATATCCGGTCAATAGATTCTCCAATAAACCACCCATTGGTTTTGTCGTCAGCTTCCTTTTTTCCGATAACATTTCCACTCTTATCTTTGACATCAATCATGTCACCATACAAGTGAACAATTTTATTCCGGTTAAAAGAGAAAACCAGGGAAGAATTCCATGAAAAATCCTTTTTAGTATAGTTCCTTGAATTCAGTGTAAGTTCAAAGCCTTTGTTGTCCAGCTGTCCCATATTTGACATTACACTCTTATACCCAACGATGGCTGGCAAACTTCGCAGAAGTAACAAATCAGTTGTTACCATTTTGTAAACATCGATGTTTCCGGAAATTTTTCCTTCAAAAAGTCCAAAATCAAGTCCGCCATTTAACGAAGTTGTCCGCTCCCACCGAAGATCCGTGTTGGCCATGGTTGCACTGTAAATCCCAGATACAATAGTGGTTCCACTCAAATATTTGGTGGTTGCCAACTGGGCTAAAGCATCATAAATACCGATATCCCTGTTCCCATTTACACCATAAGATAAGCGTAGCTTGAGGTTATTCATCCAGAATACTTTGAAGAAATCCTCATTTTTGATGTTCCAGGCCAATGCAGCAGAAGGGAAATTGGCACTAGGATGCGCTTGACCGAAGGCTGAATAAGCATCCCTTCGGTAAGTAAGGGTCAGAAAATACTTGCTCATCAGGATATAATTTAACCGCCCCATCATGGCAGTGCCCGTACTATACGTATCGTTGTCGACCACTGTTGGAGAAGAACCTGAATTTAATTGGTGGAAACCTAATGCCTCACTGGTAGTGAAACCAATATTATCTGCCTGATCTCTCCATGTTTGCCTCTTTTCAGCACTGTAAAGTAGGGTTGCATTGAAATCGTGAACACCAAATTTTTTCTTCCAGGTCAGGACATTATCAAATTGCCATTCATAGAGTGACGAATTGACGCGTTGTGCGTGTCCGGTGGTTTTATTGCCGCTCGGTGTGGTCGATGGATCGTAATAGAAGTTCTTGTTCCAGTCGTATCTGTTAATAAAAGATGATTTTAGGCTGAAGCCCAATGGCAATGTAAGTTCACCAAATAAATTAGCAAATAGATTCTGTGTTTTATTGAACTTATTATAGTTGTAATAGTTGATAAATGGATTAGGAATTACTGAATCATCATGGGGATACCATTTAAGTATTCCTTCGTCATCAAATGGCTGTCCATAAGGGCTTTGATCTATAATTGAGCCAAGGTTCACTGCCACATTACTTTCATCCTTGCTGCTGAACTGCGCATTCAAACCAACTTTTAAAAATTCAGTTACGGTAGCCTCAGCGTTCAAACGTGAACGGATAATTGAATAATCATCACCCAGGATGTAATTTTTATTCTTTGTGTATCCATTTGACCAGTAGAATTTCAATACGCCAGTTCCACCAGTTAGGTTAACGTCATAGTTTTGACGGGTACCCATTCGCATGGCAGCATCATACCAATCATAAGTTCTTCCAGCCAGGAGATTTTTCTTCTCGATATCTTTCAGTTTTAGTCGGTTCATCCATGCATCCTGGGAATTGGGATTAACTGTTGCATCGTATTTTTGCCAGGTATCAAGCGTAACACCAGCAGGAAGCGAATTCGGATTATTGTAATATCCCAAAGGAAGTGCCGGGTTTACCCGTCGCAGGAAATCCTCCCGGTAATTTAGGTACTGTTCCGGATTGCAAGGAAGAATTTCATTGGTTGTACCTGTCAAACCCAATTGCGAAGAGATGTTGATGACAACCGTTTCTCCGGTTCCTTTCTTCGTATTGACGATGAGAACACCTGCCGCAGAACGTGCACCAAATACCGCTGCAGAGCTTGCGTCTTTAAGAATGTCAATACTTTCGATGTCACTTGGGTTGATCTCGTTGATACTTCCGTTAAAGATAACGCCATCCAGTACGATCAGTGGTGAATTGTTGGCATTGATAGAAGTAGGTCCACGAACTTCAATTGCAGTAGATTCTGAGGCAGATGTGCTGTTGTTTACGGTAACACCGGCAACTGTTCCTGTTAGATACTGAAGCAAGTTAGCAGCCTGTTGGGTCTCAAACTGTTTGGCCTTTACTTGTACGACCGATCCGGTCAGGTCGCTTTTCTTCATCGTTCCATATCCGATGGCAACAACTTCCTCAATGCCAACAGTTTCTTCTTCAAGAATGATATTTATGATCTTTTTCCCTTGAATCGCAATTTCCTGCGGCTTCATTCCCACAAATGAAAAAAGCAGGATAGAATTTTCAGCTATACTGGAAAGTGAATACTTCCCATCAACATCTGTAATAGTCCCATTGGTAGTCCCTTTGACAACGACAGTTACACCCGGCAGGGAACCACCGGACGAATCGGTTACCTTTCCTGCAATTGACTTTTGCTGCTCCGCGACAGAGGGACTATTCCTGGGTAAAATGATGATGGTCTCTCCTTCGAGGGTATACTTTAAGCTGGTATTCTGCAGAATTTTATCCAGCAGATCAATAACCTTCTCCTCTTTGAAGTTCCCGGAAATATTATTGACGGCATTGATTAACTCGTCCTTGTAAATAATTGAAAAATCGCTTTGATCCTCCAGTTTTTGCAGGATCTCCTTTAGTGAAGCGTTTTCAAATTGCAGGGTAAGACGCTTGTTTTGCGCCTTCAAATCAACAGCGAATGATTGCAAAACAAATCCTAAAATAAATATTGCCAGTAATTTCATAATCAGAAAGGTTTTCCATCTCTGAGAAGACATAGTCTTCCCACAAATCAGATTGATTTTTTCCATACATTTGTTTGTTAGTGATTAATAATTGAATGTTAACACGAGCTGATCAGATGGGGGATGTGCGGCATTCCCCATCTTTATTTATTTCATAAGTATCAAGTTGTTCCCCATAGGCATCATTTTTCTCAATTCGGTTTAATTACAAATTTCCTGAAACCCACCCTGGAATAACGTATAGGTAGGGTTAACTGAAAAGTATTCAATACTTGCCAGATAGTCTCTTCGTTTTTAAATATCCCAGAGTATAAAATGTTGTTCAATTCGGTATTTTGTATTTCAATCTCCACATCATACCATCGTTCAAGCCTTACAATCAGCTCCTTGAATGGTATTTTGTCGAAATCGAAGATGTCATCTTTCCACTTGGTTGACAGGTTAGTATTGGTTTCCTTGATTGAAAAATGGTGATTAATAAAGGTGATTTCTTGGCCGGGAGCAGCAGGAAAGACTTTGTCTCCTTTAAGAATTTCAATTTTACCTTCTATGAGTGATGTTTCGGTTCGTTTAAAATCAGCGTATGCTGTGACATTAAATTTGGTTCCCAACACACGGATATCATAGTCCCTGGTCTTCACAAGAAATGGCTTGTTGTCTGATTTCGCTACTTCAAAATATGCTTCACCAGAGAGCTTAATTACCCGGTTTCCACTCATGAAATTACTTGGATAGGAAAGATTCGATTCTGAATTGATCCATACCTTGGATCCGTCGGGTAGCATTAACTGCGACTTTTCACCCCTTGAAACGTGTGTTTCGAACCAAGCTACTTCTGTTCCTGGCTGTTCCGGTTTTTGTAACAGGTAGCCAAGAGAAAATCCTGATACCAGTCCAATCAACAATATGGCTGCTATCTGTAATATAGAGCGTTGAATTTTCCGAAAATTTCCTGAAAATTTTGAATTGATTTGTTGGTTAATGAACAGTTTGTTTTGTAGCTCAGTATAGGAAACCTCCAAAAGTGGATGAGTCATTTCCTGGTAGTCAAGATTTGCCTTGACCTGCTGGAAAAGCTCCCTGTTTTCGGCCTTCAACTTTAGCCATTCAACCAACTCAGCCTCCTTGTCTGCAGGCAATTGACCGTTAAAATAATCTTGAATTCTTTTTTTAATGTTATCCTTCATTTTACTGTTCATTCCTTTCAAAGATGAAACACCTGAAACAGTAAAATACCCTACCTGATCCACTTAAAAAAGTGAAATAAATTTCGCTGCTTTTAAAATTTTAAAAGCAAGTGCTGGATGGACTTTTTTGTGTGGTTCTTTTTACGGTCAAAGTCTCGCCAAAACGAGCAGAATGATGTGCAATGGATAATAATCGGCAAAATTATGCCGATAAATTTGCATGGCTTTAAAAATGTGCTTCTCGACAGCCTTGACACTAATGCCCAGAAGGGCAGCTATTTCCCGGTTTTTTAATCCTTCGATACGACTCAGCTTGAATACCATCAGGCATTTGGCCGGCAAGGTTTCCATAACTTCCTGAATCTTATCTTCCAACTCTTTCTCAATCAAAATATAAGGTTCATTTCCAACCATATCAATGAAATACAGCTCTTCTCCCAAAAATTGATCCTTGACATGCGATTGAAGGTTATTTACTGCTTTCAGATGCCGGATGTAATTGATACTTGCATTTCTAACCATTTGATATAGAAATGCCTCCGGATGATCAAAACTAAATGAAGCACGCGTTTCCCAAACTTTGATAAAAACGTTCTGAACCACATCCTTTGCTAATCCGCTATCATTGATGATCTTGAAGGAAAATGCATAAAGTCTCGGAAAATAAAGATGAAAGAGTTTTTCAAATGCTTTTTCATCTCCTTTTGCAAGAGACTGAAATAGTTCGAGATGGATTGCATTTTCTCTCATTTGATTGCAGACCCAGGCTATTGTTAGTTTATGTGAAATTCCGCCAGTAGATAATTAATCCTGCCACATCTGACCTGGATCATACTCCAAATATAACAGTATTGTAATTAATCTGTTATTATCGTTTGAGATTCTTTTCAATCCAACGAAGAAACCATAAATTCACCTCCAAAATATTTCACCCCGATTTCTAAGCCACAATTACCATGAACCGATTCAAATTCCTTTTGCTGGTGCTGATCTCCTTCAACTGCATGGCGCAAACTGCTCTGCCTCCGGGTTTTCCCGATCGCGCTCCAAATCTCGATGCATTGCCAGGTTTTAAGACTCCACCGGCCGGCTATGGGGATGTTGCTTTCTATTGGTGGATTGGGGACACCCTCACCAAAGAACGAATCGCATGGCAATTGAATGAGCTGAATAACAAGAAAATAACTGGTTTACAAATCAATTACTGCCACACCGATGCAGGAGGTGCCACCTATGGTCTTACCTTTCCCAGTCAGCCGGTCTTGTTCAGCAAGAAATGGTGGGAGCTGTTCAATTGGTTCCTCCTGGAAGGGAAAAAAAGGGGAATGTCCGTTAGTCTCAGTGATTATACTTTGGGTGCGGCCGGACAGGGTTGGTTTGTGGATGAAATGCTCCGTGAAAACCCGCAACTCAACGGCTCCAAACTTGAATCGAAACAATGGACACTTTCCGGTGGAAAAGAGCTGACGACGGCTGTTCCGTCCAATTTACTCTCCCTTGCGGCTTATCCGGAGGCAAACGGGACACTTGCCGAGGCTGGAAGTGTTGATTTGAAATCAACCGTGAAAAATTCGGAGCTAAAGTGGGTTGCTCCTTCCGGTGATTGGAAAATTATCGCCATCTACCAAAATACCGTCAAAACCTCCTTTGACCCGATGAACCCCCTGAGTGGCGCAAAAACCATTGAGAAATTCTACCAACGATTTGAAGACCAAAATCCGGGTGAGGGAGGAAAGGGATTGAACTTCTTCTTTTCGGATGAACTTCAGTTCGGTATTCGTGGTTTGTTGTGGAATGACCAGTTTGCTGCTGAATTTAAAAAACGCAAAGGATACGATGTCCTTCCTGAATTGCCCAATTTGTTTGCCAATTTCGGTCTGAAATCCTACAAAATCAGGCTCGATTTCAACGATGTGATGGTTGCTCTTTCGGAGGAAAACTTTTTTAAACCATTGTACGACTGGCACACCAGCCGTGGTATGTTGTTTGGCTGTGACCACGGGGGACGGGGTCGTGACCTGACTGAGTTTGGCGACTATTTCCGGACCCAGCGGTGGATGTCGGGTCCAGGGTCTGATCAGCCACACCTGCGCAAGGACCTGGTCAAAGCAAAAGTGGCAGCCTCCATCGCACACCTGTATGAAAGGCCACGCGTTTGGCTGGAAGGCTTTTACGGCAGTGGCTGGGGAACCTCTTCCGCTGATGTAACAGATGCCATATTTGCCAACTTTAATTTGGGCTATAACCTCCTGTCGTTGCATGGATTGTACTACACCACGAAAGGTGGATGGTGGGAATGGGCACCCCCCTGCAACCATTTCCACATGCCCTACTGGAAACAGATCGATCCGCTGATGGATTGTGTGGAGAGGCTCTCCTACCTAATGTCGCAGGGCCATCACCGATGCGATGTAGCCGTATTGTACCCGACGGAGCCTGTGGTGGCCGATCTGGACGGTAAAAACTCCACCGCCATTGCTTTCAGTGCAGGCAACGAACTCTACAGCAAAGGAATTGACTTCGATTACATGGATTATGAATCACTGGCGCGCGCCGAAGTGAAGGATGGTGAGCTCCATGTAGCAGGTGAAAAATTCAAGGTATTGATCATTCCCTCCATGAAGGTGATGCGCCATGCTTCGCTGGGGAAAATTGAGGCGTTTAAAAAGGCCGGTGGGATTGTGGTAAATATTGGCGAACAACCTGTTGCAACCGAATTGAGCGGAGTAAAGGATGCGGAAGTCTCCAAGCTGATTTCCGGCGTCTATGCCAAGGCCCCGAACTTGATCCAATGCAGGGATGAAAAAGAGGTAGTGGAAGCCATTTCGGGCAAGTACCTTCCGGATTTTAAAATTCTTACCGAAACCAAAACACAACCCTATGTGATCCATCGGATCATTGGCGACAGGGATATCTACGCTTTGTACAATTTGCCGGCAGGAACCAAATGTTTCTTCAAAGCCAAAGGAAATGTGGAATTGTGGAATCCTTGGACAACGGAGATTTCATCGCTCTCCAAACTGGCGATCCCAACCTCCGGGGGAACTGAAATCACCTTGCCGCTCTCCGAAAAGGAGATGCAATTGGTAGTTTTCTCCAGGGGAAACGCTACCGCGAAGGAGTTTGTGGCCTCAAAGGTGCTCAAAACCATTCCGGTGGAAGGGAATTGGGAGTTTGAACTAAAACCTTCGCTCGACAACCAGTGGGGTGACTTCCAGTTGCCTGCAACCAAAGAGATGCTGGGTGCCCAGGTCCGCCAATTGTACCATGCGGAAAACAAAGACTATACAGGTTCGAAGATTAAAATGGATGAGTCGTGGAAGAAAGAAACCTGTGCCTACGGCAAACAGTTCCTGAAACTCGGTGCACTGCCGGTTTGTCCTACCGAACAGGAACTCGCCAAAATGATTCCTGCCAAAGAGGGCGAGACGATTCGGATTGAAAACAAGGATTACCCATGGATCGCCTACGGCTTCTCCTGGCAACATGGGGTGGAAGGAGATTTTGGGCACCAGGGATACCATGGTTTGAAAGGGCAGATGTACGATAATTTTATCCGGCTGGGAAAACTCGAAAGCTTCAAACACTCCTTGCGAAGAGCCCCTGAAAGTGAAGGCAATTTTTATGTTCTTTCTACCTCTGTCCTTGCGCCATCCGACGGGACCTTCGACATCCTGACCGGAGATACAAAGCCTGCCCTGTTCCTTCTCAATGGCAAGAAAGCAGAGGCAAACGGTAACCCGGTTTCGTTGAAGAAAGGGGCCAATCCGGTGTTACTGGTCTACAACAAAGCCTGCGAAACCTATTTAGTGTTTTGTAGGACAAATACGCTCCGACCTACAAAACAACCGGTATCCATGTGCTGGTACCAGGATTATGGCGTTTTACCCTACGATGCGGAAGGTGCCGGTCCGTCCTCGGGACTCTTTGCCTTTGCATCGGCTCCCGGATTGCAGTCCTTCACTTTCTCTGCCTACGGAAATGTTCAGGTTTGGGCAGAAGGTGTTGGTCAAAAGCCAATTGCAGGGAAAAAACTTGCCGATGGACTGACGGCTTACCAGGTTAAATTGTCGAATCCGAAACCCTCTTCCGCCCAAATTGTACTGAAGATTGATTATGAACCCGGCTACCGGGGCATGGCTGCCATTCCCGGATACATCCGGCAAAGCTGTGGCACAGGAGTCCTCGCATTGGGCGACTGGTCTGAAGTCGATGGATTAAAGGCTTATTCAGGCGGAGCCCTTTACCGGAAAAGCATCGCCATTTCTGCCGGGGATTTAAAGAACAAACTGGAGCTCGATTTGGGGGATCTGGTTTCTTCGGCCGAATTGTTTGTCAACGGGAAAAGTGCCGGCATCCGTTTGTCGCCACCCTGGAAATTTGATGTTACATCCTATGCCAAACCAGGAGAAAACAAGGTGGAAGTATTGATTTACAATACACTCGCTAATAATTACACGACCATACCCACGACTTACCGGGGATCCATTAAATCCGGGTTGATAGGGCCGGTACAACTGAGGATCATGAGCGTCAAATAAAATTTTCTCCAGGAATCGAAAGAAATATTGTAAGCATGAGACAAGTGATGGTTGGAATTAACTTTTTGAGAACAATTGGGATAACACTCTTTTTAATAGCTGTTGGCGAGTTGTACAATGCCTGCGGCCAGGAGAGGGCTAAATACGACAAAATATTTGTTTGGATCACTCCGGAAAACCCATGGCAAAAGACTCCGGAAATAACTATTTCGGAGCAGGATGTTACATCCCGTTTAAAACAAGGTCACCCCCGGCTTTTTATGACAGATTCCGTGATTGCTAAAATCAGGGAGCAATCAAAAACCGATGAACTTCTTGTCCGTTACATCAAGGAGGTTATAGAACAGGCCAATGCTTCGATGGGTGCAGGTGAGCCCCGCAATGACCGGGAGTTGATGAAGCGGATATTTGAATGGGGCTTTGCTTACCGATGGTCGGGCGACAATAAATACCTGGAACCGGCTAAAAACAGTTTGTTGAAACTTAGCGAGCGCAATGAGTGGGATTGGTTTCATTTTCTTGGTGCCGGCGAAGCTTCTGCTGTTGCAGGCATTGGGTACGATATTTTCTACCAGGGCTTGGATGAGCAAAGCAGAAAGCAGATAGTTCACGGAATGATCAAGAATGGACTAAACCCGGGCGTTGCTGCCTATGGTGGAGCACCCTTCGGATGGTTTAAAGATGTACACCACAACTGGAACCAGGTATGTAATTCAGGCCTTATCATTGCAGCCCTGGCTATTGCAGAAGAGGGTGACGATAATTTCTGGTTCGCTAAATTTATTGTGCCCAAGGCTGTAAAATCGTTGGCGATGGCCATGAATGAGTATGCGCCCGACGGTTCTTATCCGGAGGGCCCCGGCTATTGGGGTTTTGGGACTTCTTATGCTATTCTTGGGTTGGAGGCTTTGAGTAATTCTCTGGGGACGGACTTTGGCCTCTCAAAATTTAGCGGCTTCAACCAAACATTTTATTATCAGTGGTATGTTACCGGGAGCAGTGGGAACATCATGAGTTTTGCCGATGCAAGTCCAAACAGCAAAAGAACACCAAACGGACTGATGCTCTGGATGGCCAAACAATTTGGTGATCAAATTATTGCAAACAATGAACATGACCTGTTAAAAGCTTCAGGCAAAAAAGCCAGTATTTACGATGTAATGTTTTATGTTCCACCAACCAAGGTTTCCGTGACAGATTTGCCGCTAGACCGTTACTTCAGGGGACCGGTGGAGGTTGTTGCCATGCGCACAAGCTGGACGGATAAAAACGGACTTTTTATTGGCGTGAAAGCGGGATATAGCCAGGCCAACCATGGTCATCTTGATTTGGGGAATTTTGAAATGGATGCGTTGGGAGAACGATGGTTTTATGATTTAGGTGGTGACGACTACTATTTGCCCGAATATTTTAACATGAACAGTACACGTTGGAATTATTACCGTACTGGCTCAAAAAGTCACAACGTAACTTTGATAGACAAGGCTAATCAGTATTGCTTTGCCAACTCGAAGTTTGTCAAAACAGACCTCAACCAAGAAAAAGCGACTGCAACAGTTGATTTGACTGAAGCATACAAAGGCCTGGTGACACAAGCCAACAGATCCGTTACCATGGATAAAAAAGCAGGAACGATAATGATTAAAGACCTTTTTGCCTTAACCGGTGACCATACAATCACTTGGGGAGCCACCACGGATGCCAAAATTACCACAAAAGGCAATTCTGCGATTCTTGAGCAAAATGGAAAAAGATTGTCAGCACGAATTCTCTCTCCTTCCGGTGCAAAATTTTATACCGAATCAGCAGAACAGCCTCCTCCGGAAAAAAAGAATGAAAAGGTGAACAGGTTACAGGTTGATCTAAAGGGGGAAAAGGGAGAGAACAGCCTCATCATCCTGCTAAAACCAATTGGCAAGTACAATTAGGACGAAAGCCAACATCCTCCATGGTTAAACCTGGCCAAAAGGCAGAGATAGCGTGAAATAGTTACGACAGTTACCTAAATTGATCCGTCGGAGTTGAGATCCCGGCACCAAAGATGGGTATGGTTTAATCCCCAATATCGTATGCCATCAATGCACTTCCATGCCGGATCAGCAACATTTTGTTGTAGATGGAGGGGTGTGCCCAGTGCGGGCCTTCCCCACCCTTTACCTGGAAAGTGCTGATGATGGTCAGGTCGTTGGTGTCGGGTTTAACCAGGGCCACATTTCCCCCTTTTTCTTCATAAAAATACAGCATCCCATCGGCAGCAATAACGGATCCTTTGGTGAACCATGGTTTCTCCCAGTTGGTCTTCCCGGTTTCCCAATCCACAGAGGCCCAGTTTCCCCTGGTATTGTCCAGCATGGTGGAGCCATAAATTGCCCCGTTCAGCAAAACCAATCCCCCGTGGTGCGTATCCAGCACCTCGTTTTTCCATTTCAGGGAGATCGATGTTCCATCGTCAGAAATATGAAAGAGCATGGCAGGCTGCTGGTTGCCATAGGTAATAAAAATATCTCCCCGGTAGAAAAGGGGCGTATTGGCCGCTTCGCCTTTCCCTTTGTCGGTATGGTACTGAATGGTATTATGACTCCAAAGGATATTGCCGTTGGCAGCATCGATACCAATAAGGTCGTTGGAGGTTTGAACCAGCACGATTTTCATGCCTGCCCATTCGACCAATGAGGAGGAAGCGTAGGATTTACTGCCCCCCATGCTCTTGCTTTTCCAAAGCAATTTACCCGTTTTTTTGTGGTAGGCCACCAGGGTGGTTTGATCTCCTCCTGTCACATACAAGGCCGCCTCGTCGGTTAACAATACCGATTCCACATTTCCCCAGTGCATGTTTTTACCCTCGAAATCCTTGAGCGGCGCCTTTCTCCAGATCTCTTCTCCTCCGTTTGTGTCAAGGCAAACCAGGTCACCCATCCCCCCTACCAGGTAGATCCGGTCGTTTTCGATGGTGGGAGTGCCCCTCGATTCGGGATAGCTCCTGCTCCATGCATGGCTGTAAGTTTTTTCCCAAAGCAGCTTTCCATTCGCATCACAAGCCGAGATTACATCCAGGGTGTCGGATTTAAGCCCGGTTACATAGATGACATTTTTGTATACCACAGGCTGCGACAATCCCTTCCCGATGGTTTCAATTTTAAATTTCAACATGGGTCCTTCGGCAGGCCATTTTTTCAGCAGACCCGTCTCCGGATAAATGCCATCGCGGGCAGCTCCCCGCCACTGGGAGATTTCGTTGTCCGGGCTCAAAAGCAATATCAAGAAAGTGAAGAGTAGTAACATGGATTGTTAATTGTTAAAAACCATTTTGAATCAGTTTCATAAAGAAAAGAAAAAAAGAGGGAATCGATCCTGTTTTCATCACTTTTCCTTTCATGCATTGTTAGAACCGGACAATTTTGAAACATCTGAAAAAAAAGGCTGCCTTTTCAGACAGCCTTTCTCAATTTCAGACAGGTTTACGCCAGGTAAAGGCGGGTAATATAAGGCAATTGATTAGAACTTATAAGCAACTCCAAGGTTGGCATAAGAGGTAGATTTTCCCAATTCGATATAGGCTCCCCAATTCTTACTGATTTCATATCGGGCACCAATAATACCGCCCCAGACTACTCCACCGACAGAAGGTGATGGGATGGATCCGGCGTTTGGCCCACTGTAGCTCGCACTGGCCACATTGTAACCCAGCATGATCCCTGCATAGGTATCCAGTTTGTCGATGAATTGATAATGCACCATGGCACGGCCTGCAAGGATGATGTTGCTGTACTTCCAGGAGAATGATCCTGCCAAATTGTTAAAGTCCTCTTTGTAACCATAGTATCCAAGGTTGGCGCCCAGGCCCAATACCATCCCTTTTACCCCCAGGAAATCATTAGCGACCCCTTTCTCAAAAGTAAATTCTACCGGCGTACCATTTCCGTTAAGACCTACACCAAACTTAAATACCTTGGTACCTTTCTCAAACGTCTCCTGCGCATTTAAACTTCCTGAAAATAGCGCGATTGCTGCAAAAATTAAAACTAATCTTCTCATGATTCTCTTATTTGCTGATGAATTTACTTTACCTACCATTGACGTATTTCGGTTTCGACGGTGGTTATTGACACAACCACAAAATATTTTATCAAGTAAAAAATAAGTTGCTGCATAGGATCGATGCTTCCATCTCTCCGCTCCATCGTTCCATTCAGATTGTATTCGGAGGATCCTGATAGGTGATAGAAGAACCTAAAACTGATGGGCAAAAATAAGCTCCCTGGGTGAGAAACAGAAAAAACCAGGTAGGACAAAAAGTGGACAATGGGGATAAATTTCAAAGGAAAAATTGACTTCCCTTCAAATATTTTGCAGGAAAGCAGCAAGATTGGTTTTACGGTCAATGTCAAGTTTTCGCCGCAGACGCAAACGGGCCTTTTTCAAGGCTTCGTCCGACTGAAAGGTAATTTGTGCAATGTCTTTACTGCTCATGTTCAGCTTTAAGAAAGCACATATTTTTCGGTCATTGGCTGTAAGGGAAGGGAATTGGGCGTTCAATTTTTCGTAAAACAACTGGTGTACTCTTTCAAACAAGATCTCAAATTCGTCCCAGTTCGAGTTAAATGACACACGTTTATAGTCGGCAATCAGCTCGTTGATTTTCTGCTTCCCCCTGGTATTGCTGTTGTCACCTATTTCCAGCAACCGCTCAATCGTTTTCGCATCGCGTGCCGAATTTTGAATCAATTTCAAAGTTGCTGCAGTGATCGATTTCTGGTTGGATTCAAGCTCCTTGCCTATTCTTTCGAGTTCCATCTCCATCAGTCTTGCCTTTTCAGCCTCAATCTCCTGGAGACTCTGCTCTGCCTTCTTACGTTCGGTAATATCCCTGATATTTGCCACGATAGACTTAATGGCCGAATGATCCAAAAAATTCTGTGATACTGCCTCAAACCATACGTAGCCTTTTTCCTTGTGTTTATGCCGGTACTGAATCGAATCGGCTACATCTTTATCCGCCAGAACCCTCTCCCAGTGCTGTCGTACGATCTCCAAATCATCGGGGTAAACCACATCTTCAATAGGACCCATTAACTCTTCTACCGTATATCCGGTGAGGTTTTTGGCTGCATCGCTGATAAAAAACTGTTCGCCATCTGCATTCACCAGCACAAATATGTCGTTTGAATTTTTTATCAATAATCTCAATTTCTCTTCGTTGGCTTCGACCATGTTTTTTGTAAGCACAAGCTTTTCTGTTTAAAATTTGTTTTTCAGGGGCCAGATGGTATCGAAGACCAGCGAAGCCAATACCCGTCTAAGTTAGAAGAACGATTAAATGACGTAGTTTCAAATTCTCCAATTTTGGGCTATTTGCCAATAGTTTCGCGCAAAGCCCGCAAATTTCACAAAGAAAAAAATACGCCATTATCAATTATGCATTACTTAATCACTTCCAGGGGGAAGAGAATTCAAAGGCATCAGCCACAAAAATAGACCAATTGTTGAAGTATTTTAACCATTCTTCAATTTCAATTCCTTTGCTGCCCTGTAAAAGAACCAGGCACTGAATGCCATGATGGTATGGCTTATATCAAAGTGGTTAAACCATCTGCCCAGGGTAATTTCATTCATAAATATTAAAGCGGCCAAGGCTGAGATAGCAACGGCAATAAGGAAATATTTGCTTGCTGCATTCCTGGTCCTGTAAAAATTAAAGAGCTGTAAACTACCTACCACAAAGAGTAATCCATAGGCAGTATGCACCTCCACAAAGAAAAAATTAAGTGTAGAGTAGGTCACAACGACAAAAGTGCATAGCTCAATGAGGTTGATAATCTTAAAGCTCCTTGCGAGCTTTTTACCAATCAGGGGAGTTACATGTTCAATCGCGGCACGTTCGATCAGCATGACAGAGAACATACTCATCAACCAGCCCGGAAGCTTCCAGTAAAAAGGGAAAAGGTAGAAAAAGCCATGACCCAGCAGTCCCCCCATGGTGGTTGCCAAACCCATGGTCAGAAAGTAATACTTCAGATAAAAAAACAGGTCATTTCTCTCTTTCCACCTATAAATCCTTGACGCGGCATAAAAACAGACCGCTGCGACCACCAAATCAGTTAAAGTGGCTACTGGTTCATCAATTCTGATGCCAAGAATGCTGATGGTAGTTTGATCCATAACGATGAATTTCAGTAGAATAAAGCTGCTAAAATGATCACCTGCCGGGAGCCAAAATGGGATCTGCAACATCAAAGCTAATGATTTTTCTTTTTTTGAACCACCGCAAGTGCAAAAAGTTGGACAGTGCTTTTCAATCATATCCGGATTTGTGACCATCCTTAAAGTCGTTTCATCCTGTCTGTGCTAATCAAGCATTTAAAGCATTAATTATCAATTCTAAAAAAATCATTTTTGTTAACAACCATTGAAATTCGGATTGTACCTTGTTGAGAATTAAATGTAACAAATTAATACAGGGGAAAAGGCTATCCCAATTTGTAAAATGCCAAAGAACTTCGAAAGAATCAGCTTTTGATAGTTTATTGAGGAATACTCACTATATTTATCTCTGAATAGTTTCTGACAGCTTAATTACCAATCATTTAATCTAAAAAATGAATCAGAATAAAAAAATATTGGTCATAGATGACGTACCTGAAAACCTCTTTCTGGTTCGGGCAATGCTTGAAAGAAGCCATCCTGAATATAAAATACTTCTGTCCACTTCAGGAGAGGAAGGATTTGAACTTGCCAAGCGAGAATTGCCCGAAACAATTCTACTCGACATTTTTATGCCGGGACAAAATGGTTTCGAGACATGCCGAAAAATTAAATCGACTGAAAGCACGAGTCATATTCCTGTTTTTATGATTTCGGCCGGTGGTAACAGCACCGAAATAAGGGTAGAAGGCCTAAAGGCAGGAGCTGATGCGATTATCTCGAAGCCACTGGAGAAGGAAGAATTCGTTGCATTTGTAAATGTGATGCTACGCATAAAAAGTGCAGAAGACAAGCTAAAGAAGCGGAATCAGGAATTAGAAATATTCATCCGCAAACAAATCAATGATTTTCAGCAAACCGAAGAGCGCTTTATACAGGTTTCGGGTCATGCACTCGAATTTTTTTGGGAGATAAACGACAGGGGCATTGTGACCTATATAAGTCAGGTTGTCGAGAAGATTTTAGGTTATCGTCCGGAGCAGATCGTTGATCAAATGTGCATTTTCCCTCCAAATAAAGGGCGTAAGGTAAAGGCATTCTTCAATATTCCCAGGCTAGTACTTGATTTAAATAGTGAATTTAGAGATATGCAGCTTATTTTCAGCACTATAAATGGAGATAAGGTTTGGATGGCTGCAAGTGGGTTTCCTTTGAGGGATCCGTCAGGAAAGATTGTTGGTTACAGAGGCGTTTGTCAGGATATTACCGCTCGTGTGAAAACAGCGACTGAACTAAAGAAAAGCCTCAAGCAAATAAATGAATATCAGTCCAGTTTAAAACAGTTGAATGCTGACAGGGCTATTGCGGAAGAAAATGAACGACGAAGAATTGCAGAATACCTGCACGATGGACTAGGTCAGAACCTTTCGCTGGTCAATCTTCGGCTTACTGCTTTGTTAGATTCAGAATTGGCCCCCAAAGTCGAAAAAAGCATCAGAGAATCGGTTGATCTCGTGAGTAAAGCAATCAATGAAACTCGCTTGCTGACCTACGACCTTAGTCCACCAATTCTTTATGAGCTGGGATTGATTCCTGCCATCACCTGGAAGCTGGGCGAGATTGAAAATAAATACCACATCAATACAATTCTTGAAAATAATGCAAAAAATGCAAAAATTACCATTGACAAAAGGGTGCTGCTGTATCGTGTAGTCTCAGAGTTGTTTAATAATATTGTAAAACATGCAGGTGCAAATTTAATTCAAGTAAGTGTTTCAGAATTAGAAGATAAATTATATATTTCGGTAATAGATAACGGAGCAGGTTTTACATGCAGTGAACAAGCGGAACTGATGGCAAAGGGTGGTTTTGGCCTGTTTAGTATCAGGGAAAAACTGGATAGCATTCATGGTTCATTGCTTATTGAATCAGAATGCCATACAGGAACTAAAGCAACAATAGAGATCCCACTATAAGATTCGTATTTATGTCGATTCGTATTATTATTGCAGATGACCATCAGTTATTTCGGGAAGGTTTGGCCAATCTTTTGGCCGATTCAAAAGAAATCGAAATTTTAGCTCAGGCCGGAGATGGCAGAGAAGCCATTGACAAAGCCAAAGAATTGAAACCCGATGTGATAATAATGGATATCGGAATGCCCGTTTTGGATGGGGTGGAGGCTACCCGTCAATTGTTACAGGAGTCGCCTGGAGCCCGGGTGATTGCTTTGTCGATGCACGCCGATAAGCAGTACATCAAAGGCATGTTTGAAGCTGGAGCATGCGGTTATCTTTTTAAAAATTGCGCATACAACGAATTAATTAAGGCGATTCGGGCCGTTCATGAAGGGAAAAAGTACCTAAGCGAACGGATTACAGAGATCATGATTCATGATTATTTGCGAAAAGAAGAAACTATACCCGTTGAAGATTCTGAATTAACCGAACGGGAATCAGAAATAATGAAATTAATTGCCGAAGGAGTTTCTGTCAGCGATATTTCGGATCAATTGTTTGTAAGTGTAAAAACCATCGGTACCCACAAACAACACATTCTGGAAAAACTAAATCTGAAATCGACTACCGATATCGTAAAATACGCCATCAAAAAAGGAATCATTTCACTGGATTAGGTTTCTTTCCTTACCTTAAAAATCAGCATTTCGCACCCCCAATATCAGCATTTTGCTGATTGACCAGTACTCCTGTGCTCTTTACTTTTGAATCAAATAATCTGATAACCTCCTATCGTGGATTTATTTGATTTCATAGCGCGCTTCCCTGAGGAAAAAGATTGCCTCGAATATTTCATTTCCCTACGCAGGAAAGCGGGTATTCCATGCCAAAGATGTGGCCACGACGACCATATCTGGATATCAGTACTCAATCAGTTTGAATGTACAAAATGCAAAAATCATATCAGTATAAAAAGCGGTTCTGTCATGGAAAACTCAAAACTGCCCATTAAATACTGGTTTGTGGCCATTCATCTAATTACTTCGAACACCGAAAAATATACCCTTTCAGAAATTCAGGAAAAGCTAAACGGTGCAGAACCTGAACTGGTAAGCCAAATGCTGATCAGTTTAAATTCATGTTCTGAAAATCCCCAACAGGGCCAATCTTTCGACCAACTCCTGCTGGCCTGCATTGGCAACCACCATCATCCACCCGAAATACCCAAAATCGATCAAAACAAAAAATAATCGAATGAGCACCTATAACTCAACATTCATCAGGATAGCAAATTAAAACAAAACCATAAAAACCAACCTTATGAAAAAATCATTCTACTTATTGTTACTCTGCATCATTGCAGTTCAAACAATTACAAATGCTCAGAATAGAATTTTTTGGGGAGTAGCAAACTCGAATATCAGTTCTGCTAAATTTGACGGAACAGATATCATACAGTCAGTTACATTGAGTGGCCAAACTTATGATATGGAAACTGATTTTTACAAAAATATCCTTTATTACGGAGAATACAATACAGTTAAGAAAGCCAATTTCGATGGAACCGAAAAACTAACACTCTACACGGCACCTGCTGGCAAAGCGATTGGAGGGTTGGCATTGGATTTAAAAAGTAGTAAGCTCTATTTTTCTCATTATGGCTCTGGCTCAATTAATATTCTGAGATGCAATTTAGATGGAACGGGAATTGAAACGATTGTTACATTAACCGCAGGGCCGACTTATAACCTGGCAATTTCTCCTTCTCTGGAAAAAATCTACTTTATAGATTCCAGCACACCTTCTAAAATTTATAGAAGTAATCTTGATGGCACCAGTGTTGAACTGCTTTCTTCAATAGCCACCTTTGTACCTGGAATTGCGATTGATGATGAGAATCAAAAACTTTATTTAGCTTATTGGAACAAAAAAGAAGTTTACACTGCTGATATGACCATCTCTACAGCACCGACTTTGCTGTTCTCAGGTTCAAATGGAACGTTTCAGATGAGTGTAAGTAATGTGGAGAACAAGCTCTATTTTGGGGAAATGAGTACGAGAAAAATCCGAAAATGCAACTTGGATGGCTCTTCACCTACAGATATTGTAACACTCGCCTCAGGATCTATTATGGCTTTATCAGTGCCTACAGTGCCACCAGCACCAACTTGCAATGAAAATACGACCTGCACCCTTAAATTGAATGATTTTTTGTTTTCAGGTGTAGATAAGAGTACACTGACAAAAATTAAGATCACTACAATTGTTGACAAAGGGACAATGTATCTTGATGCCAATAGCGATAATATAATTGACGCGGGAGAAACTATTATTTTAAATCAAGAAATTCTTAAATCAGATATTGATGCAGGCAAACTGAAATTCACCCCTGTTGCTGAAGAGTTCGGCACTCCTTATACCAGTTTCAAATTCAAATGGTATAATGGCACGATCTATTCTGCTTCAGATTTTACTCAATATATATATGTAATACAAGTTTTTATTGCCCCAACAGCAACCACCAATGCCGCAACCAGCATTACAGCCACAGGTGCAACCTTTAACGGTAGTATCAATGCCAATAACTCCAGTACAACAGTGACCTTCGAATATGGATTGACAACCAGTTATGGAACCAGCGTTACCACCGATCAAAGTCCGGTTACAGGAAGTTCTGCAACTTCTGTGAGCAAAGCAATTACCGGATTAACAGCAGGTACCACTTACCATTACAGGGTGAAAGGGGTAAACACAGGTGGAACAACCAATGGATTGGATCAGAGTTTTACTACAGTAGCTGCGCCAACTGCAACTACCAACGCAGCAACCAGCATTACAGCCACTGGCGCAAACTTAAACGGTAGCATCAATGCAAACAACGCCAGTACAACCGTAACTTTTGAATATGGTTTGACAACTGGATATGGTTCTACAGTTACCGCCGATCAAAGTCCGGTTACAGGAAGTTCTGCCACTTCAGTGAGCAAAGCAATTACCGGATTAACAGCCAGTACTTTGTACCATTACCGGGTAAAAGGGGTAAATGGGGGTGGATCAACCAATGGATCAGATCAAACGTTTACAACATCGGCAGCAAGCTTAACATTGACAAGCAATGCTGCAGGCAATACCATCTTTTCAGGAACATCAGTAACATTTACTGCAACCCCCTCAGGCAGTTCTGCCACCAATTATCTTTGGAAAAAGAACGGAGTTGTGATTTCAGGTGCAACCAATTCTACTTTAACCACCACTGAATTGGCAAATGGAGATGTTATCTCTGCTCAATTGTCAGCAAACTCAGGAACCATAGTTAGCTCCAATTTGGTGCTGCATTTGGATGCCGGAAATCAGTCCAGTTATCCAGGCTCAGGATCAACCTGGAGCGACATCAGCGGAAATAGCAACCATGCATCGTTGCCTTCGACCTTGGTCTCTTCCTATTCTACTTCCATTGGAGCTGGCAGCTTTAATTTTCAGGGAAACAGCAGCACAACAATTCAAAGTAATGCAATGAGCAATTGGAACATGCCAGCTTCCAATGCACTATCAGTTGAAACATGGATTAAGCGGACCAATTATGGCAATTATCAATTTTGGTTCTCAACACCAGATCTTTATTACCGTCTTGGCGTTAATCCTAGTGGTTACCTATTTTGGGATATGGCGCACTATGTTGACAGAAGTTCAGGGATCCAAATTACGGAGGGAGTCTGGCACCATATTGTCTATACTGCTGGTATTGAATCTGGTAATATCACCACCAGGGTATATTTGGATGGAGGAGCGGTTGCAAGCCAAAACGAAGGGATTGCTGCACTTTCCTCCTTCACTGATTACTTGATTGGAGATGGCCAGGATCCGGGACATCATCCATTAAATGGCAACATGGGCCTTATTAGAGTCTATAATAAAACCTTATCTGTATCAGAGGTTTCGCAAAATTACAATGCTGAAATTGATCGGTTTAACACGAGTGCATTGAGTTCAAATTCAATAACAATGACCGTAAACCCTTCACCTGCTTCTACAGTCTCATCGGTCTCTGTTCCCGCAAACGCAACATACACCATCGGACAAAATCTTGATTTTACGGTTAATTACAGTGAAGCCATCACTGTAAATACCGGAGGAGGAACTCCTTATATTCCAATCACACTCAATACGGGTGGAACAGTGAATGCAAGTTATGTAAGCGGCAGTGGATCCACGGCCCTTGTATTCAGGTATACCGTTGTATCCGGAAATGCGGATAACGATGGAATTTCAGTAGGTTCAGCGATTACACTAAATGGTGGTACCCTGAAAAATGGTTCGAGTGTGGATGCAAACCTAACATTAAACAGTGTAGCAAGTACAACAAACGTAAAGGTGGAGGCTATTCCACCAACGATTACGAGTGTAAATTCAAGTACAGCAAACGGAACTTACAAGGCTGGAGATGTAGTTTCAATTCAGGTCAATTTCAGTGAAATAGTCAACCTGACTGGCACTCCGCAACTTATACTTGAAACAGGTACCACTGACCGGGTCGTCCAGGTTTTCAGTGGTGCCACAACCAGCACCCTGACTTTTAATTACACTGTAGCGGCAGGTGACTTCAGTGCAGACCTTGATTGCCAAAATACAACAGCCCTGCAGGGTGGAAATATCTACGATGGAGTAGGCAATCCGGCAATACGGACCCTGCCTGTACTTGCAACTGCCAACTCGCTGAGTAGCAACAAAAACATTGTTATTGATGGTGTGGCTCCAACAGCTTCCATCGCATTGGCCGACAACGCGCTGAGGACGGGTGAAACATCCCTGGTAACCCTTACCTTCTCCGAAGCGGTAACAGGCTTCACAAATGCTGACCTGACCATCGCCAACGGAACTCTGACGGCTGTCAGCTCTTCCGATGGCGGAATTACCTGGACAGCAACCTTTACCCCAACAGCCTCTGTGGAAGATGCAACCAACCTGATTACCCTTGACAATACAGGGGTTACTGATGTAGCTGGGAATGCCGGTTCTGGAACTACCGATTCGGGCAACTACGCCATCGATACCACTCGTCCAACACTGGCCAGCGCCATCACCATCAGCGATGCTGCCTTGAAAATTAGTGATACAGCTACCTTGACCTTCACTTTCACCGAAGCGGTTTCCGGCTTTACAACTGCCGACCTTTCAGCAGACAACGGGGCAGTAAGTTCATTAAGCTCATCTGATGGTGGGATCACATGGACAGCTACCTTAACACCTTCGGCTTCCACAACTGATGCAACCAATGTAATAACCCTCGATTATACAGGGGTAACTGATTTGGCAGGAAACGCGGGGACAGGAACTGCTACTTCGGGAAATTACGCCATTGATACAGAACGTCCGACAGCAGGAATAATCCTGAGCGATTATGCTTTGAGGGTGGGTGAAACGGCAACTGTCACAGTTACCTTCTCCGAAGCAGTTTCAGGGTTCACAAATGCTGACCTGACCATTGCCAACGGGACTCTGACGGCTGTCAGCTCTTCCGATGGTGGAATTACCTGGACAGCTACCTTTACCCCAACAGCATCAGTTGAAGATGCAACCAACTTGATCACCCTTGACAACACAGGGGTCAGCGATGCGGCCGGGAACACAGGTTCTGGAACTACCGATTCTGGCAATTACGCCATTGATACAGAACGTCCGACGGCAGGTATAATCCTAAGCGATTATGCTTTAAGGGTGGGTGAAACGGCAACTGTTACCGTAACCTTCTCCGAAGCAGTTTCTGGGTTTACAAATGCTGACCTGACCATTGCCAACGGGACTCTGACGGCTGTCAGCTCTTCCGATGGAGGAATTACCTGGACAGCAACCTTTACCCCAACGGCCTCTGTGGAAGATGCCACCAACGTGATTACCCTTGACAATACGGGGGTTAGCGATGCAGCCGGGAACACAGGTTCTGGAACTACTGATTCGGGCAACTACGCCATCGATACAGAACGTCCAATCATAACGAATATTACATCCAGCGAAGCAGATGGTACCTATGTACCAAGCAATGTTATTGCGATAAGCGTAACTTTTTCTGAAGCGGTTACCATCACAGGAACTCCTACCCTGACATTGAATAGTGGCGGAACAGTTTCATATTCCTCAGGAAGCGGAACATCTGCATTGACTTTCAGCTATACTGTTGGGATTGGAGAGAGCAGTTGGGATCTGGAATATTCAACCACCAACTCCCTGGCGCTGGCCGGAGCAACCATAAAAGATGCCTCAGGGAACGATGCTACACTCACATTACCAGCACTTGGGGGACCAAGTTCACTGGGTGGACAAAAGAACATCCTGATTGCTATCAATCCTTCTTCGGGAGGGATAATAACCGCAGGTCAAGATGGTTGCAATCCTTTTAACCCAAATGCAATTACCAATAAAGAAGTTCCTTCTGATTATGTCGGAACCCTGGAATACAAGTGGCAAAGGTCAACCACCAGTAGCATGACCGGATTTGTTGATATTGCAAAGAGCAATACCACAACTTATGATCCCGAATTGCTTACCGCCAATATCTGGTACAAACGACTGGCACGGGTTGACTGCATGGAGGACTGGACAGGCGCAGCAGAATCGAATGTGGTAAAGATGACTGTTTTTGATTTGCCATCCGAACCAACAGCAGGAAGCAATTCCCATACCTATGATGGGACTGAAAAGACAGCTGTGGCCATCGTTGGCATTGGAGAAACCGTTGACTGGTATGCAAATATTACTGGGGATACCCCGGCTGCTGCACCAACCGGCACTACAGTGGGTACCTATTCTGCCTATGCTGAAGCCAGAAATACAACCCAGGGATGTATCAGTACCAGCAGGAATCTGATAACACTGGAAATCACCAAAGCGATGCTAACCGTTACCGCGGATGCCAAAACAAAGAAATACGGTGAAGACAATCCCGCATTGACTTTTGTTTATTCGGGATGGGAGAACGGCGACAGCGAGGCCGTTTTGACCACCCGGCCAACAGCCAGTACAACAGTAACGGCAACCAGTCCGGCAGCCGTTTACAGCAATGCGATCACATTGACGGGAGGTGTTGCGGAAAATTATGACTTTAATTACCTGCCGGCCAATCTGGAAGTAACCAAAATCATGCTGACAGCTACCGCCAATGCCCAGACAAAAATCTTCGGCGAAGCCAACCCAACGCTTACCTTCCAGTACAGCGGTTGGAAAAACAGCGATACCGAAGCGGATTTGGATTACAAACCAACCACATCAACCACTGTTGATTTGCTGACCAATGTGGGAACCCATACCAATGCCATCACCGTATCAGGCGGGGTTGACAACAACTACTCGTTTATCTATGTACCAGCCAATTTCACTGTAACCAAAGCCATGTTGACGGTAACCGCCGATGCCAAATCAAAAGTTTACGGCGAGGCTAATCCTACACTGACTATTCAATACAACGGCTGGAAGAACAGCGACAACGAAACCTTATTGAATACCAAACCTTCTGCATCAACAACATTAGGAATACTGATCAGTGCCGGAATTTACACTAACGTGATTAAGGTATCAGGCGGAGTTGACAACAACTACGACTTCAAGTATGTTTCCGCAAATCTCACTGTAACCAAAGCCCTGTTGACAGTAACCGCCGGTGACAAAACGAAAGTTTACGGCGAGGCTAATCCAACACTGACTTTCCAATACCGTGGATGGAAGAACACCGAAAACGAATCCGTATTGGATATCAAACCTTTGGCGTCGACTTCGGTAGATCTGCAGACCAGCGTTGGTACACACAGCAAAGTGATTACCATGTCAGGCGGAAGGGACAATAACTATGATTTTACCTATGTCCCTGCTGATTTTGTAATAACCAAGGCCCCTTTGACAATTGAGGCAGAGGCACAAAATAAAGTTTACGACGGTACAACTACGGCAAGCGTTCCCATTACAAAATTAGTAGGTATACGCAATGTTGATCCGGTCAAACTTACCATAGGTACTGCCTCTTTTGAGCATAAGAACGTAGGAAACGGAATATGTGTCACTGTTTTTGGTTCAAATATTTCAGGTGTTGGTGCCGGGAATTATACACTGACAGAAGTTTCTGGTCTGAAGGCAAACATTACCCAAAAACAACTTACCATTTCAGATTATTCTATTGTCACAAACAAGATGTTTGATAATTCGACAACGGTAACGGTTGAAAACGTTGGAACTTTACAAGGGCTGGCCTCTTCCGATGCAAATTTGGTTACTGTTTTAGCCATAGCTACCTACAACAATGCAACAGTTGGAGAGGACAAGGTAATCACGGTGGTTTACATGATCAGCGGCAGCGCTGTAAGTAATTATATCAAACCAGTTGATTTGATCATTACCGATGCCAAAATTTCGGAAATCGTAAAATTGTCAGAGAATTTAGAAGTACCGGTAACAGGTGAATGCCAGGGAGAAGATTTGTCTATTGGCTATCAAATTCTGAAAGGAACCCCAAGCGAATACCGGATTACTTTTAGTGCTGTGGCTTTGGCTGCCGGTTTTGTAAACACAGGCTATCTACCACTGGCTTCATCACAAAGTCTGGACAGGATTGATATCCAGGTGCCTGCTACCATGGCTGAAGGTATTTATTCCGCAAACTTGCAATTCCGAAATGAATTGAATGTGGAAAGCCCGGAATATCCGTTCCAATTTGCGATTAAGCTTGCCAAGAGCTACGTCGTGAAGAAATTTGACGATCTAATCGTGTGTGACAATAGTTCAAACCGATTCACCTCGTTTCAGTGGTACAAGAATGGTCAGCCAATTCCTGGTGCGACAGGTCAATTCTACAGAGAACAAGCAGGGTTGGATGGATTCTATTCTCTACAGGTAAGTACGATAGAGGGTGCAGTATTGTGGTCATGCGATCAGGAAATTCACACTCGGACATTAAAAAATGCGACCATTAGTGCTTATCCAAATCCGGCAAGAAGTTTCGTCCCATTTACGGTAAAAGTAACCGACCTCAACGATCAGGATTTGAAGGGTGCTGTTCTGAGAATCTATAATGTTACGGGAGTCCTTGTCCAAAGCATTACTGACGTTAAACAGGTAAATTCTGTCTCACTACCGTTTGGGGATTATATTGGAACTGTCATTACCTCTGACCAGCGGAAGTTCACCTGCAAAATAATAGTCGAAAATTATTAAAAAAACAAACCGCCACCGGGAATTTGGATCTCCAAAGTCCTGGTGACGGCTCAATAAAAAGAAAATGAAAAAAATTCTATTCATAAGTTTGCTCCTGTGGGGAGCAGGGGCCTTACAGGCACAGGAAAATGAAACGTCCCGGTCGTTGTACTTCAACGCAGGAGGTGGTTCCCATCCTCTGAAATACGACCTTCAAAACGGAGTAAAGGAAAACTTCATGGGCTACACTGTTAATCTCGGGTATCATTACTATTTCTCCAAAAACTGGGGTTTTGCAGCCGGACTGGGATTGGCATCGTTTCAATCAAAAGCTACGCTTAATTATCAAACAAGTAATGCTTCGGTTGACACCGACAATGATTCGTTTGAATTCCGAACTCAATACACTGATTGGCAGGAAAAACAAACTATCCTCTTACTGGACATTCCGCTTGGTCTTGTTTACCAAAAACAAATGAATGAAAAATTCAATTTTCAATTTTCCATCGGACCAAAAGTATCATTCCCTCTTCAATCAAAAAACGAAACATCAGGAGGTACAATTGAAACAACTGGATATTATCCTCAGTACAATGTCGTCTTGTTTGGTTTGCCGCAACACAACTTTACCACACTGACCAGTTTTCCCAAAAATGATACCAGCCTGAAGCCTGTTCTATCTGCCTGCAGCAATTTGGGAGTTTTGATTAATTTAAACAACAGGTTAGACCTTTACTCCGGAGTTTATCTGGACTATGGCCTGACGAACATGATTGATCCACAAAGCAAATTTTTGTACCAGGAGGATGGTGTTTACAATGGTATTTTTTCTTCAGATTTGACGAAAAGAGTAACGCAATATGCTTTCGGCTTTAAGATTGGAATCAACTTCAGGTTGGGTGCAAAGGAGGACGTCAGCGTGGAGACAACACCTTAAGATTTGAAGAAAATTTCAAATAATGCCGGTCAGTTTCGTTTTATTCCGGATGCTAACGATCTGTCTGATTCTAGATAAAACCATCTGATCCGGCAAATAAAGACAAGCAATTAAAATAGAACAAGCTCGGGCTAAAGGGAGAACAAACTCCTCAAATTATGTTTAGTCATCAATGGATTGGAACACCAGTTGTTTGAATTTCCAACCTGTTTCATCCCTGACGCTACCCTGGGTCTGTTTCATGATGATGCCGACGATTTTCTCCTTTGGATCTGCAAAATACTGGGTATTGAAATATCCGCCCCATTCAAATGTGCCGGTACTCCCTTGTCCACCTTTGTTTTGCCCAGTTTCGGTCAATACGGAAAAGGCGAGTCCAAAATTTTTCTCCGTTGCGTCCCCCCAGATTTTTCCGATCTGGTTGGCCAGTACCAGGTCGACGGTCGTCCTGCTCAGCAGCCTTACGCCGTTGTATTCACCGCCATTGAGGTACATTTGAAGGAACAGGGCATAATCCCTGGCTGTGCTGGATAATCCCGCACCCCCGGCGAAAAATGTTTTGGCCCCTCTTACCGGGTAATCTGTGTCGTAAAAGGTGGCAGGATATTTTTTCCACTTCCCGCTTTCCTTGTATTGAACGGCCACCAGCCTGGATGCCTTTTCTTCCGGGAGATAGAAGTAGGTATCATTCATCCCGAGCGGATCAAAGATGTGGCTCTTGAGGAACCGGTCAAAGGGCATTCCGGATACGATCTCGATGAGGTATCCCAGCACATCGAGCCCCTCGCTGTAGGTGAAATTTTCTCCCGGATGGTGGTGCAGCGGAAGTTTTGCCAGTTTTTTCACATTCCCGGCAATGGTGATCTTCTCGGTGGTAAAGGCATCTGTGATACCTGCCTTCTTGTAAATCAGCTTAAACCGTTCGTCCCCGTCAATGACCCCATAGCCAATTCCTGAAGTATGGGAAAGCAGGTTCCGGATGGTGATTTCCGATTTGACAGGTTCGCTTCTCCAGGTGGTATCACTGTATTGAAACGATTTAAGCACCTGCTGATTCTTGAACTCTGGAATGTATTTGGATATCGGATCATCCAGCCTGAATTTCCCCATCTCCCAGAGCATCATCACGGCTGTGGCGGTGATGGCCTTGGTTTGGGAGGCGATCCTGAAGATGTCATCACGCTTCATTTTGCGTCCCTTCTCATTCTCTGCCATCCCGAAAGCCTTCCAGTGGATGATCTTCCCGTTGCGGACCACCAGGGACACCACCCCGGGCAGGTTTTCTTCCCTGACTGCCTCCTCACACATTTGGTCAATAAGTGCCAGCCGCTCCGGAGAGACCCCGACGCTCTCGGGTGAAGCCTCCTCAAGGGCAGGTGATTTCCTGACTGATTTTGTCTGGGCGTTTACGGCAGTCAACCCTGCAAACAAGATGATTGTGGCAAGAATAAGCTTTTTCATGGATAATGGTTTGTAGTATCGTCCGGTTAATGCTGATTATGATAAAGTTAAAGAGTTATGCAATAATAATGAATTTAATCGTATCATGGTAATTGGAAGAAAGAATGTCCGAATGGTTTATGCGGGTGGGCCAATAGGGCAAACTCCTCCGACCCCTGGATGATGAGTGGAAGATCTAACCCATTTTGAGTTTCCATTGAATGAAGCATAAATTGTGTGTGAATGGTAAAAAATGATGCCCGGAGTTGCCAAACCATCCGCTGATTTATCAATCTTGTTCAAATTTTTAATACGTTTACAGAAGCCTTAGAATCGGGTAAAGGATCGGTTTTCAACTTAGCTGGTAAAGATGATTGATACGATCTGTTTCCATCCGTTCGATGGTTCCGGTTCAATCATTTAACTACTTTCAACATGCAAAATTCACGCAGAAAATTCCTCAGAAATCTTTCGGCAACTGCCGTGGCTGCCCCGCTTATCCTTCAATCATGCGGCTGGCCAAATTCCAATCAAAACAAAACAGTTACCCTTGGTCTCATTGGGATGGGCACACAAGGGCGCGGACTGATGCGCAATTTCATGGGACGTCGCGACGTCAGGATTGTTGCCGTTTGTGATGTGGATACCACACGCAGGGAACATTACCAAAAAATAGCCAACGATTTTTACAAAAACGACGAATGCAAAGCATACGCTGATTTCCGTGAGATCATCAACCGCAAAGACATTGATGCCGTCGTCATCGCCACACCGGATCACTGGCACGCCATTCCAATGCTTGCCGCACTTCGGGCAGGAAAAGATGTCTATTGTGAGAAACCTCTGACACACAATATCCACGAAGCCGTCGAAGTGATGAAGGCCGTGGAGGAAAATGGCAGGATCCTGCAAACGGGTTCCATGCAGCGTTCGAGCAATGAGTTCCGCGTGGCATGCGAACTGGTACAAAATGGCGTGATTGGCCAAATCAGTCATGTCGAATGCAGCTTCGGTGGTCCGGGTATCCCATGCGATCTTCCTGAAGAACAAATGGAGCCCGGATTAAACTGGGAGATGTGGTGTGGTCCCGGACCGCTTCGTCCGTACAATTCAGTCCTGAGTCCGCGCGGTGTGCACGACTTTTTCCCGAACTGGAGGCGTTACAAGGAGTATGGCTCTGGTAGTGTCGGCGACTGGGGAGCACACCATATCGATATCGCCCAGTGGGGTCTTGGAATGGACAACAGCGGCCCTGTGGAGGTCATTCCACCTGAGGATGAGAAGGCGACTTCAGGATGCAAATTTGTTTATGCCAGCGGCATTACGCTGGAGCACAAAAATGACGGTTTCGGCGTTCATTTCTTTGGTTCCAAAGGAGAGGTGAAGGTCAACAGGGGCAAATTAGTGCTGATCGTTGAAGGTAAAACCATTGCCGAATTTACCGATGTCCAGAAAAAAGAGGGTAAAATCAAGTTGGCCGACGAGGTAAAGAAAGCGGAAGAGGCCTACCTGCAAAATGCAAAGATTCAACTTTACAGGAGCAAAAATCACATCAACGATTTCATGGAGTGCCTCAAGAGCCGCAAGAAGCCTATTACCAGTGAGATCGTTGGCGCCCATAGTGCCATCTGCTGCCACCTGATGAACCAGTCCTATTACCACCACGCTCGTTTTACATGGGATCCTGCCAAATGCGAATTCACCGGAGGTACCGGCGACCCGAAATGGCTCACCCGTGAATACCGGAGTCCCTGGATGGTTTGATAGCAAGATTCCAGTATTTTATCTATGAAATGTTCTTAATGATCCGTTATACATTGATAATGTTTTGTTAAAATATCCACAAGTCCTTTAAAATTTGGTACAGAATAGTACTTTTGGCATGTGACAATTCTCAGAAAAATAGTGGTAATTGGACTTTCGGTTATATTTTTGTTCTTATCAACCGGAGTGATGCTGTATCAAACTCATTGTGAATGTTTGGGAAGTAGCGGCGTTTCATTGTTTGCAGCCCATGAACTGAGTGACCATACTGCTTCTGAATGCGACTGCTGTTCTACAGAATCGAAACCTGCCATCCCAAACTTGGATACAATACAACAAGAATGCGGTTGCGTACCACTGGTTGTTATTTACCTTAAATTATCCAGCCATTCGGACGATGACTCACCGCTTGAGTATTCATTGGCAAAAAAAATCACTCTTCAGAATATTGCTGTTATTGAAACAGTTGAACAATTACTTCCAGAAAAATTATTCGTTCACTTCACAAATTACAAACCACCCCTTACCAAAAAGGTTGGACGTACCTTGGTTAATTTCTTAAAACAATATAAGATAGCCCTTTTCGCATAATCAGGTTTTAACATTTCGTGTTTACAATCAGATTATGAATATTTCAATATTATTGAAGTGAAAAGAGCTATTGTTTTGCTTTTAATATTTCTATCGGTGTATGGTTATGCGAATCCGATTAAAGGAAAGGTGTTCGGACTCGAAAACGGGGTGAAGAGTATTTTGCCCGGTGCTAATATTTATTGGGCCGGCACTAAATCCGGAACAATTGCCAATGAGAACGGCGAGTTTTGTATTCAATCTGTGAAGGATAACAATCTACTGGTTTTTAGCTTTGTAGGATTTGAAACCGACACCATTGAATGGAATGGACTGGAAATGATTGATGCTGTTCTGAATATGAGTACTGAACTTGAACAAGTTACTGTTATTCATAAGAAAAAAGGAACATCCATTTCCCGTATCAATCCCGTTTATACAACACACATCCATGGGGCCGAATTGCAAAAAGCAGCCTGCTGCAACCTTTCTGAGAGTTTTATGACCAATCCTTCGGTCGATGTTTCCTACAACGACGCGATAACTGGCGCCAAACAGATTAAACTGTTGGGGCTTGATGGTACTTATTCACAATTACAAACCGAAAATTTTCCGAATTTAAGAGGATTGGCAACCAATTACGGATTAACATATATTCCAGGTCCGTGGCTCGAATCCATTCAGGTTTCGAAAGGGGCAGCATCTGTGGTGAATGGTTATGAATCTATTACAGGACAAATAAATGCCAATTTTAAAAAACCGGACGGTATTGAAGCCTTTCATTTTAGTGCATTTGCCTCAGCAGAAGGAAGAACAGAGCTAAACACAAACTTCTCGGCGAAACTTTCAGAAAAGAAATCAATGGCATTTTTTATTCATCATTTTAACTTTCAAAGCCGAATGGATGATAATATGGATGGTTTTCTGGATGAGCCGCTGAACAAGCAAATTCACCTGTTTAACCAGTGGAAATACACCTCTGGAGATGGCTTTATGCTTCATTCCGGGATTCACTACCTGAAAGAAGATCGGGTTGGAGGGCAGGTGGACTTCAGGAAAGATATGGAGCGGAATACGTCAAATCCATATGGGGTAAACGTGCAAAACGAACGCTTTGAAGGATATGTAAAGGTTGGTAAAGATTTCATCGGATCAAGGCATAGCCTTGCATTTATTTCGAATTTTACCTTCCACAAAATGGGTTCGTATTATGGCCTGAACAATTATTCGGGAGACGAATACACCATGTATGGGAATTTGGTCCATACATTTTCAATCGACAGGATGAATGTACATTCCTTAAATTCAGGGATCAGTATAATTGCTGATCAGGCGAATGAAATTCTCAACCAAAATTCGATTGAAGCAAATGAATCCGTTCCCGGTGTGTTTAGCGAATACACCTATAAACCTAGCCTAAAGCTGACCCTGATGGCAGGGCTGCGTGTCGATTTTCACAATACATTCGGCGCATTTGTAACCCCTCGTGTTCATTTGAGATATGGGCCTAACGAGTTTCTTAACTTTAGGATTTCTTCCGGGAAAGGTTTTAGGTCTCCACGCATCCTTGCCGAAAATAGTTTTCTGCTCGCCAATTCGCGTTCTCTGAATTTTACTGAAAGCAAAATTCTGGAAGAAGCCTGGAATTATGGTGCGAGCATAAATTTGAAAATACCATGGACAGAAAGGCCAATACATCTAAATGCCGAATATTTTAGGACTGACTTTATAAACCAATTAGTTGTAGATCGTGAAAGTTCGGCCACTCAAATTTTATTTACTTCCTTGGATGGCATCTCCTTTGCCAATAGCTACCAACTGGAACTTCAGTACGAATTGCTTCCCAGGCTCGATATTACCGCTGCTTATCGGTTGAACGATGTAATGCAAACCATTAATCATGAGTTGGTTCGCAAACCTCTAACCAGTAAATACAAAGGGCTGATTACCCTCAATTATTCTGACCGGTTGAAAAAATGGATGTTCGATTTTAACACCCAACTTAATGGCGGTGGGCGCTTACCAATTGTACCTGACAGTCAATTAGATTCACCAACCGAATTCCCTGCTTTCGCTGTGGTGAATGCCCAGATAACCAAGTACTTTAGATACTGGAACCTTTATGCCGGGGCCGAAAACTTCCTGAATTATACCCAGGAACATCCGATTTTAGATCCCGAACATCCTTTTGGAAATGAGTTTGACGCAACCCGTATTTGGGGACCTGTTATGGGACGCAGATTCTATGCTGGTATCAGAATTACACTAAATCATAAAACAAAATAACAAATGAAATACCCACGAGAAAATTTTCACCCCACCGAAAATGAATATCTGGGTATTCCATCAGACCATTAAAAAAAACAATTATATACTGATGAAAACGATTATTCAATTGATTTTACTTTGCAATGTTGCGGTTCTGTTTTTGGCCGAAGTAAAGGCGCAGGAACCGAAAACCGATTTATTAACAGTTTGTTACAAAACAACAATGGACTGTCAAAACTGCCAGGCGACCCTAACCAATTATTTGAAATTTGAAAAGGGGGTGAAAGATCTGAAAGTTGACCTAAAATCCAATACCATCAAAGTAGTATACAAGTCAGGGAAAAATACTCCTGAAAATTTGGTCAAGGGAATTAAAAAACTTGGGTATGAGGCCAATCCGCTTTCTGAAAAGGAGTATAAAATCTTGATTGAGGAGTCTCCAGGAAAGTAGATTTTACTGTTGTATGTTCGAACCGTCGTCTAAGACGGTGGTTAGAACATTATTGGGCGCGCCTGCAAAATTAACCACCTTCGGCCGTCTTTCGAGTTCAGGCCATAATTATTTGAATTTTATATACTTATATCCTTCACCAAAGGTTCAATAATCTCTGGTGCAGGGTGGTCTTTTACTCCGGCGTGTCCATATTGGGGATAAAAACAAAACACTTTACAAGCGTTTATAAGCCGTTTACCAATAAACGTGGGAAAAGCGTTAAACCAGACCACCTTCTGCCGATTTTAGTCAACTAGCTTATCTTCTTAACAATCAACAAAGTGAAGGGATCAAGGTTCTCCAGCAGATACTGGTCAATTTGACCGAATTTTGCAAGATTGCTTATTCTTAGTTTGCCCGAAAAACCTCCGCTTACCCTTGAAATAATAGATAACAAGCAAATTTGTATCTTCGCTTGGATCGAACTAACGCTAATTAATATGAGACAGCTACTTCATCATGTAATTCATAAGTACTCGGGTTTATTCAAAATCATTTTCACTTTATTATTGGTCATGTTGCTGGCTAATGAAAGAATGAACGCCCAGAATGAACTTGATGTGATTCGGAATAACTGGCTTCAGTACAGTGATGCTCCCAACTCATTGTATCATCATCTTGCGAGACAGGCCTTTAATCTTCTCAAAGAGAGAACTGATGCGGTTTCCGGACTGAATACCTTATCCGGTTGGCAGCAACGACAGAATTGGGTGAAGAAAACACTGTTAGATATAGTTGGACCATTTCCTGAAAAGACACCATTAAATGCAAAGATCCAAAGGAGAATAGAAAAGGATGGTTACAGGATTGAGCATATAGTTTATGAATCTCAGCCGGGATTTTACGTAACATCCTCCATGTTCATTCCCGATGGACTTATGAAAAGGAGTAAAGCTCCTGTTGTTATATACTGCAGCGGTCATACGGAAGAAGGGTATCGTAGCGCAATATACCTGCATGTTATTGTAAATCTGGTAAAGAAAGGTTTCATCGTGTTTGCATTTGATCCTGTTGGTCAGGGGGAGCGGCTGGAGTATTTTGATCCAAAAACCGGCAAATCAATAGTTGGCGGACCTACCATGGAACATTCTTATCCCGGTGCTCAGGCTTTTATTACTGGTAGTTCAGAGGCACGGTATATGATTTGGGATGGCATCAGGGCTGTTGATTATCTCCTTACCAGGAAAGAGGTTGATCCTGCCAGAATAGGAATTACAGGACGGTCGGGAGGCGGGACCCAATGTGCATATATTGCTGCAATGGACGATCGTATCTATGCCGCTGCTCCCGAAAACTATCTGACCAATTTCACCAGGCTGCTGCAGACCATCGGACCTCAGGATGCAGAACAAAATATGTTTAACGCCATCATCAGAGGTATCGATCATGGGGACTTTATGCTGGTCCGGGCGCCTAAACCAGCCCTGATGGTCACAACCACACGCGATATGTTCAGCATTCAAGGCGCTTTGGAAACCGAAAAGGAGGTTGCAGCTATCTATAAAGCATACGGGAAAGAGGATAATTTTAGCAGGGTAGAGGATGATGCGCCTCATGCATCAACCAAAAAGAACAGGGAAGCCATGTATGCTTTTTTCCGGAAACATCTGAATAATCCAGGCAATTCAAATGATGAGGAAACGCAGCCATTTACTCCTGAAGATGTGCGGGTAACTGCCACAGGCCAGGTATCAACATCGCTTGGAGGAGAAACTGTTTTCAGTTTGAACAGGAGGGAGACAGAAAAACGGATTAATGAGTTGCAAGCTTCAAGGGGTGATCTGACAAGGCATCTTCCGGAGGTATTGAATTCTGCTAAAAAGCTTTCGGGATATCAGGAACCGTCATTAATAAATAACTCTGTGTTGACAGGTCGTATTCAAAGGGAAGGATATATGATCGAAAAGTACTTTGTAAAAGGTGAGGCTGATTATATTATTCCATACCTGTTAATGAAACCTGATAAGCCAAATAGTAAAGCCCTGATATATCTTCATCCTTCCGGCAAGGCTACCGAAGCATCAAAAGGAGGTGAGATTGAATGGTTCGTCATGAATGGTTTTACTGTTTTGGCTCCTGATATCATTGGAGTTGGAGAAATGGGTCCGGGTATTTTTAAAGGGGATGCATATATTGAGGGCAGTTCCCATAATTTATGGTATGCTTCGATGCTTATCGGAAGAAGCATTGTCGGAATAAGAGCCGGTGATGTTGTCAGACTATCCAGATTATTAAAGAATGATACCGGAATAAAAGATATTTATGGTTTTGCCAGTAAGGAAATGGCGCCGGTATTGTTGCATGCTGCAGCATTTGATTCTTTCATTACACATGTTGCACTTATAGAACCATATTCATCATACAGTTCTATTGTTTTGAACCGCTTTTATAAGCCTTCATTTATTCTCAATACCGTTCCAGGAGCCCTTAAAGCGTATGATCTTCCTGACCTTGCTGCCAGCCTTGCCCCAAGAAAGCTTTTAATGGCAGGCGTCACAGATGGAAATGGCAAAAGCACTGATGTTGAAAGCATCAATAAAGATCTTGCCATTATCAAAACTGCTTATCAATACAGGAATGCAGATAACCAACTGAAGATCGTAGCCAAAGAGGCAACAGATAAATCATATGATCTTTATTTGGAGTGGTTAAAATAAATTACCGGAGTTTCAATTAACCAAATACTGGGAACAAATTTATGAATTAATCACTTCTATTGGACAAACTATCTGGCAGAGTAAGTATATTGGGAAAAGCGGTAAACCAGACCACGCCTCACTAAGGCTTAATGTACAGTTTCTAAGGGTTACTTGACACTCACTAAGGCTTGGTGTACATTCTCTAAGGGTTACTGTACATCCCCTAAGGCTTAGTGTACATTCTCTAAGGGCTACTGTACATCCACTAAGGCTTAGTGTACATTCTCTAAGGGTTACTGTACATCCTCTAAGGCTTAGTGTACAGTCTCTAAGGGCTACTTGACATCCACTAAGGCTTGGTGTACAAATGCGGGAGGGAGGTGGAAATAATTACGTTCAGCGAAGCTAATTACGAATTGAAGTTCAGCGAGGCTCATTTTAAAGGCATTGTAATTTCCTTGCCTGGCTTCGCTGAACTTCCTTAGGTGCAATTTAATTCTTCTGCATGGTAAATTCTACCCCGCTTACCTGGGTGTATTCGGGAGAGGTAGCGCCAAAAACAGATTTGACATATTTTTTGACGTCTAAACCTACCTTCACCAGACCGGTTTCCCGGTCGTAGAAGAGCTTGTTGCGGCTGATCCTTGCATTGCTGAGCAACATCTGCGCAATCTTGACGGCCTCATTGTTTTTCTTGAAATCGGCCAGCATCGCTTGCAGGGCAGAGAGTTGGAGATCCGGTTCGTTGGGGTGGTAACCGGGTTGTTCCATCAGCAATTGGGTGAGTTTTTCGAAATTCTCCATCCGGCTATCAGCACTCAGCCGGGAGGTGGAGATGGTTGGTAGCTTCTCCTTTGGATTTTCAGTCGCATGGACGGAAGGAGCAGTCGCATGTTTGCGGATTCTGGTCCCCTGCAATTTTTTGTTGAGCGCTTTTACGCCGGCGCGTACTGCAGGGCTTACGTCGCCCGATTCGACTGAATTGAGGATACGGGTAAGCAGGACATTCAGTCCGTCGAAACGATGCTGCTGGACCTCCACCGCCACACTCCAGTTGTTGTAAAGGGTGTTGAGTGAAACCAGGCTTTTTTGCGCCTCCTCCCGAAGGGTGTTGAGGGCGGGAAGGGTAATGGATTGTTTGGAAGGATTGTAGCCGGTTCCAAATCCAGTAGCGTACGATATCATGGTACCAAGGTTTGCTACATTCTTGGCATGACCTTTTTCGGAAAAAGTTGTCATCGAAAAGAATTTAGATGGTTTGAATAGTAAATCCCCGTGGTTAAGTATATTACACAGAGAATAAGTGTCGACCAATCAAAAATTGTAAGGTTGTAGGAATTTCTGCTTTTGGGTAATTTCAAAAGAGAAACCCCGGAGGACACAGAGGGAGAAAATCGCAAGCGATTTTCCAACGCCCGATTCGGTGTGACAAGCTGTGCAAGAGATTAAACAGCTTCCCAGCAATGGAAAAGAGCGAATGCAGTTGGTGGAGGAGTCGTTGACCTCCGGCAGGGAGCATCTCCAGGTTGTCGAACTCCCTGCAGAGAACAGGTTGGCGGTGTGGGTTCCATTTAAGATACTTTAAGGGATTGATTTTAAATGGTTGGAAACTTTGGAAGGGAGGGCCAGGTGAGCGGTCGGGAAGGCCGGAGGCGGGTTGCCTGCCGTTTACATTAGGTTAATACCACAAAGGACCAATAGGTTACCCCTAAATTCTCCTGAAATATTGATATTTCAAAAAATAATTTTCCAAAAGCTATTAGTTGGTAATAAATAGTTGGTAAATTTAAGTTTATATAATATTTTAATTTAAATTGAAAACCAAGATTCTTAACACCACATTGATGATTGCCTCATTACTCCTGTTATGCAGTTGGGGAGAAAAGGGACATCAAAAGATCAATAGTTCAGCACCACAATTCTTTCCTGCCAGGCTTAACAATTACCAAACTTGGTCTGAAGTTCTGTCAGATCATGGTTCAGATCCAGATAAAAGGAGAAGGGTTGATCCAACAGAAGAGATCAAGCATTACATTGACATAGATGCTTACACTGACTTTGTTCAAGCACACGAAATCGTTGAAGGGAAAGAGGAGGCCATCAATAAATACAGCATCGAGTTCATCAAGAAGAATGGTACTCTTCCCTGGATGACCGATTCAACTTACCAGGTCCTTGTGCAGCAATTCGAAGCAAAGGATTGGGCAAGGGCAGTGCTGACTGCTGCTGATCTTGGTCACTATGTTGGCGATGGACACATGCCCCTTCATTTAACCACCAATTATGATGGAAAAGAGACAGGGCAGCAAGGCATACATAGTAGGTACGAATCAAAAATGATCAACAAGTACATTGATTCAATAGCTGTTAATGGTTCACATTTACATAAAATCAAGAATTTAAGCCGATATGTTTTTGATTACATATACCGCAATTACCAGTACAAAGATTCCCTTTTTAATGCAGATAAGGTGGCATTTGAGAAAGCGAATCATGAGTACAACGATTTGTATTATCAAATACTTTGGAACCAAACAAAAGGCTTTACTGCCAAAATGATCAGGGAATCATCAAAGTCCACAGCTGAATTGATAAGAATGGCTTGGATAGAGGCGGGAAGGCCAAGGATACCAGAAAACATTGGATTTTAATAGCAACAGCATAAGTACAAACCTGGCGGGATTATTCTATTTGTGTTTTCTTCACGCAAGAATATTTATTCAATCCATCCTCTCTGATTTCAAACCTTTTAATTTACCATCAATAGATATGTCTTTATCATTTTTTTGCATCTTTCCCGGAATGCTGCGACCATTTGCAATATAACTTCTCATTAAGACGGTCATTTTTTTTACAATATCCGGGTTGGCGGCGGATAAATCTTTTGTTTCACTCAAATCGTCCTGAAGATTATAGAGTTCCTGCTGGTTTGAGGTAAGAAATACCAACTTCCAGGGGCCCTGACGGATGGCCAGATCGCCAAAAGCTGACTGATGAACAGTGGCTTCGCGGACAGCTTGCCCCGCAGTTCCCAAAAATTCAGGAAGCAGGCTCTTGCTGTCTTCTCCGGCGTTGCCGGGTAAATTTATACCAATGATTTCAGCAGCAGTAGCCATCAAATCATTCAGACAAACAGTATGATCATTCAGCATGCCCGGTTTTACTTTGCCTGGCCAACAAACCATGAATGGAACGCGATGACCTCCCTCGTAAATACTTCTTTTTGATTCCCTTAGCGGTTCGTAGGAGCGGTGCTCCGCCCCATTATCGCTGGTAACGATGACGAGTGTATTTTCGGCAAGATGATTCCTTTCGAGTGCTTCAAGTATCTGGCCAAGCATCGCGTCTCCCTGAAAAAGCCAGTCGCCATATTTAGGATCACTTTTTACCAGGTCTTGTGCCCCGCTTTTCCCAATATAGTCAGCAGAAGGCACAATCGGTTCATGTGGGATGCCCATCGGAAAATAAAGGAAGAAAGGTTTATCTGATTTTGCACGTTCATCAATCCACTCAATTGCTTTTCTGATCATCAGTGGTTGGTTTTCATCTGGCTTCACATGCGAAACCACGCTGTTCTGCTCAATGATAGTTCCAATATTCCTGGCGTGGGTGAAGCCCAGAAAATAGTCGAAACCCAATGCATTGGGCCCATCCGTAATTTTTGCACCAATAGGCACCTCTTTTTCAGTTCCGGGTTTACCATCTACCCAGTTCAAACCGAGATGCCACTTGCCAATACACGCGGTTGAATATCCTTGTTTCTTAAGCATGGATGCCACCGTTAGCCGATTAGCCGGAATTATCGGTTTTGAAAATGTGGTCAAGACTCCAAATTGTCCGATGCGCGAAGGATATCGCCCAGTTAGTATACCATATCGCGTAGGCGTGCACACTGCAGCAGCTGAATGGGCATCTGTAAAACGCATACCCTGTTGTGCAAAGCGATCAAGATTTGGAGTTCGCAATGATGATTCTGCGTTATAACTCTGAGGCTGTCCGTATCCCATATCATCGAAAAGGATGAAAATGATATTTGGCTTTTTAGTGATTTTCGATTCGGTGGCATGAAGTAAGTCCATCGAAGCCAGTATAAGTGCCGTGGCTACTATAGGTTTATGTTTCATTTGTATATAATTTGTTTTTTAACGGCCAAATGGAATAGCCATGAGGTTATTATCATTTCTGTGGGTGATTGACAAATCATGGCGATTTCATTTTATTCCTTTTTTGCTTTCTTTTTTGTACTCATTTTTTGCCCACTTTCAACCTCCACTTCTGGTGTATCGCCATCCTGGTTTTTGGTCAGTGTTGCTTTATGCTCCCACGGAAGCGAGCGGTCGAATAATTTTGGGAAATATTCATATCCATGCCCGGTCACTACCTTTTCCTGAATGGCTTTCAGTTCGGTATCATAGTTTTTTTTCATTTGTGCAAGTATGCCGGCGTTTTCAGGATTACTGGCAACATTTTTCATTTCGATCCGATCTTTTCCAATGTGGAACAATTCGTCCTTAGGTTTCATGCCGTTGGCGGCTGAGTACCAATAGATGTATTTCCATTCCGAAGTGACGACTGCCATAGACTGACCAGTTGCAATGCCCCAGAAATTGAACAGCGGCAAAGATTCGCGAACCTGTTTGTCAGGATTGGTCAGCAATGGAAGCAGATTTTTCCCGTCGATACCATTTGGCGCTGGAACGCCTGAAAGTGCAAAAATAGTTGCAGCCATATCCACATTGGCAGTAATGGCATTGCTCACTTTGCCATCATTTTCTTTGGACAGACGCGGATCATAAATAATTAAGGGAGTTTTCGAGCCTTCTTCGTAGGGGATCACTTTGTCGCCAAAACCATGTGAACCACTATTGTATCCATTATCGGAGGTATAAATAATAACAGTGTTCTGCGCCAGCCCCAGACGTTCAAGCTCTTCGCGAATCATTCCTACGGCAGCATCTACCCCGGTGATGAGGGCATAATAGAGGCGCGCTGTACCATCGTAATCCTTCACCCATTCGCGGTAATTGGTAGCTGCCCGCGTGGTATGGGCCTGGGGTGAAAGGTGCTTGCCATTTTCAACCCCGTAGTTGGCCGGACGGGTGAATGAATTCTTTGAATCGTAGTGTTTCAGGTCGATAGGGTCGGGCGTAAAAGGCATGTGTGGTGCTTTAAAGCTAATGCTCAAACAGAATGGTTTGCCGCTTGCCTTTGCCGCCTTCAGGAAATCTTGTCCCCAGGCACCGTAAGCGCGAGAACTGTGCGGATACTTTTCGGCATATTTGGCGATGCCTTCGTTCTGGGCCGTTTCATACTTCGTTTGACCAGGGCCTCCTGCCCAGACATTAAACTCCTTCCCAAAGGCTTCGAAATTCTCGTTTTGAATCACATATCCAATTTTGCCCGCAAACCCGGTAAAGTATCCGGCCTGCCGAAGTAGAACCGGATAGGAGTCCTCAAAGAAACGTCTTTCAAGGTCACCATGGCTGAAATTGCACCCGTGACGATATTCATAGAGCCCGGTCATAATACTGCACCGGCTTGCCATGCAGATGGAGGTGGTGTTGTAGTGATTGGAAAACCGTATACCATCCTTGGCGAGCTTGTCTATTTGAGGTGTGATAACATCCTTGTTACCATAGCAACCTACTGCCCCAATAGTCTGGTCATCGCTAAGGATAAAGATGATGTTTGGCCTATCAGCCGCTTTTAGTCCGATACCTGAAATCAATAGCGCTGCAGCAAATATATTCCTTTTCATATTTCATTAAAAATTGATACACATAGTTCATTTATAGACAACAGTTGAAATTATTGTTCTGAATTCTTCTTTTTCTTCTTCTGCTCCTTAACGGGTTTGGCACCATCAGACTTGCTGTCGGGGTCCATTTTCCTGAGCATCGCTTCGTCCGGACCACCGCCAAATTGTTTCCAGTAAAGTACTTTCATCGGGTTCATTTTTGGGCCGATGACATCTTCGTTCACCATTAAAGGCAAAGTTTCGATCCACCACTGATCGTAAGCAGTCCTAAGTTTAGCAGCTACTTCCGGATATTTGGCTATAACGTTGGTTGTCTCGCCCGGGTCGGACTTCAGTTCGTACAATTCTTCGTTGTTCACCAATGTAAAGCTTGAGTTTTGAATCGCACAATTTCTATATTTTGACTCCGCGGCTTTGCCTTTCGCCCAACGACCAACATGGTGCACCAGGATACGATCGGGCCACTCAGACTTTGGATTTTTAAATAATGGGAACAAGTTTTTACCTTCGACCTGTTGCTTTACTTTATCTGAAAGTTTTGCACCGGTAATGGCAGCCAAAGTCGGGAAAATATCAATAACCGAACTGAGTGCATCACATTCTACTCCGGAAGGAATTCCTCCGGCAGGCCAGCGAACAAATAAAGGAGAGCGCGTTCCACCCTGATAAGGCGTACCTTTTTGCCCTCTCATTCCGGCATTATAAATATTCACACCTGCTGTTCCACCGTTGTCAGTTCCAATATAAATAACCAGGGTATTTTCCTCAATACCCCATTCCTTAAGTTTCTTAAACAGCACACCAAAATTGGTATCAACATTCTCAATCATGCCGAAAAATTTCGCTATGTCTTCGGTCACTCCGGGTTTGCCGAGATATTGACGGTAATATTCTTCCGGTACGACATGAGGACCATGAGCGGCGTTCAAAGGGATGTATGCAAAAAACGGTTGATTTGCTTTGCGTTTTGCATCCATCCATTTGGTGGCCTGAGCGAAAAATAGGTCGGTACAGTAGCCGGTGTTCTTCTCCCATTTGCCATTGTGCCATAATGCCGGATTGATATTTGTGTTTCCTGGTGCATCACCACAAGAACCGGGATAGGTCTGACCTATTCCACCACCACCATGTATATATACCTCATCGAAGCCACGACTCTCCGGACGGTAGGCCTCCTCGTCGCCAAGATGCCATTTACCAAAAATGCCCGTGGTGTAACCAACGCTTTTAAGCATTTGTGGCAGTGTGTAAGTTTCAAGACTCATTCTCTCACGCTCGAGAATCGTATGTGTGACACCATTCTTAAACTCGTGCCTGCTGCTCATGAGAGACGCCCGGCAAGGCGAACAAGTGGGGCTAACATGAAACTGTGTAAATAACAAGCTCTCTTTCTTGAAAGCATCAACCGCTGGTGTGTGCATGATTGGGTTTCCCAAACAGGCATAATCGCCATAGCCCAAATCATCGGGCATAACAAGAATGATGTTGGGTTTAGCTGTATCTGTGACAGTAGTTTTTTCAGCGGCCAGACAGTTAGAAGTTATCCCAAAGCCGATCAATAGGTAACTGGTTGTTTTCATAAGTAATAAAATAAATTAGTTAGCGTTCGAAATTTACACGCAAGCAAATTTTACCTGATGCAGACATTCGATAGGCAAATTCCAAAAATTCAGCGAAATGTCAATACGGCCAAGCAATTTTTTCACATGAACCACATAAAAAGTTGTCAATCAAAGCTGATATTTTTGGTATTTTCTTCAATTTTCACCTGAGGGGAATTTTCATTTAACAGGTGTTTGAACCATGTTATATTTTCAAAGGTCACATCCGAAACCATGTGTTCTGCATCTGCACCTTTAATCCATATCGGATACCATCGTTCTTTTTCCACACCTGTTAATGCAATATTCTTAAACCGGACATTATTAATCTTTCCAGGTACCTGAGTTTTCATATATTGGTTAACAACAGGTCTTAAACGGATTAAATCAAAGGCCCGATCGCCGGTTTGTTCGGGATAATCAGCATAAGCCGTAACATTTTCCACTGTTACATCTTCAATAGACATCTCCTCGCCAGGTTCAAAAAGAAAAGGTGTCATATTGAAATGCAGAATGTCGAGGTTACGAAGGACAATATGTCTCATATATTTTGCCCGGCTTTCGTGACCCAGCAGGAAAATACGTGCCCGGTCTGCCCAAAGCAGGCAGTTTTCTACTGTAATGTACTCAACGTTATCATTAGTCGATCCAAATTTTATACCTTTCATTGCAATGCAATCATCGTCTGTGCGGATAAAACAATCCCGGATATACACTCTTTGCGAGTTACAGGGATTAATCCCGTCATCATTGGGGTTTCTGCTGCAAACGAGCTTGACATTGGTGATAGATACAGAATCGCTGTTGTATATTGGAATTGTCCAACCCCAGGAACCCCTAAGGATAATACCTTCAACCATAACATTTTTTGTTTCACTCATGCGAATCATCGATCCGGGACCTTTTCGCCATGGCCATTCGTTTCCACAAAGTATTCCCCGGCCTGTTATTTTTATATCATTGCCGGAAACATCCACTCCGCCTTTGACAATAGCGCCACCGGCTATATACAGCGTTTGACCTGACGAAAGTTTAATTTTTTCAGGCTTATGAATTCCCGGGCCAAAGTATATGACATTGGGATCATCTTTTTTTGGTGGATTGACCTCAGGGGCATTGGCAAAAATTAGAAGAGGCTCAATTCTTCCTTCAGACTCTATGGAAAGTTTGCATGGTTTGTTTATCGTAAAGGTTAAAGAATTCCCTTCCACTTTAGGTTCAATTCCAGCTGATAACGGGCGAATCACCAGCCTGTCGAGCGGTTTTTTAAGGGATGTAATCTTTATCGTAACTTCGCCTGAGAAATCAAAATAGCTGAAAGAATAAGGCCCGCCAACATCTTCCGGATTTAAAGTCCAGTCGGGGCGGTTTTCAACCTCGGCGATTTTGGCCAAATAGATATCCACCGGTTTGCCATTCACCTCCAAAATGTAATCCTCCGAAAGAATCTCATTTGGGGGTGCAGGATAAATAGTTACGATTGGATCATTTTTGGAAAACATCTTTTTAAGTTCAGAGCGCCCTTCCTCCCAATCTTCAGATGTGGTAACCCGCCTGTCACTAGTGAAAAACTGCCATGAATCCGGCAATTTGTCCGTTTGCGGAAGTTGGGAAACTGGCGGGAAATCATATCCATCTTGCGCCCATAGGTTAATGGTAAGCAAAGTCATCAATATTATGGTTATGCAGGTTTTCATATTCTTTTTCTAACGGTCAATTGTTTCAGGTAATGACGAATTCTTTATTCTTATTCTGGCTTAAAACGTATTGCGCAACCTCCGGCAGAAGATAGCTGAATATTGAGCTTTTCGCCCTTTGAAACCGTTTTTTTCTCTATTACCACTTTCTTTGGATAACGATCAGAATCCTGATTATCCCCATAAATTTCGGCAGTGTACGTTCCGGTACCAAGAAAATCTAACGGCAATTCAAGTTGACGTGGATTCCAGTTGGTCATGCTTCCAAGAAACCAATTATCTCCTTTGCGCCGGGCCATGGTAATGTATTCTCCGGGGATTCCATTCAATACTTTTGTTTCGTCCCAGGTTGCTGGGACATCCATTATGAATTGAAATGACGGTTGTCCTTTATAAGCATCGGGATAATCTGAAACCATTTGAATTGGTGACTCATAAACAACATACATGGCCAGGTGGTGAGCACGTGTTCCCATAACCATGGGCTTGCTGCCGCGTGGCACAAATTCTTCTCTAGTAACATTGTTAAATCCTCCCGGAGTGTAGTCCATAAAGCCTTGTAGCATTCGTGTAAAAGGTAACATCAGGTGACAGTCCGGATTATCTCTTAAACCTCCCCTTGATACTTCCATTCCTACAACAGATTCATAACCAAGTATATTAGGATAGGTTCTGCTTAAACCTGAAGGTTTGGTACTGCCGTGAAAATCAAGCATCAGGTGATGCTCGACGGCCTTCTTCGCAGCCCGGTAATAAAAGTCGATACCAGCCTGATCGTCCCTTTCTATAAAATCAATTTTTAAACCGGCAACTCCCCATTTTTCATAGAGAGGGAAAGCTTCCTCCAGCTGCCTAACCGCATCACGGTAATGAATCCAAAGCCATATTCCTACTTTTTTTTGATTTGCGTATTTAACCAACAAAGGAATATCAACTCTTCCATTCATCTTTGTAATATCATCCCTGGCTGCCCAGCCTGCATCGATGACCAAATGTTCAAAACCTGACTCCGCTGCAAAGTCAATATAATACTTCATCCCTTCGGTCGAAAAGGCTCTTACACCTTCAGCACCAATAGACCCATTCCACCAGTTCCATGCTGCTTTCCCCGGTTTTATCCATGAGGTTTCTTTTATAACATTTTCTTCATTCAAGTTGGTCAGTATGTTCGATTCAATTAATGCTCCCGGATCCTTGCCTACCTGGAGTATCCTCCACGGAGACCTAAGTGGCAGTGTACCTGTAACACATACGCTTGAATCTTCAAACTGGGGAGCAAGAAGAGCTTCGAGCCAGTGTCCTGACCAGCCCTTGGAAAGAGTGGTCAGGTACATCGAACTGTAGTTTTGCAAATCTGCTTCGTTGATAGCCACCCAGGCTAAACCCGGCAATTCCATGAGTAATGGTAACCCAAGCAATGGATCGTTCACAACACTGCCAAAATGTGAGTAGGCTGATATGGGCAACTTCAGATATTCACTTTCGTAACTATGGACAAAATTTGGAAGCAACTGTGAGTAGGTAATGGCATCCTTGCTCATTTTAAATTCAACCCTCTCTCCAATTAAGCGAAATTCCTTCATGCCCGATTGCTCGGGAACAATATGCCTGAAAGCCACTGCGTCATTATAGGCCCTGGCTTCAATTGTAAGCATTCGTGCCGGACTTCCATTTTCCTGCAGTTGAATTGTTAAAACATTACATTTATCATTTACAAAATTCGTTTTCCCTGCAATTAGCTTGTATGATTGTTCGAGACTGGATCTTTCCGTACTGACGATTTTAACATCTTCCCCCAGCGGTCTTTGATTTTCAAAATTCAAACTTAAAGCCGATTTGTCTACAATTGTCTTATCATTATAAGTGACTGAATAGACCAATTGTTCCCCACTCACTGACACCTTTTTATTATTAATTGTTTCAAAAATAATGGACAAGCGCTTGTCAGGTGAAGAAAGAGATTGGGATTGTGCATAACTTATTGTTTGAAGTAACAATAAGAAAATAAAAAACAACTTTAATTTATACGAAATAGATCTTTTCATGATAATTTTGCTTTTGTATAGTTATAAAATTGTACAAAGCGATAAGCTCCAAACAAGGAGCACAAATTTGATTGACTGTAACATCGCTTTCATGATTTAGTGATCATTTTGATCATCAATCTGCACATTGTCGCAGTAATCTACTATAAAGCGTTTGTTTAACTTTCCAGTCTTAGGATAAGCCATTGTTTTTTCAACGGTATTATTCCGCCAAATTAGGCCATCTACACAATAGGCATTAAGCAGTGTTAGATCATCGTATATTTGAAAAACATTATTTTCAATCAGTATATTACGGTTATAACGACTTATATCTTTATTTTCCATAATACCAGCTTTTACATCAATGATTGCTTTACCCCAAACTCCGTACAAGCAGTTTTCAAATCTGTTGTTACGTATCACACAATCACGAACTCCACCTTGCTCAAACCAGAAAAATGAATCTCCCTCAAACAAAATGGCAGCACCAGGAGAATGAAAAGTATTGTTTTCGACCACCGTTTTCCCTCGACAATTTAGCAACATGCCCCTGGCGCGGTTATTTCGTACAATATTATTGGCTATATGAATTTCAGCGTAATCCTGGATTTCGGCAATTGCATCTCCAATTTCAAGATTAGCCGGCAAATTTTTATCAAAAGTTACTTCCGTAATTTCCTTGTTGATTCTGTTTACCTGCTTAACAGTTACCGTATCAAAAGTAATCATACTCTTACCGTGAACGAGTTCCAATTCCATTCCCGGTTTCATAAAATCGAAGCCATGTTGCTGTTGATGCTTAAGCTGTACAATAACTGTATAGTCTGCCTTTTTCTCGATAACCTGAACATAAATACCATGAATATTTGTTGCATCGTCTTTTTGATTTTCAAACAAATTGTTTGTCAATGTTATTTTACCTGTACAATTCACGAAATGGGTGGCATCCGCGGTTACACTAATCATTCTTCCATTGGATGGAGTAACCTTACATGCATCAATAGTAATATTGTGACTTCTTTGGCCAAGGATTCCCATACCTCCGGCATGATTAATCGTAACATTATAAAAGTTTATATTCCTTGAATCGGAAAGCACAAACCCAGGATGTTTTCGATGGTTAGGACCAAAAACCATTGTATTGCCAATCGTCCCCGATAAACCGGGAACACAGATTCGCACTTTACTGCCACCTAGTAATTTTGCAGGGAAACCATTAATATCACTAAAGTAAAAATCCTTCACCATGTAAGCGGTTTCACGCTTTTGGGTATCATATTCCAACATATGTGAACTGCCGAAAGTCTCACTTTTTGACACAGTAGTTAATTCTCCATTTTGTTTTTTGCCATCGGTAAAAAGCAAAGTTCCACGATGAACCTTGAACGGAAAGTTTTTTAGAATTTCGACATCCATTCCTTCTGCATCATAGCCCAAAATGATCGCTTCGGTATGAAAAGTCCTGGAGTAGTCAATTGAAAAATTTTCAAACTTAATATTCTGCGAACCTTCAAGCACAAATGGACTAAGAAATCCATGAAACATTAGCTGTGCCCCTCGCCCGTCAATGGTCAAATCGCTTATGTCTTTAAGGTCGAATACAATCCTCTTCAATCCTTCATCGTTGTTGCTGATATAGCAATAACGTTCACTTGCAAATGTGGGATAAAAATCGTATTGTCCTTTTTCGAGAACAAGCATTTTAGCGCCCTTAGCATTACAGTCTGTTAGTGCTTTTTTTATGGCACGTACATCGTCAATGCCATCATTTACTATTGCTCCATAATCCTTGAGATATAGGATGTAAGGGATTGGACTTGTTTCAACAGGCTTGTTTTTAGCAAATGAACAGGCTGTGGTCAAAATTACTATAAAACCAATCCAGAGAAGCACAAATAATTTATTCATTTTAAGCATATTATATAATTTACTGTTTTTATCTATCTATTGTAACTATTCAGTGGCTACCTCGCATTGAGCAATCAGTCGGATAATTTCGAAAGGGTTCTGGTTATTCTTAATAGCGGTATCAATTAATGACCTAATGGTAGCATAGATGTTTGCCCCTTCATCGGATTTAAAGAAACCACGTATTTTTTGCTTAACCTTAAAATTTCGGATAGCCCTTTCTGAACCGTTGTTGTCCGCTGGAATATCTTTGTTCAGAAGAAAGTTAAAGAGATGGTCCGAGTATTTGATCATCCTTTTCTGGAAGGCAATCATGTCCTTCATATCTTTGTTAAGAGGCTCGGCAATCAGCTTCGAAAACAAGGAGAATATCTCTGCCACATTACCTTTTGTTTCTTTGTTGTCCCTTCTCAAATCGAGTGCTTTGGTTATTAAAAGGTACATCCTGCCTGCCCAGGTATCATTCTGGTATTTTTCTTCGAAGTGGGTCAGCTCGCTAAGCAAATGTGCCGTACAAATCTGGTGCTTGGCTGCACCTGTCTTGAAATAGGACGACCAGCAATCGGTAACCAAAATATTGTTTCGTAGACCTTCTGGCTTTATCCCTGATTCCCTAATTTTAACCAACATCTCAGCTATGGAAGGGTATTTGGACTTCTCAATTTGTTGCAAGATCTGAAGGTAGCGTTTGATTTTTGCTTGATAGGACATTTGGTTCAATGGGTTAGATTCGGAAATACCTCTTAAAGGTATGAATAATCTGCCAGAATGCTGATTTGGTGACAATGGGTACTAAAAATTACAACAAATTCAATCTGATTACTTAAATCCTTATGATATGGATCTTTATGAATTACTTAAAAATAAAGAAGTTAGTCTTAGTTTAACAATTAGCAGTAAGGATCTAATTTTGTTTGGTAAAACAATCGCTGAACAAACTGCAAAAGCAATATTAGAAAGATATGAAGAGAAAATTTACACCCGTGCGGAAGTAGCCGATAAATTCAATATCAGTGAAGCAACATTGTGGCGGTGGAGTAAACTGGGAATTGTTTCAATTAAACCTTTCGTAGATCTTAGCATCTAAAGAAATGGACCGGATAAAATATACTATATGCCAAATCATCAAGATATAATTCGGAGTTATAAAATGGTGAATATGTTATTAATACTAACATTCTCTGCTCTTCTTTCTTCCTGTCAGGAAAAGTTCGATCAGACAAAAGTTCAATCAGACATCAACAGAGGACTTATTGCATTCTGGCCTTTTGATAATGACTTAAACAATATCATTTTAGATGCCTCAGAGAATGAAATTACCGGGATGGGATATTCAATAACCTATGAGAAAGGTACCGTAGGACAAGCAGCAGTATTTAACGGTACCGGTTCAAGGATTCTGTTCCCATCTCTTAATGGTCAGCCTCCATTATTAATCTCAAATCTTCAGATAGGATCAATTGCATTATGGTTTAAATACAAAAGTTTGGGCGCTCAAATACTGCCTGTATTATATTTTGGTGAATCGCAGACCGGCACATCTCATAACAGTCTTATTATCGAAATTGGGCATGGTGGTGGAACAAACTTATCTAACAAGAAACTATATTTTACCATTGTTAATCAGGGATTTTGTTTTGATTCAGGGATTAATCTCATAGAAAATTCATGGTACCATTTTGTTGCAGTTGTGGGAGCAGATGGCAATACTGGTTACTTAAATGGTATCGAGATGACTGGAAGGAATTATAACCTTGGATCTAATAATAGTTTTTCCAATTTCTTCTACGATGTCCCGGTTAAGGAATTACTGTCATTGGGCTATGGAAGATATGGTCAGGAAGATCCATTCTTTACATTTAATGGATCCATAGATGAGGTAAGAATCTATGACCGACCTTTAAATAGCGCCGAAGCCAAAGAATTATATGAGCAGGGAAATTAATTTTAAACTCATTTATTAAATCACTTTTGATTTGGTATTTTTTGCTGAAATCCCCGGAAAAATTCTGGCCAAATTTTCAGGAAATTGTCAATTTGAATCTGGTAAGTTCTGGTGAGTCGAAATTTATGTTCAACATCTAATATTATTTTCGGGCAATAATGTCCCAGATCGACCCAGAAGGGACTGGTTATGAGTATTTAGTTTTTATTTAGTCGATATGGACACACGAAGTAAAAAACACCCTTCGCCGGAGAATATTGAACATTTAATGCCGGAAATAAGTATATAAGATTTAAAAAATTAAGGATTTATCTTGGAAAACGGCGCAGAGTAGTCAATTTAGCCGGCATGTCTAAATTCGTAATAAAATTATATGTTCAATGTGGTATTAATATTTTGCATTTACCACTTCCAGTATTGGTGAAACCTGTGCATCCATCGAGTGGAGAGAATATTTCAGAATATGTTCCTATTCCATTTATTTCTGTTTTTTCAGCGTTCATTTGACCTATTATATCGTATTTTAAACTACCACGTCCATTTTCAGCATAATAATATGATAACATTACAGAATTTCCGTTAATCTGAAGCTTACATTCAATTGGTATCGAGGATGTGAAAGTCATGTCTGGATACTTTTGTTCCGTAATGGTTAATGTAGTTTTATCTAGTCCTACAACAATTTCACCTTTTAGGGAAATAGACTTCTGTCCATATGTTTCATAAGAATGAGATTTTCCATCATCGCCTATATAAGTACAAGTTTCGTGCCCAGATAATGGTATTTCTTCCTGAATTAATATCCATCCCATTGTTACAAATTCTTCTTGATTCCCATATGCAGTACCCTGACTATTTGTTGCATAAGCACGGACATAATACTTTGTTGCAGGTGTGAGATTATTCATACTAAATTGCTCTGTGCTATTACCAGCAGAGCCTATAGTTTTATTATTATTAATTGTTGGTGATGGCAAAGTACTCCAACATATACCTTTTGTTGTAATATTTAGCCCTCCGTTATCCAAAACACTTATACCAGATATTGCCGAAGTACCAGTTTTATTAGTTCCAACAGGAATTGTTACGACTATTGGTAGAGAGGAATTATAAGAAAATGCTTCTGCAGCCTTTTTTAAATATTCATTACTAATCTGCAGTCGATTATCTGCTTCCTTTTTGAGCTCTTTAATTTCACCTATGACATAAGATAAACAGCTTAGTGGCTTTAACATAGTGCATCCAATAGCATTTAACGCTTGCCCAGCATATAAGCTGGATTGATATATTTTATCAGTTTCCAATTCCTGATTAAAATTAATCGTAATTAACCCAATGAGAGACGAACCACAATCTAAGGCTGTCTTAGTAATTAAAAAAGGACCAAAGGTTCCTGCTGAAGCATATATTAATGCTATATCAATAATGCAAATAGCAGTTTTAATTCCAAATCCAGCATAAGCTAATGATTTTGGACTAAATATATCAAAGTCCATCAATCCACTTTTTTTAAACTTTTTGAGTGATGCTAAATCAGGAGAGCTAATTTTTCTTAATATTTCAATGCTATTACTAGGCCTAATAATAGCTATGTCAACAGTTGTTGGGGTAAAATTATCAAGCAATAAAATATTACCATCCATGTAAATTTGCCGTGGAAGTAATTCGGAATCCAATTTAATGTATATACTCGGAGATGCTGGTGTTTTTTGATATATTGCAATTAGCTCACTACTATTTAAAGGATTCGTCTGAATACCAAGTTTAGAACCATTTGTATGTAATCCTATAATCTGATATTCATTATTTTTATCAATAATCCATTCAGAATTATTGTATAAGCTAGGGGCAGTAGTCGTAAAGGATATTTCATTTCCATAGGCTGTCCCAATACTATTGGTGGCATAAGCTCTGATATAATAAACTTCTCCAGGAATCAGTCCAGATAAAGAACTTGTGAAGACACCAGTCAGCGTTACTTCACTGGATTTCGAATTACCAATAGTAGGATTGGTAGTTGTACTCCAGCAAACACCACTTGAAGAGATGGTTGCACCTCCATTGTTGGTAATATTACCACCGGAAAGTGCAGAGGATGAAGTTACATTGGATGCAGCCGTTGTTGAAATTGTAGGTAAAACTGCAGATATAGTGAGAGTGACTTGATTTCCGTATGCCGTTCCTATATTATTTGTGGCATATGACCTGATGTAATAGGTTGTTCCCGGAACTAGTCCTGACATTGAACTTGCGTAAACACCTGTCAAGGTTCCATCGGAAGATTTCGAATTGCTAATCGTTGGATTTTCAGATGTGCTCCAGCAAATACCACTTGAGGTGATGGTTGCACCTCCATTGTTGGTGATATTACCACCGGAAAGTGCAGAGGATGAAGTTACATTGAATGCAGCCGTTGTTGAAATTGTAGGTAAAACTGCAGATATTGTAAGAGTGACTTGATTTCCGTATGCTGTTCCTATACTATTTGTGGCATATGCCCTGATGTAATAGGTTGCTCCCGCAACCAGACCTGATAAAGCACTCATGAATACTCCAGTCACTGTTCCATCAGTAGTTTTAGAATCGCTAATGGTTGGGGTTGGATTGGTGCTCCAGCAAACGCCGCTTGAGGTGATGCCAGCACCTCCATTATTGGTAATATTTCCTCCGGATCGGGCAGAAGATGATGTTATGTCTGATGTGGCGGTTGTTGTAATTGTTGGTAAGACAGCATTAGTGGTGGTAGAGACTTGATTCCCGTATGCAGTTCCAACACTATTGGTGGCATAAGCTCTGAAAAAGTATGTTAAACCAGGGGTTAATCCCTTTGCTTCACTAATAAATATACCTAAACCTGTCGCATCCGACGTTTTACTATCTGATATTGTAGGACTTAGATTAGTACTCCAACAAATCCCACGTTCTACTATAAGCGAACCCCCATCGTTGGTAATATTTCCTCCACTAATTGCTGAGGTAGCGGTAACTGAAGTCAATGCTGTCGTTGTTACAACAGGAGCTAAAGCCAAAGTAGTGAAAGATAATTGACTACTATAGCCGGTACCCACTTCATTCGTTGCATATGCTATAATTGTATAGTTCGTCCCGGGTAACAATTCTGTAATGGTACTTGTATAATTTCCATTTCCATTACCATCTGAAGTTTTACTGTCTTTTGTAGTTGGCTCTTTAGCAGTACTCCAACATACTCCTCTGTCCGTCACTGGTGCACCTCCATCATCATTGACCATTCCTCCGGAGGTAGCAGAAATAGCTGTTATGTTAGTGACTGGTACAATTTTAACTTCCGGAGTTACTTTTACTCTATCCTTCTTGCAATTGAATAATAGGACAATTAACAACACAACAAGGAAATACAATGGAAGAATGAGTTTAGGTTTCATGATTCAAATAATAAAATAGGTTAATCTTAAACTATATTTTATGCAGAATTCAGAGGGGCAACTATACCTCATTAAAAAACATTACAGTTCCTGGGCAGGTCGACTCGAAATAAATTAAATTTTGAAAATCTAAGAATGCTACTTAGGAAAAGGAGGGACTCCTAGAATAGCGTCGTCTGATAAGATTACATGTCATGAGTGGTAAACTATTCGAAATTAATAATTTAATAAATACAATCAAAACATATTAACATCTATTTTGGGATTATATTGAACTGCATTTTATGAATATTTCAGTTTTGTGTTCTTTTTGAATTTTGTAATCTCATCGTGCCAATTTTTTGGGCACAAAACCAGCAAAATCCCCCAAATCCTGGCGTCTTCCTGGCGTAAAAAACAAAACACCTACAAGTTGACCTTGTAAGTGTTTGATTTTAAGGGTGGGCCCAGTAGGGCATGATCCTACGACCCCCTGATTATGAGTGGGAGGTCTAAACCATTTCAGGATTCCACTGGTTGATACTGGTTAACACCGGTTGTCATTTACACTTTTTATTTTCCACTGGTTGATACTGGTTGTCGGAAAACCTGGCGGATTTCCTGGCGTGCTTTTGAATCCATAATTTGGGTGGCTAACATTCCTGAAAACTTACATGACCACTTGAAAAATAAATACAATTTAAAATGACTCTTTTAGAATGCTATTTTAATCAGTTCATAGGCGATATTATAACTTACAAGTCTCATAATACTTTCTTCAGCAGTTCCATAACTAAATAAATTAATACTTCCATACCATACAATCTTCTGGTCCATAACCGCAAATTTTTGATGAATATTAGGTTTAAGGACGACTTTTATTCCTGTACTTTCCAACATCTCAACTGTATCCCTCCAAGCCACCAAATCTCTGCCTTTAGATTCCTCTGCTGGTCTTGTTACAACTGTAACTTTCACGCTGTTGGCAATAGCGACCTCTAGATTTCGGGCCATTTGCAGAGACCTTGCTTTGGTAAGAAATGGACTAACAATCAGAATTTCCCGTGCAGCGTTTACGATATCATTGATAAAAACAGGTAAAAAATTGTCTTTGTCAAAAATAATATCAACAACATCATTTCCAACACTTTCCCCTCGTGTCCTATATCCAATTGAAGCATATCCTGAAAGTCTCTTTTGATACATCTTTTCAAACATCCTGATATTTATATCCACATAATCATAAATCAGCGCTTGAACTTTCCCATCAAACAACCGGTGTAGTCTCCCGGCATATTGTTGCAATGTCCCTTTCCAGGATATTGGCATGGCTAAAAATAAGGTATCAAGCCTGGGTTCATCAAAGCCTTCACCAATGAATCTGCCTGTAGCAATTAAAGTGAGTGGTTTGTCTATAGTCGAATTAGATATTCTGGTCATCGATTCCCTTTTTTCCTTGGTTCCCATCTTACCCATCAATGGAATCACTTCCGGGATTCGTTTACCAAGTTCTTTTGTGAGCCACTCAACATGAGATGTTCTTTCAGTTAGGATAATACAATTACGACCCTTTTCATGACATGTAATTACATCATCGATCAAAAGCTGATTTCTCATTTCATCCTTCACAATCTCCGCATACAAATCAGTAATTGAAAGGTCTTTCTCTTCTTTTTCCCACCATGGTGGAACTTTAAAAGATGTAAATCTTGGTATGATGTAATGTTCAAAAGGCCTCTTTTCCGCTTGTTTTTTTGCATCATCCCGATACCTTATCGGACCACATTGCATCAATATGATGGGATGATGACCGTCTTTTCTGGAAGGTGTTGCCGTCAATCCATACACATATTTTGCATTCACACTTTTCAGTATCAACTCAAAACTAAAAGCCGAAACATGATGGCACTCATCAACGATAACCATTCCATAATTTTTTACAAACTCTTTAACTTCACCTTCCCTGCAAAGTGATTGCATCACAGCTATATCAATGATGCCTGACAATTCATTTTTCCCACCACCCAATTGGCCTATCATCCTGCCTGGTGTCTTCCTCTTTCCTCTATGAATCGATGCATCCGGCAAGGACCCATTTATGATCAAAAATTCAAAGAGTTTATCTTTCCACTGTGATGCCAAGCTGATTTTATTAACAAGAATCAATGTACTTACCTTTCGTTCTGCAATCAGCTTAATTGCCACAATCGTTTTACCGAACGCAGTTGTACCACATAAGATGCCATTATCATGTTCCAATAATTTCGCAATAGCAGTTGGTTGGTCATCCCTTAATACTCCATTGAATTCAACATCAATTTTCCTGCCTGTATTGGTTTGGTCTTCCCATAAAACTTCCAACCCAATTTTCTCTATAAGCGCATTACAGTCTGCTTCACAGCCTCTTGGCAAGCATAAATATTCTGTCGTTTCATCCGCACAACAAATAATCCTGGGTTTATTAAAAGTGGCCATTCTCATGGCCTGAGCTATATAAAACTCCGGATTCTTAAAAGCTGCCAATCGTTTTAATTGATTCAATGCCCTTTGACTTATATTTGCTTTGGGTATTAACAAACTATTGGACTTAATAATTTTCAAAGCCCTTGGAAAATCCCTTTCTGTCAATTTGATTTCTCTGGCATCCAGCAATTTTGGCTCTTCTTCCTGGTCTGTCTTCAGTGCTCCAAGTTCATTTCCATCGCATAATTTTGAAATCAAATCTTCGAGACACCTTTCTGATAATTTTCTGATGGTAGACAAAAATGACCATTGGTCTTCATAAGGAATAAATTTATCGTCTATGAAAACACTGTTTTTATTTGCTCTTGCTTCCTTCTGTAAAGGAAGGGCAATTAAATTTCCAAATCCGCCTTTGGGCAACAAGTCCTGGTTGGGGAATAGTCGGTCGTATGATTTAAAGGCAACTTCGTGCCTTTCGTTCATGGAATGGGTGAGCATCGAACTCCCAAATTTCCTTGCCAAAGAAGCTGCTATTGGTTGTTCAAAGAAAAACCAAGCATGAGCACCTTCTCCGGACCGTGACCGCTCAACAGCAATCGGAACGTCAAATCGGAGACAGATTTGCCTGAGCGTTGTAATGTCATTCTGCCAACCTTCATCGTCAAAGTCGATGGCTAAGAAATAACAAGTATCATTCAAGAGCATAGGATATATCCCGACAACCAGACCATTTCTCCCAGTTAAATGATACTCTATGACCTCATCTGTCAACATCAAATAATCCTTATGCACGCAATCTGAACAGGACATTTTGGGTTTTAGGCAAATTCCGTATTTCCATTCGTTCCCACAAGCAGGAGTATAGCCAGCTGTCCCTTTCTTTTTATTTTCCCACCTCCTGGCGTATACATCATCCCGACCCCTGAAAAGGGATTTGAAAAGTTGTATCTTCTCGGAAGAATCAGAATTCTTGGTTATCTGCAAAATTGGTATTTCCATCTGCTGAAAGGCCCTTTTAGGGACTTTAATCTCCGTATCCGGAGCGAAAAGTTCATGTTTTCCCTTCGTCAATTCGCCTATGCCAAGTTGGATTTGTAAACTCCTTATTTCCTCCCTCAACTTATCGTTCTCAAGTTGAAGCGACTTTATTCTTTCAATCAGTTCTATAAATTCCATACTGTCAAGGTAATATTTGATATCTCCCTCATTAAAGATATTGATTATATGGATTTGAACAAGATTGGAGGTTGAAGCCAATTCCTAATTGATTAACCGGGAGATTTTCAAATCTTCGCTGGTCTACATTTACCATGATCGCATTGATGCAGTAGGAGACAAGTGGCCATCGGAACAAATACTGACAATATTTACGACAGGTTATTTCACAAATGTTTACTAAATTTGTGAAATAATAGCAACAATTGATACCATGCAAGGAGTTGAATATAAAATAGAAAGAGCGATAAAAGCAAGGGTGGCAGGTTCTTTGCTGTTCCCTGATGATTTCGCAGACAAGGGGTCGGCAGATTCCATCCGGAAAGCACTGCAAGCGTTAAAGGACAAAGGCCTGATTAAGGTGGTTGCTCATGGAATTTATGTTCGCCCAAAAATGAATTCGTACATTGGTGAGGTATTGCCAACTGCAGAAGAAGTTGCACAAGCAATTGCTAAAAGAGATAAAATCCGATTGGTTCCCACAGGTGCCTATTCCTTACATGCACTAGGTTTAAGTACCCAGATTCCTTTAAAGTTGGTCTTTTTGACCGATGGGGCAGCCCGTACAATCAAAGTCGGTAAAAGAACGATAAAGCTGAAAAAGACTACACCCAAAAATCTGTTGGCTAAAGGTAAGATCAGTTCTTTGGTGATTCAGGCATTGCGGGAAATTGGGAAGGACAAGGTAAGACCTGATGAATTAAAGCAAATCGTTCAGCTTTTAAAAAAGGAAGACTTACAAGTCTTAAAACATGATATCAAACTGGCACCGGAATGGATTAAGCAAATTATGAAAAAAGCGATTGATGGATAAATTTTACAATATACCCGACAATACTAAAGCCGAAATTCTCCGGAATACTGGTGAAAAAGCGAACCTGCCTGCTTATGCTGTGGAAAAGGACTGGTGGGTCATTCAAACCCTTACCATTCTTTTTGAAATGGAAGTTGGAAAACACATGGTTTTTAAAGGTGGTACATCATTGAGCAAAGCCTGGGGCCTGATTGAACGATTTTCGGAAGATATTGATTTGGCTGTTGATCGCAGTTTCTATGGGTTTGAGGGTGATTTAGGAAAAAAGCAACGGACAAATCTTCGGAAAGCAGCAAACAGATACATTACAAAACAACTCTATCCGGAACTAAGCTTTCGGTTTAAGGAAAAGGGAGTTGACGTTAACCTGGAATTGGAAGAAATAACTACGAGTGATCAGGATCCGATCATCATACTTGTAAATTATCCCAATGTTATTGAATCGCCTGATTACATCATGCCAAGAGTTAAGGTGGAACTGGGATGCCGGTCATTGATTGAGCCGTTTTCGATACGTACATTCAATTCATTTCTGGATGAGATTTATCCTGATGCTTCATTTGCAAAGCAACCCATTCATATTCCAACTGTTGATCCCGAACGTACCCTCCTTGAAAAAATATTTCTTTTACACGAAGAGTTCCAACGTTCTGATAAAAAGATTCGGGTTGACCGCATGAGCCGTCATCTTTTTGATATCTACAAATTAGTGGCGTCTCCATTTGCTGAAAAAGTTCTGTTCAATCAAGAGCTTTATGCTGAAATTGTATATCATCGTCAATTGTTTACCAAACTTGGTGGTGTAGATTATAAGCTGCATAATCCAGGAACGATCAACCCAATTCCGCCGGACAATTTGCTGGACGCCTGGAAAAAAGATTATTCAATCATGCAGGAACAAATGATTTATACCGATTCTCCAAGTTTTGAGACGATGCTTGAGGCCATAAAAAACTATATCTCAAAAATAAACCAGTTGAACTGGCAAATCATTGAATAATTGAGATTATCGATTCGTTTAAAAATAAACGAAGTTTGATGCAAAGAAATTCAGCACAAAACCTTCAAAATCTCCCAAATCCTGGCGTCTTCCTGGCGTGAAACAAAAAACACCTACAAGTAGACCTTGTAAGTGTTTGGTACTGAGGGTGGGCCCAGTAGGGCATGATCCTACGACCCCCTGATTATGAGTGGGAGGTCTAAACCATTTTGAGTTTCCACTGGTTGATACTGGTTAACACTGGTTGTCATTTACACTTTTAATTTTCCACTGGTTGATACTGGTTGTCGGAAAACCTGGCGGATTTCCTGGCGGGTTTTTTGAAGTAGAAATGGCAACCGGAATCGACTGTTAAGAAACAAAAAGATCAACGAAAGTTTAATAATTTTGAAGTATTAATAATATTTTCTCTTTCAATGGTTGAAGTTCTGTTTCAATGGTCGTCTGGCATATCTTGTCATTAATTCAATAATAGCCGAGCGCAAGAGTAGGAAGCATCCACTCAATTGATGCTTGATTAATCTTCAATTTCCTGCCAATTTAATAGATAATTCTTACTGGCGATATTCAAACGGACCACGATCTGGCCTTGAGCCAATCTCTTTCCCTGTAAAATCGTGTTCCCCGTTTTGCAAGATCGGCAAACCAGAATGTATCGCCGGCGAGCCTCGCTTAAGGAGATACCTTAACCTAGGATTTGCGCCCAATTGTCCTACTTCGCCCACAAACAGTGGATTCTCATTAATTCCTTCCGGGTCAGGTGGTTGGTTATTTATAGTCCCATGATACAAATTGGCATGAAAGAAATTCCGGGTGCTTTTGCCCGTATTGAAGAAGCACCCTTTCCCCCTGGCAACAAAAATATTGTTCTGGTAAAGGGTAGAATCACTGTATCCTCCCCAGCTTTTGTGGTAGATCATCATGACCGAATCCTGATCAGTTCCGCTGTAAAAAAGGTTGTTGTACACTTTCGAACCTGTTGCGGGACCTGATGTTCGGATCGCATGATCCCCGTTGTTTTCGAAAATATTGTAACGCAATATCGTTCCCTCATTGAAACTGACTTTACTTCCTCCGTCACAACAAATAAGTACTCCGCCAAACCCGTTGTTGTGACTGTAATTGTATTGGATGATGGTGTTTTTACAGTTCCAGTCACTGTCGAAACCTCCGGCGTCCGCATCTTTTTTTCCGTCCCAACTATCTGCCTCGGAATTGTAAACTGTATAACAAGCTTCATTGAACTGAAACACAGCATTGTCGCAATTAAAGGGGAAGGAGGCATTGCCACTGCCTTTCACCGCACAATGGGTAAACAGATTGTATTCCACCACCGGCAAATCAGCAGCCCTGACAATTAATGCATTGGCACCCGTGCGTTCAAATCTGTTGTTTCGGATGATGATCTCTTTAGATGGAACCCAATTGTGAATTTTCCCATTGGCCAATTTCTCTCCCCATTTGCTTGTAAAGGAGCGGTTCCACCAGACCGACATATTTGAAAATCCTGTCCGGTCAACATCGTGAATATAACAATTCTGCAAAACGACATCTTTAAAACTGGTCTGTTTCCTTAACTCCGGGTTCACGTCCCAGGTGATATCCATAAAAATTCCGCCATTGTCCTTGGTTTGCATGGCCCCGTTTACATCGCATATTTCAAGACCGGTAAAATGGATGTGATGAAGAATTCCTGCATCATGTCCCTCCACGAAAATTCCCATTTTAACTGAATTTGTCCAAGCATTTTTTGCTTCACTCTTTACCTGAACGGGCTTCTCAAAAGGTTTGAAATTCTTTATTTTAAGGTCACGGATTTCGATGTATTCCTGATTCAATAAACGGATGGTATAGGAAGCAATTTCACCTTCAGCAACTATGCCTCTTGCATCAATAACCGGAGAGGGACCCTGACCATATGCCCCAATCACAATGTGCCTGCCTGCAGACCCAGAGCCCTGAGGTAACAGGTTCCCAACCCAGGAACCACCCCGGCGGAACAGCAACGAGTCGCCGGACTGCAGTTTTACTTTGTTTGCGCGCTCCACTGATTTCCAGGGAAAATAGACGGATGTTCCTTTGTTGGCATCATTTCCGGAAATGATATCAACAAAATAGGATTTTTGCGCATGAGTTGATATAGTTAGTAATAATCCCAAAAGTGCCAGGTACTTCATCAGTATAAATTTGGTTTTTTAATGGTCTGATGGAATTGCCACATAATCATTTTCGGTTGGTGAGTATAATTGCTCATGGCTATTTCAAACTATTATTTGAAATTAAGGGTATTTCTTTCTGCTATCAACAACGGATAATCCGCCATCGCCAGTTTATTAAAGACACAGTTTCCATTTTCATTGCTGAAATTTTCAAGGCTATAAACTTCTCCATCCAGCGGGTCAATTAAAACCGGATCTTTAAACGCAATGCCTTCCAGCCTGATTTTGACTGTGGCCAGCTTTGGCAGGTATTCCTGGGCATTCCATGGAAGCCACCAGGCGATCAGCTTATTCCCCGATTGATCAGAAAAAGAAGCAACCAATGGGATAGAAGGAAATGCATCATCTTCCTCACCAATTCCATAGAATATTCCCTGGTCCAGAATTTCTACCTTATACTTGATTACATTTGGTTTATAAGTTGGTTCCCAGATAGCACACAGGTTTTGATAGGCATAAAAACCCGGCTTTTCGTTCAGTTCAGGATTGGTTAACAAGCATTTTTCATTTACGCCTTTCGTCTTTACCCTTGAACCACCTCTTTCCGGATAACCGAAAATTTCATCAATCGGTCTTAAGTTCGTTCGGGTTGGTTTTTGGCCTTTGCCTGTAGTATGCACCAATTTGAAGTAATTGCTCATGGAAGCTTTACAGAAATAAATGTCTATGAAACTTTGCCGCAACAACCATTTGGCCTGAATATTCACTCCCCATGGTGCCCTACCCCGAAAATCGCGGGTGCTGCTGTGCGAGGGATAGCCACATTCGCCCTGCCAAAGTTCAAGTTTCGGATTGTATTTGTTGATTACATTCCACAACTCAATCGCGGCGTAAACCCGCTCCTCCGGTACGGCTCCATAGTTGTGGTATGAAATGATGTCAATGTATTTATCACTTCCCACACTTAAGAAATCGTCTGCAAACTGAGGCATTATTCCGGCCATTGAGCCGCCAATAACTTTACTCCCCGGATCGGTTTCCCTGATAACTTTTGCCGTTTCGACCAGTAGCCTCCCGTACGCTTTCCCGTCAGGTTCAGATCCCCAGTAATTGCGGTGGTTGGGTTCGTTCCAGACCTCCCAGTAGTCAATTTGGTCCTTGTACCTTTCAACTGTGGCTTTTACAAAATTCAGGAAGGCGCTCATCGCAACCGGATCCTTTATCGGAGGTTCCGGGCTTGATCCGTATATCTCGGCCAGTGCCGGATCATCGTATGTTGAAAGTTTTGAATAGAGCTTGTTTCCGCCTCCGATGGTAATAAATGGCGTAATCCCGTTTTTTAGGGCCACCGAAAAAGCCTTGTCGCATTCTTCCCAGGAATAAATTCCTTTTTCTTTTTCGATTGATGGCCATGATGCTCCAAGACGCGTCCATTTGACCCCGATTTCAGCGGCCCGGGCGACCAGGCTATCCTCGAGTGTTCCGGCCTGAATTCCAAATGGAGAAGAAACAATTTGGGATGAGTTTTTTGGGACAATTTTTCCAATCTGTTGATAAGGGATCAGCTTTACCACTTGAGGCTTTTCGCATGAAACAAATGATACTGTTAGGAAAAACAAAACGAAATATCTAAGATGAAGTTTCATATTTTAATCTTTTATGGTTAATGACCTACTGAATCTTATCCAAGGGGAATGGATCGGAAGTTTTCTTAATCCAATCCTTTAGCATTTGCCGGTGCGCCAAAAGTTGATTCTTGTATTGCGCAACATTGGTTACCGGATGCAGTTCTCCGGGATCCTTAGACAGGTCGAATAACTGTTCCCTGTTTTCACCTCTGTCAAAAATAAAATATTTGAAATTTTCACTTACAACCATCCGTCCCACCATTACATTCTTTCCACCTGCATCTTCATCTTTATCTGATTGGTTTAATTCTGAAACGACATAACTTCTACCTTCACCTGCCACTTTTGAATCTTTCATGACATAGGGATTGACATTTATCCCTGGCAACGATTTTTCAACAGGTACTCCTGCCATGCTGCAAATTGTCGGATAGATATCGAGACCACTCGATGTTAAAGTTTTTGAATCGATGAATCCGGCTTTGGTATGTCCCTTCCATGAAACAACAAACGGAACATTTATTACCTCTTCATAAAAATTCATCTTTTGGTTCCATTGATGCGAGGCATGACCATCGCCATGATCTGCCGTATAGATGATGATCGTATTATCCAACAATCCTTTTTTCTCAAGCGCATTGACAACATTCAGAATATGTTCGTCCATTTTTTCGACCAGGCGGTCGTATCCATACATGTATTGTCGCCATTCTGTCTCGCCCCAATATTTGACCGGATGTTTTCCAAATTGAACAACATCGGTGGAGTCAGGTGTCCTTCTGCAGTAAAAACCTTCCGGCTCATCGGGCGGAATAGCAAAATTTGATGGTAGCGGGGGACATCCACTGACATTCATTTTTTCTTCAACAGGCCCGTCGTGGTAATCGTCTCCAAGTTTTGAAATGTTTCGGGCCAATTCGCAACAGTCATGTGGGTTTAAATAAGAGGTTACCAAGAAGAAAGGTTTGACATGCTTTTGACTCAAAAAGTCCACAGACATTTTCTCGGTTTTAGAATCATTCATTTCGTCCTTGTATGTTTCAAAACCATGCCAATTGGCGACTTTACTAATTTTCGAATTCGATACATGCCATTTTCCAAAATAAGCTGTTTCATACCCGGCATTCTTCATTACACCTCCAATACTTGGATAAGCTGTCAGGTTAGCATGGCTTTTACTGGGCATCATTCCCGTCATTATGGATGCACGCGAAGCTACACACACCGGATAAGCGCAATAATTTCTGGTGAAGGTCACTCCCTCGGCCGCCAGTTTATCGATTCCTGGTGTTTTTACATACTGATAACCCGTTTGAGTCATTATTTTTCCTGAATGCTGATCGGATATCAACAACAGAATGTTAGGCCGCTTGTCCTGCCCTTCCCCAATTACAGGGAGAAGGCTTAAGGCAACAAACGAAAATCCAATTATATTTATTTCCATACTAATTTCTAATTTGATTTTACAACATATTCGTTCAACAATTTTACATCGGGGTTGTAATGTCGGAAAATCAGGGTAGGTTTTCCATTGATTTGGGAAATAGAGCCTTCCATAAATCCGCCAACAACATTCAGGTAAATATGCTCAGGAAGTTTGTCTTCCTGCTTCCAGCCGCCAGCATGTGCATCGGCTCCGGGGCCACAGCTAAATTCGAGCAAGCCGGTTTCGGCATCTTTCGAAATATATTGCCAGTGCCTGTCGCCACAAACTGTTACCATATTTTTTTGCTCACTGATAAATTTTCGAAGCATATCGCCTTCGTATTTAAATCCAATATTGGCATGATTGTCGTTTTTACTTCCACGGTCGGGGCCAACAATTGGGGTCGGGCTAATTAAAATTTTGAATGTAGCATCCGATTCTTTTACCGTTTTTTTAAACCAGGCCATTTGTTCCTTTCCCCAAATTGTTTTCTCTGGTCCGTCGGGAGCATCGTTGTCACTACGGAAATCGCGACCTTCAGGCAACCATATCTGTAAGTCTTTGCCCCAGCGAATTGTTCGGTATATCTTTTCCCCCATCGGAAATTCATCCAGAAAAATCTGCTGCCCCTGTTTAAATGTAAATTCACCCATAAATTTGGTTTTCATTCCCGGATAGGCATCATTCATCCAGGTATCGTGGTCGTCTTTAATAAAATAACTTGCCACCTGACGATGAAAATCTATGTTATTCTGAAAGCTATACATTCTATCCCAATGGTATCGGGCCAGATCGGCGGTTTTTGCCAATTTATCGTAATAAACCATGTCGCCTGTATGCACAAAAAAATCGGGATGTAATTTCAGCGAACTGGGATACAATTTATATCCGGTTTCACTATCCACGTCGGGGTAGGATGTACCGGTGACTACAATAAAATTAACTTCAGCATGTACATTGGCTGTTGGTGCGGTTTTAAACTTTCCTTCCATGAAAGCACTGACGGATTTACTGTCTGCCGGGCTCGCTTCAACCAGCAATTCATATTCTTTTCCTGGCGAAAGTCCTGACAGCTCAAACTGATGGGCAAATGCTTTTGCGGGATTCACCGAATGCCAGTCCAGTTGTATCCATTTTGATTCATCCTTTGCTTTGTATTTTAAGCGAACATTTCCAATTCTTCCGGGGGTAGCACCCTGAATCGTATTGATGTTAAAGCCTTCAGGAAATAATACCACTGGCTCAGTATCCTGCCTCCCTGATTGTTCCAATAATTTCCCGGTTTTCGGATCTTTGTACTTGACATCCGGCATGGGTACATCATTTCCAACCAGTTCAGGATTTTCAGTTAAACGGACCCAAATAATTGCGCTAGATTGAGTTACTTCGCCAATTTTAATCCCCGTTGCCAAATAGGGGCCTTCATTCTTCTGGCTTAAAAACGCGAAACTCAGGATGGTGAATCCCGCAAAAACAATCGCAACTCCAATTTTTTTTAGTGATAACATAACTTTATTGTACTAATTAATTTTTCTCATATAACAAAAAAGCTTTTGGATCCGGTCCTTTCCCATCTTTCCATCCATAAAAAAGGAACATCCCTTCCTTTGCATTTCCTTTAGGGTCTTTAACTGGCTGGATGTTATTATATTTCCAGCCTGCAAATTCAGCGCCCTTTGGGGTTAAATCCTGAATCATTTTCCAGGTATTCCCTTTATCATAAGAACACCACTCTACGATATTTCCTCCACCATAACTATCCATGCTGCCCTTCCCCCTTGCATATTTGTTATTAACTCCTATAAGGTAGGCATGTAAGACCCCTTTCCCGTCCAACTTGAGATAGCTGCTATTCCAAAAATGATTGGAAGGAGTAATAACTGTTTCTTTCCATTCCTTATTGGCATACCTCACGTAATAGTAATTAAATTCTTCCGGAGTATTTTCCGATAGCACATGCAAAAAAGCCGGATTATCATTTTCATCGAGGATAATGTCGGGCGGAATACCTGCTCCTCTCCAATCGGTATCCCATATCTTACATTGGAGATTTGCAGTTTCCATATCAATTGGCGTTTTTATCGTTTCTCCTGTAAAATTTTTAACCTCATGAGTTTGAAGATTAATTTTCACGTAATAGAGATTATATTTTAAATCCAGGTTCTTTTTTGTATTGTAGCGTGGATTATAAAACTTTTCGGGAATACTTTTTTTATTGTCATTGTAATAACAAAATGCCACATGCAAAAACTTTCCATCCTTACCTGGTAAACAAGTTTGATAAGAAGACCATTCCTCTATACCCGGTTTGTTATTTTCTTCCTGAGTTTCTCCACCCATATTCAAATCCACAACATCTTTCTTCGGACCTGACCAGGTTTGCCCTTCATCTCCTGAAATTAAATAAGTCCATGAACTTCTGTGTTCACCGGTACGGAAATAGATTAGCTTTTTATTGTCATATATATTATAAACTGTTGGGTATGAAAGTGAATTTCTCACCTCTGGAGCTATGGACCAATCGGCTGCACTTTTCCCAATTTCCGCACTTTTTTTTGAAATTAAATGTGTGCCTGCCGATGAATGATTACCAGATAAAACATGTAAATAATCATTGTTGTCGGCCCAAATGATTGGGGTATAATGATGGTCGTTTGAGCCCTTGGTTCCAAGTTTTATGGGTGGCGAAAGCAACGCTGTTCCAGGGTCGAAGGAAATAACAAAGGGATAGGTCTTTCCTTTATCCTCTTCATTGATTGAGGCTCCTCCATTGTAAACCATGTATACTTTGTTATTCAGGAAAACGGCTTGAGGGTGATGCCTCCTGTCGTATATCATTTTAAGTTGCCCGCCCTGTCCAAAGGATAAAGTTTGATAATCGATTTTTTTATTTTCCTGAGAAAAAGAATAGAAAATCGTCATTGAAACTATAAAAATTGATAATAAATTTTTCTTAATCATCGCTCTTACCTTCAATTATTTGTTTTGTTTCTTAATCATCGCTCTTACCTTTAATCGTTTGTTTTGTTTCTGCATGAACACGATTCATGAATGAGACCAGTTTATCATCAAGTTCCTTCACTTTTTCAGGCATTTTTTCTGCCAGATCAATTTCCTCACCGACATCTTTTGAAAGGTCGAAAAGCTCAAGGGCATTGTTCTCCCATGTTTTGACGAGCTTAAAGTTACCTTCCCGAATAGCGGACTGTGCTCTTCTGTCCACTGCATGGTGAAAAATAAGATAGGGAAGGTTTCTTTGAACTTCTCCTTTACCATTATTGTGAATAACCTTATTGAAACTCCCGCCATCGATGGCACCGGGCAATTTCTCCTTGTATCCCGCAAGATCAGCTAAGGTCGGAAGAATATCCAATCCTGTAACCGGAACACTGCTGTAACTATTCTTTTGCACATTTGGCCCAACTACAACGAAGGGCACCCTGATTCCACCTTCATACATGGTTCCTTTCCCTTCGCGTAACGGATAATTTCCTGTTAACTTTTGTTTTCCACCTATGGGCTGACTGGTTCTGCCGCCATTGTCTGACATGAAAATAATGTAAGTGTTTTTCAATAAACCGAGTGCTTCAACTTTATCAAGTAATATACCAATTCCACTATCCAGGTCCTCTGTCATTGCGGCGAACTCTGGAATATTATCTTTAACACCGGGCTTCAATTTCTTATATTTATCAATTGATTTCTGTGTATAGGTCATACCCAGATGAACTGCATAATGAGAAACCTGCAGGTAAAACGGATTTCCTTCAGAAACCTGTTTTTCCAAAAATTTTCCTGCCCGTTCAGTCAAACTAAATATCAACTTAGGATCCTCCAGTGCAACCGGCCATTTCATGCCTCTTCCTCCACCAGTGCCGTTTGTGGTTAAACCGTCGCTGTAATCATAGCCCATTTCTGCAGGAGTAACTTCGTCATATCTGGCATCCCATTTTCCGAAGTGTGCTGTTTGATATTTCGGGTTCGCCTTTTTAAGCATTTGAGGAATAGTCAGTTGTTTTCTGAACTCTTTTGTCCAGTTCACCCTGTCTTGCTGGTATTCATGTTTTGCAGGTGTCAGACCAGTGAGAATGCTTTTCCGGCTGGGGCAACAATAAGGGGCTGCTGAATAACCGTTGGAAAATCGCATACCCATCTGTGCCAAACGATCCATATTCGGAGTCTGGTAATAGTCGCTCTTCGAACGGGGGTCTTCAGGATCAGTCAAAAAGGAAGTTCCTACCCAGCTTTGGTCATCTGATAAAATTACGATGAAGTTGGGTGAACTTACTTTATTTGTTGCTCCGGAGGAAACTGAAAGTAAACTTAAGAAAGTGAATGGTATAAAAACTGACGATTTTTTCATTACTATTTTCAGGAATTAGCTGGTTTTGACTTTAATTGAAAAATTTGACAAACATTTATAAAAATAAATTCAAGAGGACATCAATTTATTAAAGATGAAATGTATTTGTGACGCTATCAAGTCTCATTCTATTATGCTAAAAATTTAATTTTTAACTAGTTTCAACATTTCAGCCGCATATCGTTCCCCAAGCAACCGTTGGCTGGCCGAATTAAAATGAGTGCCTTCCATGGTCTCTGTCCCTTCGGTGGTCGCCACACCAGTATGAGTGACAAAGGTTGGCAACGTCAGAATCATTTCGTTAAAAGCATGGCGTGTGGGTTTGTCTTCCGAAAGCTGGCCGGCCACAAAAGGCAGATCTGGAATTCCCAGGTCGGTTCGGAGCGACTGGATTAATTCCTTGATTTTTTCAGGATAGGCATCTGGATTTGAAGAATTCGCTTCGCCCTGGTGCCAGACAACTCCTTTCAATGTACCATATTTCATGGCCATTTTCGCTCGTTTTACTGCTTCTGTATAAAGGGTTTCTCCGGGAGCCCATTCGGCAATCGAAGTTCCACCTTTAGCGTTCACCACCAGGCCTATTTTTTTCCCGGCGCTGACTTTTGCCATTTCGCGGGCAAACGAGTACCCTGGCCCAAGCTTTTGCATCGCCAAATCTTTCCTGACTGTAGAATATTTATTCAAGGGGTTTGCCGCCTTTTCCCATTCTTTTCCTTCAATACCCGTGAAAAGAAGTACATCTTTCAAGCTATCCTGATCCTGAATTTCTATCGAAGCTCTTCCGGCCATATTCGATTGACCTATCAACAGATATATTTCCAGATTGGCAGGCTGGTTGTTTTTTGACTGACAGTGTACAAAATCACCAAAAAATAACGATAGCAATAGAATTAGCCCAAAGTATTTAATTTTCATTTTTTATCGAAATAATCGGTGATACGATAAACCTGAGTATTTAATTCTTTCATCTTTTCCATCATTGGAGTCCATACTTCATATTCGTTTGTAACAATACCCTTATTGGCATCAATGTTTGAAGGATCGACACCCTTGGCTTCAGGGTCGTTGTCCTGATATTTGAAATAATGCCAACCTACACAGTTCTTCGATTCGAGTAAGGCCAGGTTATAGTTTTGGTAGAATAAGCCCCGGTCTATTTGTGTCCTGACTATCCATCCGGCCCCACTTTGGTTGGGCATCCCGGAGTCTTCGCCTTTGGTATAATATTCAGTAATAATAAACGGTTTTCCTGTCCAATTAGCCCAGTTGGCCATTTGTGTCGAATCGGGGGTCCAGTAATTGTAATAATTGTTTGAAATGATGTCGAGGTATTTCCCGGCAGTTTTCATAAATTCCTCATGATTTTTTTCGGCACTGTAAAAACGTGCCCCGATGTACATGTGGTTGGGATCATATTTCCTGATGGCGCCAGAAACAACAGAAAAATACTTATCTGCAACGAATGCCATAAATAATTCCCGGTGCTTGTCGGTAATCTGGTCTTTTGTAATTCCGTGATTCTTTAACCATTCTTCGGCAGCTTTCCTGCCATGATCTACTTCGGGCAAGGATAAATAATTATCGATCGCATTAATTTTAAATGGCATTTCATTATCGGAGAAATAGCCAAACAAATTTGGATCGTCTTTATATGCAATTAATTGTTTGGCCCGTTCGTCACAAAAGGTTTTAAATTCCGGATCGAAAACAAAAATGGCATCGTTTGGGTAACCAGTATGACCAGGTTGTTGGTATGTGCCCCCTCTTTGGTGTCCATAACTGCTCATAAAATTCCAGTTGATACAATATGCAAGCGGACGATCCAACGTTTTATTTGCCTCAATAATAGCTTCTTCGTCAGACCAGGAACCGGCGCAGTTAAAACCGTTTTCATTCAACATACCTATGGTCTCCCTGATCCAATTTTTTTTTGTGCCAAATTTCTCTTTCAATGCTTGCTGATTGCGTTCGGATTTTCCTGGGCTGATAGTATTCAGTGCTACATTGAAATAGAGGTAACCATCGGGATCGACACCCCACCAGCGATCATTGATCTTTTCTACCCTGAAAAATCCGGTCGCTTTAACCCGTTGATCCATTCGACCGCTATACTTGCTTAAAGCAGGCAGTTTGTTGTTAGGATTATATCCGGCAAGCAACTCAACGGTTCTGGTTTTGAATGGTTGATATTCTCCATAAGTCCTTGTTCCATCCTGATTGTACTTCCTGACTTTAGCTTCAACCGTGATATACTTTTGTGCTATTGTGTCTTTTTGTTTTTTGACCAGACACCCCGAAACAAAAATCATTGCAGCTACTATGATTATTTTATTCATTCCTGAAGTTATTTAACTGTAAATAATGTATTCTCAACTTACGAACCATCGATTTTCCTTTGGAACGCGCTTATCAATGTCGAGGCCTAAAATCCATTTTTTAAACGTTTGCCGATGGAGATTCAATTGGTTGGTATATTCAACATTCTCTTTTAAATTAATGGTTTCTCCCGGATCGTTTTTCATGTCAAAAAAGTATTCGTCTCCGTTATTGAAAGCAACATATTTAAATTGTTTGGTCCGAATCATTTGTGCCTTATTGCTGTTTGCTTCCATCGCAACAAATTCACGATCGAGATTTGCCGAATTTTCAAGTACAGGCCTCAAACTTAATCCAACTTGTTTGTCAGGCTTTTGGATTTCTGCCAAATCACAAAGCGTTGGCATTATGTCATAGCCACTCACCAAATCATTCTTATTCACCTGTTTTTGCTTCAATTTCCCGGGCCAGGAAATGATCAACGGGACTTTTGCCGATTCATCGTAGGTGGTACTTTTTCGCACCGTTTGATGATGCCCCATGCCTTCTCCATGATCGGAAGTTAAGACAACAATGGTGTCGTTTCGCAATCCGGTTTCTTTCAATGTTTTAAGCAAACGGCCTATTTCAGCATCAACCATTTCAACATTCCTGAAATAGCTCCAGCGGTAATAACGCCAGTGGTCTTCTGACCAGTTTCCCAAGGCTGGTTCCCTCGATTTTCTGGCATTCTGGTACATTTCAGATTCTTCGAAATTAAAGTTGAAGTTTTCAGGAAGCGGAGGCAATTCATTCTTAATCTCCTCAAAGCGGCTCCCCTTGCTGGTTACGTTAAGTCGCAACCATTCACAAATATCGTGAGGCTGAATGTATGAGGCCACCATAAGAAATGGCTGGTTGTCACTTTTGTTTCTCAACCACGATTCACAAGCAAGTGAAACGCTACTGTCGAGAGCAGAACCTGGTCCGCTCCAGCCGCAGGCCAAGACTTCAAATCCATTTACATCAGGAGTAGTGTATCCGGGCAAGTGCCATTTACCGCCATAAATTGTTTGATATCCGGCCTGATCCCGAAACCATTCGCCCATGTTTGGCATGCTTTTCCGAATTGAGGCTCCATTGTTATATACCCCGGTTTCGCTCGGCATCCTTCCTGTAAAAATGGCAGCTCTTGAAGGTGAGCAAACGGGATCGGGACAATAGGACTCCAGAAAACTGGTGCCGGTATTTGCCAATTCATCCATTGCGGGCGTACTGATGTATTTGCACCCCAGAGCGCTGATCGTATCAATGTGTTGCTGATCAGTAATGATTAACAGAATGTTTGGCTTCTTTTTAACGGCCGGTTTTCCTGCACTGGCCATCAACATTGAAGATCCTGCGACTACGGTTGTCCCGGCTGCTGTTAGTTTTAAAAATGATCTTCTTTTCATACTATAATAATTTGTTTTTTAATGGTAGTGATGGAACTCCATGTTGCCATAATTATTATCATTCTCTTTGATGTTGTGAAGCAACATGTTCGTTTCATAGGAAATAATTAAAAATTGGAAACGATGGGTTTATCATTCATCTTTACTCTTCAGAAGAAAATTTAATGGCATTTTTGCTAAACTCCCTGTAAACAGCAGCTGCTTCAGGATTGTAAATTTTAGCATTAAAACCTGAGATCGCTGCCAGAAGCATATTATTTTCATCCAAATAATATTCAATTGGATTGATGCCATAACCAGTTTGCAGGATACATTTCAACTTTCGGCCATTCAATGACTGGTTCAATTCCGCTGCTTCTTTCAGATGATGTCCTGATTTGGAAATTAATGCGTTTTCAAGGAAAAGAAAGGAGCCAGGTTTGGAAGCTGAAAAGTCAGGTGCGTAGAAAGACCTGATTAAGCTAAACTCGTGTTGCAGATTACCTTCATGATCGACACTCACTCTTTTCCCGTTATTGATCAGGATCATTCGGTCGGATTCGACTTCCGCTTTTTGATGAAAATTCAGATTTGGAACGACCACACCGTTGTTGTCAACAAAGTGACTCGAAAGTTCCCATCTGACCGGGGCAAATCTATTGGAAGAGTCTGCAACTAGCTTCCCTTCCATCATATTTTCTCTACCTCCGGAATGAATCCTTTTTTCAATAAATGAAATCTCAACTAATTTACCCTGAATTCTTTTTTGTTCCAGTTCCAGGTAGCCAATGATCAGGTTCCCATCGTTGGTGTAGCCATGATTTTTCCAAATCAGGAAACTGCTTTTCCATTGGTTCCCATTTTCACCCCAAATATCTTTTGCTATCGGCATGACAAGACTGCCCGGCGAATATTGATTAAGATGAAAAGGTTCAACCGGTACTTCTGCTGTAATTCGTTTTACTGCCATGATTTTTGATTTTAAACACCCTATTAAAAATCAGTTAATATGCATAATCCTTCCCGTTCTGGCTATCTGTAAATGATTTTTCCCATGCGGCCAGTTCTTTAAGCATGGCATCGGCAATTACCGGAAATTTATCAATCACATTCACTTTTTCATATGGGTCATTTTTCAAGTCATACAATTCGGGTATTTTTGAATGTTCCGGAATAATTAATTTAAAACGTTCGCCTACGAGCGCCCGACCATAAACGTCGTCATATAGCCGCATCCAGGCTGTAAAAATGGTGGTGTCACGAACCATTCCGGTGCCAGAAATGGCAGGTTTCATGCTGATGCCATCAATGAAATATTGTTCTTTCATTTTATTTTTGAGATTGGCCAAATCGACAATGGTCGGCAAGTAATCGTATGAACACATGCGGGTATCGACTTTTTTATTTGCTTCGATGGTCCCCGGCCAGACCAGCAAAGAGGGAACCCTGATCCCTCCTTCATAAATCATATGCTTATGACCCCTGAATGGTCCGGCCGAGCCAACGCCGGCTTTCACCATCGGATCGGCAGGGCCATTGTCGCTTGAGAAAAAGATCATGGTATTTTTTTCGATACCCATTTCCTTCAGGGTCTGTCGCAAACGTCCAACCTGTTCATCCAGAGCAGTTATGCAACCATAATAATGTCTTTTTAACTCTGGCTCAAGGTTTTTGTACATCTCTAGATATTTCGGACCGGCAACCACAGGCTCATGAGGGGCATGAAACCAGATAGTGGCAAAAAAAGGAGTTCCTTCTTTCACTGATTTTTTAATAAATGGTATAGCCCTATCCATAATCACTCTGCTATCGTCGCCATCGAGGTTTTCGGTTACAACTGTTCCATTATGCACATATCTTGAACCGCCCCATGAACCATCCTCGTTTGACCCGAAACCTTTCCATTTTGGCGGTGTTTTTGTTGGGTTCCATGTTGGCACCGCACTCTTGGTGGCAAATGCTTCATCATACCCGTGTTGCCAGGGTGGTGAATAAAAAGCCTTATTTTCAACTTCTTCCGGTTCGACCCAACCCAAATGCCATTTTCCAAAAAAACCGGTAGCATAATCATTTTTTTTACATATTTCAGGAATGGTGACTTCCCCTTGTCTCATCCCACCCGTGTGAGCGGCCAGAACACCGAAGCGAAAAGGGTGTCTTCCTGTTAAGATACTACCCCGGGTAGGGGAACAAAGAGGAGCTGCAGTGTAATACCGGGTAAATTGTATGCCATCCTTCGACATTTGATCGAGATTTGGAGTTTTTATCTCTTTGTTCCCGTTGTAGCCAACATCACCCCAGCCAAGGTCATCGGCCATTACCAATACAATATTGGGATTTTGTGAACTACTAAACAAAGGTGAGCCGCAAAAAGCAATAGTAATTAAGGATAATGCAACAGATGATTTTTTCATGCTATAATATTTTTTTTAAAGGTACTATAGAACTCCATGTTGCTGAAATTAGTATCATTCTTTTGGACGTTGTCAAGCAACATATTCGTTTCATTAATAAATATTTTAGGACTTATTTTCACAATTAATTGATTCAAAACAATAGGTCAGGGTCATTGTGAAATAGACCCCGACCAATCGACTATTTACTAAACTAAAAATACTTTAATTATATCCCGGATTTTGCTCCATTTTAGCTCCTGTGTTTGAATCGATAATTCCTTGAGGAATTGGGAATCGATCGTTCCAGGCATTTACGGTACTTGCATCCAGACGTGGATTATATTTGATTGCCCATTCATAGAACTTACCTGTCCTAACCAAGGTGTGCTTGCGGTATTCCTCGGTAACCAATTCTCTTGAGCGCTCTTTCAGGATAAAATCGAGATTGACCTGAGCAGCAGTGATTGCTGAAGCATGTGACCTGGCCCTTACCGCATTCAGGTAAGTGATGGCTAGCGTAGTTTTGTTTTGTTTCATCAGCGCTTCTGCCGCAAGCAGGTAGGTTTCAGCCAACCTCATAAACATCTGGTCATCGTATTGCCCGGCATTGGAAGCATTGTCCAAGATATATGGATCGTTGTATTCCCACTTTCTTACCCATGGCCACAAGTAATGATCTTCGAGATTAGCCGGAGTTTTGTAGGTCATATTTGTATATTGAACAGTTAGAACAGTAGTACCTGAAGCATCTGTTGGATAGACATAGTATTTCTTAACGCAGAATTCTGAATACCTGTCATCAAAAGATTGATACCAGGCAAAAGCAGAATCGGATACAGAAAGACGACCAGCACCTTTTCCTCCGTTATAAGTATATAGCATATCCAAATCATACTTTTTTAATTTTGCATCCTTTGAATAATAGCTAAACCAGGCATTTTTCATATAATTATTGGCACTACCTACCACATCAGCATAAGCATTATTCTGCACCCACAAGACTTCCTTATTCCCCATTTCAGGTGTAGGATTATCGAAAATATCTGCGTAAGCATTGCCAGGTTTTGTTGTGTTAATTCCGAAACGAGAAGTCATCAGGCTATAATCTCCACTGTTAATTACGCGTAATGCTTCGGTTTCTGCCTTGTCGTTTTTCCCCATATCCAGGTATAACTCTGCCAGCATGGTACTTGCAACTGCGCTGTTGACCATTCCGGTTGCTTCTTTCATTTTCAGGTTGTCACGTGCAAATGTCAGATCAATCTCCATTTGAGCATTCAGCTCTTCAATTGAAGCCCGATTCCAGTCGTTACGGTAGGTTAGCCCCGTAATTTCCTCAAGGCTAAGCGGAACTGGACCCCAACCATAACGTAAATGCCTGTATGCCCAGGCACGCATTAATCTGGCCTGCCCAATTACTTTATTTTTATTTAACAAATCTGCCGCAGCGCTACCACCAAGCCAGTCAACCTCTTTGTTTTCGGCCCGGCTAACTATCATATTTGCCGAATTGACTATTTGGTAGAGCCAGTTGAAATTTGCCACAACTATCCCATTTTCTGAATGCAGATTGTTATAATTGTTAAATGGATCAAGTGCAGCGGCACCACCATTTACAAATGCATTGTCGCAACCCATTTGCCATAAGGAAGCCCTTGTGGAATTGTTTTGTGAAAGTCGGTCTTCACGGATCAAACTATAAAGGGAATTTAAGCCGTTCACAAAACCATCGTAATCAAGATACAGGTTATCTGCGAAGATATTATCGCGAGGTTCTTCTTTAAGAAATTCCTGCTCATTACACGAGTTCAGCATTAGTGCCGAAAATAATGTAAACAATATGAATAATTTTTTCATCTTTCTAAAATTTATAATATTACAAACCAATCTTTACACCAAACAGATAAGTTGATGTTTGTGGAACAGCAGCCTGGTCTGAAAATTCAGGGTCCAAACCTACCCAATTTGTCCAGGTTGCAAGGTTTTTGATATTAGTAAATACCTCAACATTTTTAAGTTTAAGTTTCTTTGCAACTTGGTCAGGTACCCTATAGCTCAAAGATATGTCTTGTAACCTTAAAAAATCTGAATTACGGTAAAAAGGCATACTAAACTTATTAATACTAGCGTGTCTGTCATTTCTCGGATATACATTGCTTTGGTTTTCTGCTGTCCAGAAGGTAACATTGTATCGGTTCAACCGCATATCGTTATCATTGGTGTATAATAAATCGTTTGCTTTGGTAATTCCCATTACCGAATTCAGGAAAAAACTAAATGTCCAGTTTTTGTACTGAAAAGTATTGGTCATTCCGGCGACAAAATCAGGTATTCTTCGTCCAATAATCTGCTTGTCATCGGGAGTAATTACGTTATCACTGGCATTGGCATTTAAATATTTAATATCTCCGGCCACTACATCTCCCTGGGGGGTTGCCTTCATGTTTTCCTGGTAAATTCCATCGAAAACATAATCATAGTTAACGACCACTGGCTCACCAATAAACCAACGACTATCAACATCGTCGATATAATTGCCCTCCTCATCAGTTAAACCCACATTAACAATTTTAGAATTGTAATGAGAGATATTAAAATCGGTTGTCCATTTAAATTTTGATTTATGAATATTGACTGATGAAAGCTGTATTTCAAATCCATTGTTGGCAGTTTCACCTATATTTTGAATGATGGATCCGGTCCCATTTACATTTGAAATCGATTTGCTCAAAAGAAGATCTGTTGTTCTCGACCAATAGACATCAACAAGACCCTTCAACCTGTTGTTAAATAGGCCAAAATCAACACCCGTGTTAAATGAGGTGGTGGTTTCCCAACCTAAAGATGGATCTCCCAGGCGGCTCGGATAAAAACCAAATAGTGTTCCGTCACTTCCATCTACAAAATCATAAGAAGATAAGCTAGGAAGTGTTGAATAGGAAGAAACAGCCTCATTTCCATTCACACCATATGAAAGACGCAACTTTAGTACATTAATTTCCTTAACATCTTTCATAAATCGTTCTTTGGTAATATTCCAACCCACTGCCGCAGAAGGGAAAAGGCCGAACTTACTGTCTTCACCGAATGCTGAATATCCATCTCTGCGCACGGTTAATGTTAAAAGATAGCGTGAGTCGAACCCATAATTTGCTCGAAGCATTTGCGATAGATGTGTTACTTTTCGATAAGAATCGGAAGGTTCAATCAAATTGGCTTTATTTGCCTGATAATAGGTCATTACATCATTGGGGAATCCTTCAGCATGGATATTGTGATTTTCTGCCCATTCGCTCTGTGCGCTATAAAGTCCTGTTAAAAACAGTGAGTGTCTGTCGAATTCTTTTTTATAAGTCAGGATGTTTTCAATAATCCAGTTTTCCTGGTATCCATTGTCTGAATCAAGACTCCCTTTAACCTTTTTCCCGGTAAGTGTATTTCTGCCACGGTAGGTTTGATTTAAACTCGAGCGAAAATCATAACCGGTGTTAAAATTATAGGTTAATCCTTTCACAAAGGGAAAATCAAACAATAAATTGTTATTGGTTGAAAATCGCCTGGTTATATTGCTGTTTTCGTTCAGTAAATTAAGGAGTGGATTTGCTGCATACACACCATCCTCCCAGGTTTCCATTCTAATACTTCCGTCGTCGTTGTAAGGAATTCCCAAAGGATTCATAGTGAATGCAGTAGAGAAATTCGCAGAATTTCCACTTCTGTCGTAATAGCCATATTGCGTATTTGTACTAAATGTAATCCACGGCAGAATTTTATGATCCAGATTTATTCTGAAAGTATAGCGTTTAAAATTATCGCCTATTGCAATACCTTCTGAATTAACATAAGCCATAGAAATGAAATACTTTGTTTTTTCAGATCCGCCCATGAATGACAGATTATGCTGTTGGCTGGAGCCTGTTTGGGTAGCCAGATCAACCCAATCGGTACTCCTTCCGCTCTGGTAGCCTTCGTCTTCAATGGCTGTGGTAGTAAGCCCTCTGGCGGTTTTTGTTTCGTAAAAAGTTTTTCCATCCATTAAATCGGGTACATTTACTACCTGATCAATCGAAAAAGAGCCGACATAATTTACTCTCATTTCTCCGGCTTTCCCCTTTTTAGAAGTAATAAGTATTACTCCGTTTGATCCTCTTGAACCATAAATGGCTGCCGAAGAGGCATCTTTTAAAACTTCGATGGATTCAATATCCTTAGGATTCAATTCTGATAAATTCCCTGAAAATGGAATTCCGTCCAAGATTATTAATGGAGAATTTGACGCTGTAATCGAATTTATTCCACGGATAAGCATGGTGTTAGATGATTTTTCGGCACTCGACCCGTCTACAGTAACAGTCATCCCGGCCATTGTTCCCTGAAGCATCTGCTCAAGATTAATTTGTGGCTTAGATTCAAGAACTTCGTTCTTCAATGATACAACTGAACCCGTAATATCACTTTTCTTTTGCGTACCATACCCAACCACTACAACCTCATCCACACTTACCATATCTGGGCTAAGGGTTATATTAATGGAGGAAGAAGCACCAACTTGCACTTCTGTTGTTTTCATCCCAACAAATGAGAATACAAGGGTTTTAACATTGGCACTAAGTGTTAATGAATAGTAACCATTGACATCTGTAATTGTACCTGTTGTAGTCCCCTTCGCAGAAACCGTAACTCCAGGTAGAGTACCACCAGTGAGTTCTGTAACTTTACCATTGATAGTTCGATTTTGTGCAAAACTGACTATTCCCCAACATAACAGGAGAATGATCAATCCATTTTTTCTAAATACTTGTTTTTGCTTCATAAGGTTTAATTTGATTAATTAAAACGAATTATAATACTGATAAGAAAGAGGCCGAAAAGCAATATGAGAAAAGCGATTGAGGCTAGTTGAATGACTATTTTTTTTTTTGCAGGATCCACAATTTCTGAGATAGTTTGGTCTGTTCAAAATTAGGAAGGAAATAATTGGGGACCGGGAAATGGGTGTAACAGAAACGAAGGGTGAATGTTACAAAAGGTACACAAGATGTAACAGATTTACATGTCAAATGTTACCTGGAGGGATTATAGAATCACACGAACAACCTAAGAGGCTAATTATCTGAACTATAATTCTTTTCCGAATTTTTTTGAATAATCGGAGGGAGACTGCCCAAATTGCTGTTTGAAACAGTTCCGGAAATAGTCTACATCATCAAATCCCACCATCGAACGTACTTCATTGACGTTCAAATTATTATCCCTAAGCAGAGAGGCAGCTCTTTTTAACTTGATACTACGGATAAATTCAACAGCAGTCAGATTGGTCAGCGCTTTTATCTTCCGATACAGGTGCACTCTGCTTAACCCCAATTCCGTGCTTAAATTTCTGACGCTTAAGGATGAATCAGACATGTGCTCCCCAATATAATCAACGGCTTTCTTCAGCAATCTTTCATCGACAGAGGTGACAGTAATTTTGGCGGGGTCGCAGATCATCTCGTGGGCAAAATGATTTCGCAGTGTTTCGCGCTGACGAATAAGGTTTTGTACCCGAAGTTGCAAATATTCGGCGCTGAAAGGTTTGGTAATATAATCATCTGCCCCGGTTTCCAAACCTTCGTATTTAAAGGTGATGGCGGTTCTGGCTGTCAGTAAAATAACCGGAATATGACTGGTTCGGATATCCATCTTGATTCTTTTGCAGAGCTCCATTCCATCCATTTCCGGCATCATAATATCACAAATGATCAAGTCAGGAACATTTTCTATTGCTTTTTCTAATCCTTCTTTCCCGTCCCCTGCTTCATCAACATAATAATGGCCGGAGAAAAGACTTTTGATGAAGCTTCTCACCTCTGTATTATCCTCAACAACCAAAAGCTTTGTCTTTACTGCGGGATAAATAATATGACCAGATAGTTCAAGGTCTTCGGATTCAGGCATCGTTATGTCCTGTATCTCATTCGCCATCATAGTGATAGTATACAATGAAGAATCTTCGCTGTTCTTAAATCCTGCATTCATCTCCTCTTCTGCCAGATGGTCCTTCCCAAGAGGGAATAGCACGGAAAAGCAGGAATAACCCTCTTTTTCAGCTGTTCTTTCCTGACTCTCCAGGGTTATATGCCCCTTATGAAGTTCGACCAGTCGTCTGGTAAGCTCTAGACCAACACCCGAGTCCAATGGGAAACGGCCCTCTTTTGGACTTGAGATAAAAAAGCGTTCGAAGATTCGATCCCGCAAATCGGTAGGAATTCCTCTGCCTGTGTCTGCAACACATATAACTGCGCACCGCTCTCCTTGCGTCGGACTATTCTTGAAAACTGGATAAGCATCCACATCTGCCAAATTCAGTTTTAGCGTAATTTTACCTTGGTCTGGCGTATTCTTTATGGCATTGGATAATAAATTGTAAAGAATCATCTCCATTTTATCCCTGTCGAAATAAAGGTGAAGTGAGGGCACCTCCGATTCAAATCTGAAATCTATGTTTTTGATGTTGGCTGTCTCTTTAAAGGCGAGACTTGTCTCTTCCAAAAACTTCACTATATCACCTTCTGCTGCTTGTAATTTGTCATATCCAGCGTCTAAACGCCTAAGATCTAATATTTTATTGATCAACCTCATCATTCTGACACCATTTATTTGGATGAGCATAAGTTGGTTTCTTAGACGACTATTCAGGTCAGATTGTTTAATTATCTGTTCCAGTGGTGAAACAATTAATGTCAAAGGGGTACGCAACTCGTGTGAAACATCCGTAAAAAACTTTAACTTCATCTGATGTAACTCTTCTTCCTTTTCACGTTGGAAGTGTTCCATGGCAAGCTGATTGTTTAGGTTTACCCATCGCTTGGACAATCGGAAAAATATTGTCAAAAGCAGAATTAGCAAAATCAGATAACCTGAAAATGCCCAAACTGTCATCCACCATGGAGGCAGGATCGTAAACTGCAACGATTGATATTTCGTATCCCAGGTTTCAGGATTCGTAGTGGCTTGCAGCTGCAATTCGTATTTACCAGCAGGAAGGTAATTAAAATTGATGGTATGTTGAGTTCCCAGATTAATCCAACCATTATCGAAATTTAATAGCCGGTAACGGTAAAAGGTATTTCCGGGATCGATAAAATTTATCCCCCAAAAGTCAACCGAAATATCCCGGTATTGGTAATTTAAGCTTATTTCCTCCTTTTCTTTGATTTGACTCTTAAGTGGCCAATGAATAATCCCCTCCTTGTTCTTCGATCTGAACGAAAAGTCTGAAATCATGATCGCAGGGAAAAAATCATCAACCTGAATGGTCGAGGGATTAAATTTGTTGTATCCGTTAACTCCTCCAAAGTATATTTCGCCGGTTTTTGTTTTGAAAAAACTCATTGGCATATATTGAAATCCCTGCAATCCCTGATCTTTCGTGAAAGTCTTAACCGCTAATTGAGGTATTCTGCCCTCTGTTTCAGAGATGATTACTCTCGATAGTCCTTTGTTGGAAGAGACCCAAAATTGGCCCATGTCATCTTCTACAACACCATTTATCGTGCTATTTGGGAGACCATCTTCTGTATTGAACGAAAATATCTTGTCCTTAATTATGAGAAATAACCCAAATCCCTGGGTTCCAATCCAGATCCTTCCGAGATGATCTTCATAAAGAGATTGAACATACTGAAGGGCGAAAGGTAATTGGGCTAAATAGGGAGTAAGATCAATTTTTTTCAGGCTACTTCCGTCGATACATGCTAAACCTGCCTGATGGCCTATCCAAAAACGGTTACGACGATCTGCCATAATTACATTCACATTTTTTGCCTCTGCTACCGGAACTTGTTGAAAAAGTGATGTTTCCGGATCCAATATCTGAATTCCACTACCATTGGTGCCAAGCCAAACTAAACCCTTGTCATCAACCAGTACGGAAAGAATCCGATTATCAATCAAGGTATTGTTACTTTCTGGTTGGTTCTGGTAATTGGTAAAGTGATTGGTTTGAATGTTGAATAAACTGAGACCATTGATTGTGCCTAGCCACAAATTGCCGTTATTGTCCTGGGCAATTGATTTTATATTGTTATGGATCAGACTGTTTTTTCCAGCCTGATATAAGAAATGGCTAGGGGTTTTTTTGAGGAATTTCTGAAGGATTAGTCCACCTCCATCGGTAGCTATAAACAAGTCTCCATTTTCTTTTTCCAATAGGCCTGCTATGACATTTGTAATTTGAATGTTGCCATCCTCGGTTGTCACTTCAAAATGAGGGAAGAGATTGTTCTGCCGGTGGAAATAGTTGATCCCGCCTGCATAGGTTGCCAACCAAATTCCTCCCTGATTGTCACCAAAAATATCCCGGATGGAATTGTTGCTAATACCTTTGGGGTTATTGGATGCATATTGAAAATTGGAAAATGATTGATTATTCAGATTTAGGATACTTAATCCATCCAAGGTTCCAATCCATACCTCCTCTTTATTGAAAAACAACTTTCGTACTTGATTGGAAATAATTTTGCTGTTCGAGGCATTGTATTGAGCAGTTAAATCCGCAATATCTGAATGAAGTGTTAAAATTAGTATTCCATTTTCTTCGGTGGCTAACCAAATTTTACCATCGAAGTCCTCTTTAATATCCCGGATTTCGAACTCAGTAGTTTTTAATCTCACCTCTTTTGAAAAGGTAACATTTACCAGACTTCCCTTATTATAAATGTAAAGTCCAGTCCGTGATCCAACTAAAATTCGGCCTTTACTATCCTTGTAAAAACAAGTTATGCTGTTAAGTTTGCCACTCATTTTCTTTTCAATGGGCACATTTCTGAAAGAATTGGTGACTGAATCAAAAATATCAATTCCGGCAGGTGAACCAATCAGAATTTTCCCTTCCAGAGTTTCTAAAATTGAACGGATGTAATTGTGCGATAATCCTTGGCCGCCACTTTGGATAAAATATCTTTGAAATATCTCATTATCTTTTGAATAACGGTTGAGTCCCATGGTTGTACCAATCCATAAGTCACCATTGGATGCCTCATAAAGACAATTGACAGAGTTATTGGAAATGCTGTTTTTATCATCAAAATCTTGTTTAAAAAAAGTATATGTATTGCCATCAAACTGGCAAAGCCCATCTCTGGTGCCAATCCAAATTAAGCCGTCCTTCGTCTGAGTTATGCACAATACCGAATTATGGCTAAGCCCTGTACTCATGTCATATTTTCTAAAAGTTATGCCGAAGCATAACGAAGCGAGAAAATGAACTAACAGTGCAATGAGAAAGATTTTTTTTAGCATAAGTTATTCAAACGGATATACAATACTGCAAATCCCCGCCCAGTACCAAAATTCATGAAGGAGAATCAGCCAATTCAAAGGTAACCAGATTTATTTGAAATAGATTAGGAGGTTTTACCTTTACCTCTAAAATCCCCTAAATCCTGGCGCCTTCCTGGCGTGAAAAACAAAACACCTACAAGTCGACCTTGTAAGTGTTTGATTTTGAGGGTGGGCCCAGTAGGGCATGATCCTACGACCCCCTGATTATGAGTCAGATGCTCTAAAATAAATGTCACAACGACCAAAAATAGCGACTTAGTTCAGTCTTATTATTAATTCACATATTTCCTAAGGTCACTTTTTCAGTTCAAAAGTAAAATGTTTCAGTAGGGTTACAGTAGCAAATAAAAAAGCTTCGATAAATAACTGTTAAACAGAGTTTTATCGAATCTTCTTAGTACCCAGGGCGGGACATGAACCGTACGAATGTTTGAAAAATAAAATCAGGAGATCAATAAAAAAGGTTGCCATTTCTGAAAACCTTTTTCTGTTTTGGTACATAAGTCGGTACATAACTATGTAACTAATTGATTTACAGTACCTTTAAGTCGGGGTGACAGGATTTGAACCTGCGGCCTCGTCGTCCCGAACGACGCGCGCTACCAAGCTGCGCTACACCCCGATTCACCGATTGGCAAATGTACAATCTTTTGGAAAGATGCCAAATGCAAGACTCAAAAATTTGAGTATTCCTGACCCTTTTATTCTGAACATTTTAATGATTGGAGTGCAACAGAGAAGTTGTTTGTTTGAAAAATATTTGTGTAAATTTGAATAGAATGGTTATTAACCAAATTGGTCGAAGATGGTTGCACCACATTAGCCCATTTCCTCTATAAATCTTTTGAATAATCTTTTTGAAAATATCTCATTATCAAGTCAATGTAGCTTTCTGTCCTAAATGAGGACATAATATTGCACTCTGAAGTTAATTTAACTTCATTAAAATCATGAGTTTATGAAACAATTTCCTCT